>CAXYWC010000037.1:0-27150 GCA_964292845.1 uncultured Flavobacterium sp. | reverse complement strand
ATTTAATTCATTATGCGACAAATATATGAAAACCTCAAACATTTCAAAAAAAAATTAACTTTTTTTTAATTAAATTCGAATTCTTGTTTAATTAAAAAAAATACTTGGCTATATTTTTATAAAATGTATATTTGCATCTTGTAACGAAAACGTTTTCTTAAACGTTCATAATCTATAAATCATGTCACAAAGTATTGATGCTTTTATACAAGCAGTAGGTAAAAGAAATCCAAATGAGCCTGAGTTTATGCAGGCGGTTAAAGAAGTTGCTGAAACAGTAATTCCTTTTATTGAAAAAAACAAAAAATACGAAGGCAAAATGCTTTTGGAAAGAATGGTAGAAGCTGAACGTGTTATCATGTTTAGAGTAGTTTGGTTAGATGATGCTGGAAGAACTCAAGTAAACAGAGGTTACCGTATTCAGATGAGTTCTGCTATCGGACCATACAAGGGAGGAATTCGTTTTCACCCTTCTGTAAATTTAAGTATCCTTAAATTTTTAGCCTTCGAGCAAACTTTCAAAAACAGTTTGACTACTTTACCAATGGGTGGAGGAAAAGGTGGTGCTGATTTCGATCCAAAAGGAAAATCGGACAATGAAATTATGAAGTTTTGTCAAGCATTTATGACAGAATTATGCAAACATATTGGTTCTGACACTGACGTTCCTGCTGGAGATATTGGTGTAGGAGGAAGAGAAGTAGGTTATATGTTTGGTCAATACAAAAGAATTAGAAACGAATTTACTGGAGTTTTAACAGGTAAAGGAATTTCTTTTGGAGGATCATTAATTCGTCCAGAAGCTACTGGTTACGGTGATGTATATTTTGCACACAGCATGCTTAAAACTAAAGGACAAAGCTTCGAAGGTAAAACTGTTGTAGTTTCTGGTTCTGGAAATGTGGCACAATATGCTACAGAAAAAGCAACTCAATTAGGCGGAAAAGTAGTAACCATGTCAGATTCTTCTGGTTATATCTATGATGAAGCGGGTATTGATGCTGAAAAATTGGCTTACGTTATGGAAATCAAAAACGTAAACTACGGAAGAATTTCTGATTATGTAACAAAATATCCAAATGCTAAATATATTGCAGGAAAACGTCCTTGGGACGTAAAATGTGACATTGCATTACCTTGTGCAACTCAAAACGAACTAAACGAAGAAGAAGCTAAAACCCTTGTAGCAAACGGATGTATCTGTGTGGCTGAAGGAGCAAATATGCCTTCTACTCCAGAAGCGGTTACTGTTTTCCAAAATGCAAAAATATTATTCGCTCCAGGAAAAGCATCTAACGCTGGTGGTGTTGCCACTTCAGGTCTTGAAATGTCTCAAAACTCTTTACGTTTAAGCTGGACTTCAGAAGAAGTTGACGACAGATTAAAAAGAATTATGAAAGACATTCACGAAGCATGTGTACAATATGGTTCTGACGGAAATGGCTATGTAGATTACGTAAAAGGAGCAAACATTGCTGGTTTCGTAAAAGTTGCCGATGCTATGTTAGGTCAAGGAGTTGTTTAATAGTTCCTTTTTATAATAATTTTAAAAGTGCTCGTTTATACGGGCACTTTTTTTATACACAAACATATTAAAACCAAAATAAAAACGTTTTTATACTATATTTGTACCATCTAAATTTTTCAGATGAAAAACATTTTCTTTTATACAACATTATTATTCGTTTCGGTTTTTGGATACTCCCAAGATAACAAACTATGGAAAGGCTACTTTTCTTATAATGCCATTAACGATATTTCACAAAGTACAACACAAATTTATGCTGCTGCCGAAAATGCGTATTTCAAAAAAAACACAAATACCAACGAAGCAACAACCGTTTCTACCATTGAAGGATTGTCGGGACAAAACATTTCTCAAATTTACCATAGCCCAACCTATCAAAAAACACTAATTGGACACAACGACGGATTGCTCATTGTTGTCAACGATATTGACGGATCAATGCTTAACGTTGTTGACATCGTAAACAAACCATCGGTTCCGCCCAATAAAAAGAAAATCAACCATTTTATGGAATATAATGGAAAAATTTATGTGTCTACCGATTTTGGCATTTCTGTTTACGATTTAAATCTTTTAGAATTTGGTGATACTTATTTTATAGGAGCTGGAGGTTCTAATATAGAAATTTTGCAAACAACGGTCTATAACGGATTTATTTATGCTGTTACAAATGGTTATGGTATTCAAAAAGCACCTATTACAAGTCCTAATTTAATTGACTTTAACCAATGGACTATGTTTGCAGCAGGAACTTGGTCCAGTATTGACAAAGTTGGAAACGAGCTAGTAGCCAATAATCTGAGTAACGGACAATATAAATTTACGGGGAACACCCCCAACCTATTAACTTCTTACCTTCAAACTCCTATTGACGCTAGATCTAGTAATGGTTATTTTATTGTAACTACACAAAATCATGTTTATTTGTATAACGAACAGTTAGTAGAAGTTTTACACGTTACCTCTATTCCAAATATAGCTGCTAATTTTACGTGCGCCACTGTAATCAATACTAAAGTATATATAGGAACACGCGAAAATGGTGTTTTTACCGCTTCTATAAACAATCCGACCGTTTTCGAAAACATAACACCAAACGGCCCTGATAGAAATAAAATTTTTGCTGTCCAATCTTTTTCTACTGGACTATGGGCTGCATATGGCGATTACAGCGTCTTTTACAATCCGTACCCTTTAGACACTTTTGGAGTAAGCAAATATGATGCAACAAGCAAATGGACAACCACTCCTTATGCCAATTTATTCGATGCAAAATCGATAACCCGAATTGCTATTAATCCAAAAAATGAAAAACAAGTTTATTTTAGTTCCAATTTTTCAGGATTATTAAAATTTGAAAATGATTTACCCGCACTATTATATGACAATGCAAATAGTAGTTTACAAAAAATTCTCATTCCAGGTTATACCGCTATTGATGTTAGAATAAACGGCTCTGCTTTCGACAAAGAAGGAAATCTTTGGATGACCAATTCCTTAGTAGAAAAAGGTCTTCATGTACTTAAAGCAAACGGACAATGGCAAGGATACCCATTAACTAGCCTACTATCCCCTCTTTCTATTAGCTACGGTCGATTAGCAATTGATAAAAATGGAACCAAATGGGCTTGCACCAACTACGGAGGATTAGTTGGATTTAACGAAAAATACAACAACAAATGTATCAGTATAGCAGACGGTCAAGACGCTGGGAATCTTCCTGTGAGAGACGTGAGAGCAGTAGCTATAGATACTAAAAATAAACTTTGGATAGGCACAACAGAAGGGTTAAGAGTAGTACAAAACGTAGATTCCTTTTTAACTCAAAATAATCTAACCTCAACATCCATTATAATCCTCGAAGATGGATTAGCTCAAGAATTGTTATACGGACAATTTATTACCGACATTGTTGTCGATGGAGCAAATAACAAATGGATAAGTACCGCAGGAGCTGGATTGTTTTATATCTCTGCCGACGGTCAAAAAACATTTAATATTTTTACCAAAGAAAATTCACCATTACCTAGCAATACCATAAATGACATCGACATCAATGTGCTAACGGGTGAAGTTTATATTGCTACCGAAAGCGGCATGATTTCTTTCAGAGGCACGGCAACAAGCGGTGCCGAAAATTTTGAAAATGTAATTGTTTACCCTAATCCAGTGCGCCCAGAGTACAACGGAAGCATTTTTATTACAGGACTCATGGATAAAGCCAATGTGAAAATTACCGATATAGAAGGAAATCTTGTACACGAAGGAATTTCTGAAGGAGGAACCATGATTTGGGATACCAAAGCCTTTGGCAAATACAAAGTTGCCTCAGGAGTTTATATGCTTTTTCTTTCTTCTGATGATGGAGGAGAAACCAAAGTCAAAAAAGTGATGATTGTCAGGTAAGATAGATGCAAATTAAAACCAAAGCCATCGTAATTTCGACTATCAAATACCAAGAAAAAAGTCTGATAGTCAAGTGCTTTACGCTTTCCGACGGACTCAAATCGTATTTTGTTCGTGAAGCGTTTTCTTCTAGAAAATCCAACCAAAAAATCGCTTATTTTCAGCCTTTAACAATTCTGGAAATCGAAGCCATTCACAAGAACAAAGGCACTTTAGAAAATTTCAAAGAAATAAAAATTGCCATACCTTTTCATTCCATACATTCGGATGTAGTAAAAAGTACTATCGTGATGTTCATTTCCGAAATTTTACACCATTCCATTCACGAAGAAGAAAAAAACGAAGCTTTTTTTACCTTTCTCGAAACCGCTTTGCATTGGTTAGACAATCATGACGAGATTGCCAATTTTCATCTCATTTTACTCTTAGAAGCCACAAAATATCTAGGCTTTTATCCAGATATTTCAAATACAGAATACAAATTTTTCGAAATGACCGAAGGTATTTTTTCGCCTTTTCATGCTATTAGTTCGCTCACGGAACACGAGACTAATTTATTCAAAAAACTCATCGATTTAAAGTTTGACAACGATCAAAAATCTTTTCACATCATCGAACGTCAAATTTTATTAAAAATCCTAATTGATTATTACAGTTTTCATCTCGACGGTTTCAAAAAACCAAAATCATTAGACGTACTCAAAGAAGTATTCTCTTAACCCTTCGCTACACTGAGCTTGTCACACTGAGCTTGTCGAAGTGTGGGCGTGACCCGAAAAGGGTCGGGCTTTCCATTACAAGTCCTTGCACTTCCTTCGTCAGGCTGTGGGCTTTTCATTTCAATCCCTCACGCAAAGCACAAACTTTCAGCTTTCGACTTTCGACTTTCGACTTAATTTCTTACTTTCGCACCACGATTTAAGAAAAGGACAAAATGAGCACTAAATTCACTGAATACAAAGGACTTAATCTACCTACGGTAGCATCAGAAATCCTTGATTTTTGGAAAAAAGAAAACATCTTCGAAAAGAGTGTAGCCACTCGCGAAGGCAACACGCCATTCGTATTTTTTGAAGGACCACCATCAGCAAACGGATTGCCAGGAATTCACCACGTCATGGCACGTGCTATCAAAGATATTTTTTGTCGTTACAAAACCCAAAAAGGCTTTCAAGTAAAACGTAAAGCGGGTTGGGATACACACGGTTTACCAGTAGAATTAGGTACCGAAAAAGAGCTTGGAATTACCAAAGAAGATATAGGGAAAACCATTTCTATCGAAGAATATAACGAAGCCTGCAAGAAAACAGTCATGCGTTACACCGATGTATGGAATGACCTTACCGAAAAAATGGGCTATTGGGTCGACATGCAAGATCCTTATGTGACCTACAAACCCAAATACATGGAATCCGTGTGGTGGATTCTGAAACAGATCTACAACAAAGATTTGATGTACAAAGGCTACACCATCCAACCGTATTCGCCAAAAGCGGGAACAGGATTGTCCTCTCATGAAGTGAACCAGCCTGGTTCTTACCGTGATGTTACCGACACAACAGTTGTAGCACAATTTAAAGCATTAAACGAAAGTTTACCTGATTTTTTACAAAATTTTGGAGACATACACATTCTAGCTTGGACCACAACGCCTTGGACATTACCGTCTAATACAGCATTAACAGTTGGCCCAAAAATAGATTATGCTTTAGTTGAAACTTTCAATCAATATACATTCCGTCCTGCCAAAGTAATTTTGGCTAAAAACTTGGTTGGAAAACAATTTGCAAAAGGATTTTTTGAATCAAATGAAGCTTCAGATTTTGAGAACTTCAAGGAAGGCGAAAAAAAAATTCCGTATCAAATCTTGACCGAATGTAAAGGTGCCGATTTAGTAGGAATTCGTTACGAGCAATTAATGCCTTTGGCTTTGCCATGCCAAAATCCAGAAAATGCTTTTAGAGTAATTGCTGGTGATTTTGTAACTACCGAAGACGGAACAGGAATTGTACACACTGCTCCCACTTTTGGAGCTGATGATGCTAAAGTAGCTAAAGAAGCAACGCCAGAAGTACCGCCAATGTTAGTTCTTGACGAAAACGGAAATCCTGTACCATTAGTAAATTTACAAGGGAAATTCATCGATGGTTTAGGAAGTTATTCAGGGAAATACGTTAAAAACGAATATTATACCGATGGCGATGCTCCAGAACGTTCTGCTGATGTAGAAATTGCCATTCAATTAAAAGAAGAAAATAAAGCATTTAAAGTAGAGAAATATGTGCACAGTTATCCGCATTGTTGGAGAACCGACACACCCATTTTATATTATCCGCTAGATTCTTGGTTTATAAAAATCACAGATGTTCGTGACAGAATGTTCGACCTCAACGAAACCATTAACTGGAAGCCGAAAGCAACAGGTGAAGGACGTTTTGGAAATTGGTTGAAAAATGCCAACGATTGGAACTTATCTCGTTCTCGTTTTTGGGGAATTCCGTTGCCTATTTGGAGAACAGAAGAAGGGACAGAAGAAATTCTAATTGGTTCGGTTGAAGAATTATACAACGAAATCGAAAAATCTATCACAGCAGGTTTCCAAAAGGAAAATCCGTTTAAAGATTTTCAGGTTGGAAATATGAGTGAAGAAAACTATGATTTAATCGATTTACATAAAAATGTAGTCGATGAAATCACGTTAGTTTCTGCCTCAGGAAAACCAATGAAACGAGAATCTGATTTGATTGACGTTTGGTTCGATTCAGGGTCTATGCCTTATGCGCAATGGCATTATCCTTTTGAAAATAAAGACAAAATAGACGAAAATAAAGATTTTCCAGCGGACTTTATTGCTGAAGGTGTCGATCAAACTCGTGGTTGGTTTTATACCTTGCATGCTATTGGAACCTTAGTTTTTGATAAAGTAGCCTATAAAAATGTCGTTTCTAACGGATTGGTTTTAGACAAAAACGGACAAAAAATGTCTAAACGTCTAGGAAATGCCGCAGATCCTTTCGAAACTTTGGCAGAATATGGTCCAGATGCTACGCGTTGGTACATGATTTCGAACGCAAATCCTTGGGATAATTTAAAGTTTGATTTAGAAGGTATTGCAGAAGTACGCCGTAAATTCTTCGGAACTTTATATAATACCTACTCCTTCTTTGCGTTATATGCCAATATTGACGGGTTTAAATATGCCGAAGCAGAAATTCCATTAAACGAAAGACCAGAAATAGATCGTTGGATTTTATCGGAACTAAATACGCTTATAAAAGTGGTTGATGATGCTTATGCGGATTATGAACCAACGAAAGCTGCTCGTGCTATATCGGATTTCGTTCAAGAAAATTTAAGTAACTGGTATGTAAGATTATGCAGAAGACGTTTCTGGAAAGGCGATTATGCACAAGATAAAATTGCAGCTTACCAAACATTATATACTTGTTTGATCACTGTTTCTAAGCTTGGAGCGCCTATTGCACCATTCTTTATGGATAAACTTTACAGAGATTTAACCTTAACGACACAGTCAGAAAATTATGACAGTGTACATTTGGCGGAGTTTCCAAAATCAGTTGAAAACTTTGTTGATAAATCGTTAGAGAGCCGAATGCAAAAAGCACAAACGATTTCATCACTGGTTTTGTCACTGAGAAAGAAAGAAATGATAAAAGTGCGACAACCATTACAAAAGGTAATGATTCCAGTACTTGACAACACATTTAAGGCAGAAATAGAAGCGATTTCGGACTTGATTATGGCAGAAGTAAACGTAAAAGAAATACAACTTTTAGATGATGCTTCAGGTATTTTAGTAAAGCAGATAAAACCAAATTTTAAGGCACTTGGCCCTCGTTTTGGAAAAGACATGGGATTGATTGCCAAAGAGATACAAGGCTTTACAGCAGCACAAATTAATCAATTAGACAAGGAAGGAACGTTAGATATTGTTATTTCAGGAAAAGATATAACTTTATCCATTGAAGATGTAGAAATTACATCGCAAGATATTGAAGGTTGGTTGGTTGCCAACTCTGGTGGAATTACCGTAGCATTAGACATTACCATTTCTGATGAATTAAGAAAAGAAGGGATTGCCAGAGAGTTAGTGAACCGAATTCAAAATTTGCGAAAAGATTCGGGTTACGATGTAACGGATAAGATTACGGTTTCGGTCGAAAAAAATGAGAAGATAAATCAAGCCATTTTAGACAACCAAGACTATATAAAATCGGAAACACTTACAAAAGAACTGATTCTTTTAGATCGTGTCGAAAACGGTACGATTATTGAGTTTGACGATATAAAAACAATGATTTTAATTTCAAAATAAAGAGATTATGGTAGATGAACAAATACGATTTTCTGATGCAGAGCTAGCAGAATTCAAAGAATTAATCTTGGCAAAATTAGACAAAGCTAAAATAGATTTAGACTTAATAAAAAGTGCCTATATGAACGATTTAAATAACGGAACCGACGACACGTCGCCAACGTTTAAAGCGTTTGAAGAAGGAAGCGAAACAATGTCTAAAGAGGCAAACTCACAGTTGGCTATTCGTCAAGAGAAATTTATTCGAGATTTGAGAAATGCACTAGTTCGTATAGAAAGTAAAACTTACGGCGTTTGTAAAGTAACTGGGAAATTAATAAACAAAGAACGTTTAAGAATTGTTCCTCATGCTACAATGAGTATTGAAGCAAAAAATTTACAAAAATAATATATATCGGTAATAAATTACTAAACGCTCCTTTTTGGAGCGTTTTTTATATAATATTGTTTATTTTTGCCTAATAATTTTATACAAATGAATTTAAAGAAAGCCTATTTTATTGTTTTTTTGGTTTTACTAATAGACCAGATTTCAAAAATATACATCAAAACACATTTTGTTTTACATGAAGAAGTCGAAGTTTTTCCATGGTTCAAAATATTATTTATAGAAAACGAAGGAATGGCTTGGGGAGCTGAAATTCCTGGGGTTTATGGGAAGTTAGCGCTTACTCTTTTTAGAATTATGGCAGTAGGTGGCATAGGCTATTGGCTTTGGGATTCGGTAAAAAAAGAAAGTTCAAACGTGCTTATTATAGCCATATCGTTAATATTAGCGGGAGCCTTTGGCAATATTATTGATTCCGTTTTTTACGGAAAAATATTCGACGATAGCGCCAACAATCTCGCCACATTATTTAGCAACAAACCATATGGTTCTTGGTTTTATGGAAAAGTTGTTGATATGTTGTATTTTCCAATTTGGGAAGGAAATTTACCTACTTGGTTGCCTGTTTTAGGCGGAAAGCATTTCACCTTCTTCAATGCTATTTTTAATATTGCCGATTTTGCTATATCAACAGGTGTTGGAATTTTGATTGTTTTTAATAAAAGAGCTTTTGGAAAATAAGCATTTAAAAATTGTAAACCCCTTTCGGCGTTACACAAAAATCTAATTTCACATCATTTTCAAAAATATCTGAAATAATTTCTTCGGGTTCAAAAAAAGAAAGGCCAATTTTGATGGTTTGCTTCGCCAGTTCGCTACCGCTCGTGTCTGGTTTGCATTCTGACAGGAATTTATCATAAAACCCTTTGCCATAGCCTACACGATTTCCTATCTTATCATAGGCTAAAAGCGGTACAAAAACAACGTTTATTTTATGTGTTGGAACTTCTAAACCATCAATAGGTTCTGGAATATTATATTCATTTTTCTTGATTTTAGTACTATCCGTAAGAAGAAAATGCGTCATTTCTCGTGTATCGAAATTAGCTTTCGAAATTATAATTTCCTTGTCTTTCCCTTGTAATAAGTGCAAAATGAATTCTGTATTTACTTCTTTTTGTTCTTCGATAGGAAGAAATATATGGAAATACGTATTATTCCAGATATCTAATGATACGACACGATTTGCAATCGAGAACGACATTTCTTCAATATCGCTTTCGGTTAGATTTTTTCTTAGTTCTTTGTACTTAGTTCGTACTTCCTTTTTCAGCATTTAAAGTAATTTTCAAATGATCTATAAAAGTACTTAAATGATCTACTTCTACGTGATCCATAATCACAATTTTATACCATTTATTATCATCATCGTGTTTTTGAGGCACTAAATCGAACTTTTCTACCAATGATTTGTGAATGTATTCGGCATGAATGGTTACAATATTCATAAACGGTTCTCTAAAATATTTTACATTCAAAGCATCTAATTGTTCACACAACCAGTCGGTTCTCATTTGTAAAATTCTTATTTTTTCGCACCAGCCAAATGGACCATAGGTAAACAAAATCATCCAAACGGCTATGGCATTTGATCCCGAGCGACTTCCGCAAAGTGTCAAATCCATTCCTTCCACATATTCAGCTTCTTTAGTAAGTACATTTTCAATAAGTCCTTTTCTGCAAATAAATATTCCTGTTCCGTAAGGCGCTTGTAACATTTTATGGGCATCAATAGTTACTGAGCTAATTTTAGGATTCTCAAAATTAATAATAGAGTCTTTATTGCTTGTTGGGTATACAAACCCACCGTAAGCACCATCAATATGCAACTTGTATTCTAGATGGTATTTTTCTAAAACTTGTGTATAATGGTCTGGATTGTCTATCGCACCAAACATGGTGGTTCCCATATTAGAAACCACAATAAAATATTTTTTACCTGCATTTTTTGCATTAATTATAATTGTTTCTAATGCATTGGTATCTATAAGTCGTGTTTCAAAAGCTACTGGAATTTTTAGCCAATCGAGCATGAGTAAGTTAGCTCCTTTTGGGATAGAATAGTGCGTGTCTTCGGAAGCAATAATAGCAATTTCAGACGCTACAGCATTCATCTTATACATGAAATAGTTGCGATACATCCAGATAGCTTGAATATTTGCTTCTGTTCCTCCTGGCGCAATATAACCATCGTAGGAATTTGCTTCTGCTTTGAATATATCTACCGCCAAAACTTCTAATACTTCTCGTTCTATTCGCTGCGTTCCTTTAAACGCTTTTTCTGAAGTGCCAAGTGTATGACAACCGATATGATTCGGATTAGCAACATAACTTTGTAAAATGGGTGCGTCTTTCAAGAAAGATGCGTCGCTATTGAAGACTTTACCGTCTAACTTTGAAGCAGGATAGCCTAAGGAGCTGTCTTGTGCAAAATTTACATTTTCATCTAAAGCATTTTGAATGTGCTCTTGTCTTTCTTTTTTACCTATTTTTTTCCAGAATTTCATATATAAAACCTTTTTTTGCCAAAACTACTATTCCGAGAGCAACTAAAACATGATAAATGTTAGGTTTTTAATAAACAATTCTGTTTTATTCTTCTGAATCTTCAATTGTATTAGACATATGATATATGGCATCGCCTTCGTAAACAATAGGCGAATGGTTGGCGTTTATAATGTAACCGTCGTTAGGCGCTTTTACTTTTTGTTCAAATTTTCCAAACGGATCGGTAATAGTTCCTAAAACAACTCCTTTTTGCACAAAACAGCCAATTAAGTTATTGTCATGAAACAATCCAGAACATTTAGCACGCAACCAACCCGATTTTTCGATATAAATCGTTTTTTTCTTTTGTTTCTCGGGAACATGATTTGCGCTAAGCATATCTAAATGAGTCAACAATCGTTTTACGCCATTTACACCTTCCGCCGCAACTGTTTTGTTAATATCTAAAGATTTTCCGCCTTCAAAAAGCAACATTTTTACGTTCAATTTTTCAGAAGAGTTTCTAAAGGAACCCGAAATATTTTTAGAATACAACGTAAAAGGAGCGTCAAAAATATCGGCTAATTTTTTCAATTCGGGATTATTAGGTGCAATTCGTATTTGTGGAGCGTTAAAGCGGCTTGCTCCCCCTGCATGAAAATCGACCGCATAATCGACCACTGGCATAATTTCTTCTAGAATATGGTGTGCGAATCGGCTGGCTAACGAGCCTTTTTTGCTGCCTGGAAAAACACGATTCAAATCTCTTCCGTCAGGAAATTCGCGTGATTTGTTTACAAAACCAAACATATTTACAATGGGAATGCAAATAATAGTGCCTTTTTGGGCTTTGTTTATTTTCTGAATTATCAATTGGCGCACCACTTCAACGCCGTTTATTTCGTCGCCATGAATGCCTGCTGTAAATAAAACTACGGGGCCTTCAACCAGCGAACGCTCTACAATAACTGGGATTTTTAGTTTGGTAGTGCTGTGCAAACGAGCAATTTCCATGTCGATAGTTTTGCTTTCGCCAGCATAAATGCTTTCACCAAGAATTGTAATTGCCTCCCCTTTTTTCATTTTATAAATTTAAAATTTAAATGTAGAAATAATATTTGTAATTCTTAACTTTGACTGTTTTAAAAATCAATTCCAATACCAAATAATGCCAACCCCTCTCGAACTTCAAATACAAACCCTTCCAGATAATCCTGGAGTGTATCAGTATTACGATAAGGAAGGTAAAATCTTATATGTTGGTAAGGCTAAAAATCTAAAAAAAAGAGTTGCCTCTTATTTTAATAAAGTGCATGACACGGCAAAAACAAATGTGTTAGTCAAGAAGATTGTGACTATAAAACACATTGTTGTTCCAACAGAAACAGATGCACTTTTATTAGAAAACAATCTAATTAAAACATTGCAGCCTCGATATAATGTCTTGCTTCGCGATGACAAAACCTATCCTTGGATTTGCATCAAAAAAGAGCCTTTTTCTAGAATATTCTCGACAAGAAGAATGATTAAAGACGGCTCTGAATATTTTGGCCCTTACACCAGTTTTAAAACCGTTCATACTATTTTAGAGTTAATCAAAGAATTGTACCCACTGCGAACTTGCATTTTCGATTTAAGTCAAAACAATATCGATAACCACAAATTTAAAGTGTGTTTAGAATACCATATTGGCAATTGCAAAGGCGGTTGCGAAGGATATGAAACACTAGAAAATTACCAAAAACAAATAGATGCTATTCGGGAAATTTTGAAAGGAAATTTCAAAGAATCTATGAAAGATTTTAAGCGCTTGATGACCGATTTGGCTCAGAACATGCATTTTGAAGAAGCTCAAAAGATAAAAGAAAAAATAGAAATTCTCGAAAATTATCAATCTCGTTCTACGATTATTAATCCAAAAATCACCAATATTGATGTTTTTTCGATAGTGTCGGACGAATCGGCAGCGTTTGTCAATTTTCTTCAAATTTCGCATGGATCCGTTATACGCTCGCATACTTTGGAAATCAAAAAGAAACTGGATGAAACCGACGAAGAATTATTAGAACTCGCTATTATTGAACTTCGCGAGCGTTTCCAGTTGTTGTCAAGAGAAATTATAGTTCCTTTTGATGTAGCAGTGGGCGAAAACATAAAAGTAACTGTACCACAATTAGGTGACAAAAAACAAATTTTAGAACTATCTGTTCGTAATGCTAAATTTTACAGAATAGAACAACTCAAACAACTACAAATTGTAGATCCGGAACGCCATGTAAATCGAATTATGGCACAAATGCAAAAAGATTTACGACTATCGGTCGAGCCACGACATATCGAATGTTTCGATAATTCGAACATTCAAGGAACCAATCCTGTGGCAGCTTGTGTGGTTTTTAAAGATGGAAAGCCTTCTAAAAAAGACTACCGCCATTTTAATATAAAAACAGTAGAAGGACCTAACGATTTTGCTTCGATGGAAGAAGTAGTGTACAGACGATACAAACGATTGCTCGACGAAAAGCAACCGTTACCCAATTTAATTATTATTGATGGTGGAAAAGGACAATTATCGTCGGCACTCAAAATAATGGATGAACTCGATTTGCGAGGCAAAATAGCTATTATTGGTATTGCAAAACGATTGGAAGAATTATTTTATCCAGGCGATTCGGTTCCGTTATATTTAGATAAAAAATCGGAAACACTCAAAATCATTCAGCAATTGCGAAATGAGGCGCATCGCTTCGGAATCACTTTTCACAGAGACAAACGAAGCAAAGCAGCACTTAATTCATCCTTAGAATCTATTCCAGGAATTGGCGAAAAAACGATGCTAACGTTGCTACAACATTTTAAATCGGTCAAAAGATTAAAAACATCGACAGAAAGTGAAATTTCTGACGTTGTAGGTGTTTCAAAAGCCAAAAAAATTTCCGACTTTTACAATAAATTAGATAATTAATATTTGTAGCGAATGTATAAGGCATACTTGCAATCCATTTTCCCGCTATTCACTCCAATCTTTTTCTTTCCGAAAAAGAAAGAAAAGGGATTTTCGTTGCTATCGGGGCTAAAAGGCATGCGTCTTTTATATCTATTATCTTTTTGTCTATCATCTATTATCTCTTTTTCACAAGCGCAAGATTCCATCAGAAAACCAAAAATAGGATTGGTTCTTAGCGGTGGTGGCGCAAAAGGCTTTGCTCATTTAGGTGTTCTTAAAGAAATAGAACGAGCAGGTATAAAGATAGATTATATAGGAGGAACCAGCATGGGAGCCATTATTGGCGGCTTGTATGCCAGCGGATACAATGCTGCCCAACTAGATTCTATATTTAGAGGAACCAATTTTGATGAGTTAATACAAGATTTTGTGCCTCGGAACAACAAAACTTTTTATGAAAAAAGCAACGATGAGATATATGCACTTTCGCTTCCGTTTCAAGGATTTAAAATAACCATTCCCAAAGGACTCTCTAAAGGAATGTATAACTATAATTTAATGAGCAAGTTAACTCATAACGTTAGACATGTTCAGGATTTTAATGCGTTAAAAATTCCCTTTTTGTGTATTGCCACAAATTTAGAAACAGGAACAGGAACCGTTTTTAGAAGCGGATCACTCCCATTGGTTTTATCAGCAAGTGGTGCTTTTCCAACCTTAATTTCACCCGTAGAAATTGACGGCGATTTATACATCGATGGAGGTGTATCCGACAATTATCCTATAGAGGAAGTCCGAAAAATGGGGGCCGATATTATCATAGGTGTTGATGTACAAGATGGTTTGAAAGACAGAGAAAAACTCAGTGGTGTTTTGCCTATTTTAACTCAAATCTCTAATTTTGAAATGATTGAGAAAATGAAAGCCAAAAAGGCTCAAACTGACGTTTATATTAAACCAGATATTCAGGGCTATTCTGTGATTTCTTTCGATATGGAAGAAGAAATCGTAAAAAAAGGGGTTGAAGCAGCTATTTTGGTAAAAGATCAATTGGATAAATTAGGTACAAATTACAAAAAAGAACCCGAAAGAACAAACCAAATAGATAGCTTAAGCATCCATGGAATTGGAATACTAGGCAATGAAAATTATACCCGTTCGTATGTTATAGGAAAACTTAGATTTCAATCTGGAACAAAAATTAGCTATACCGATTTACATAGCGGCATCAATAATTTGAATGCAACACAAAATTTCAGTAGCATAAACTACAGATTATTAAAAGAAGGCAAAAATGACGACTTAATAATTGGTCTCAAAGAAAATCCAATAAAAACCTATTTCAAAGTAGGAATTCATTACGATGATTTGTTCAAATCGAGTGCCTTAATTAATGTTACACAAAAAAAACTCTTCTTCAAAAACGATGTGGCTTCTCTCGATTTTATTATAGGAGACAACCTTCGGTATAATTTAGACTATTATATAGACAACGGCTTTCATTGGAGTTTTGGGTTCAAATCAAAGCTCAATCAATTTAAAAGAACAAGTAACACTGATTTTAATAATGGACTAACCCTAAATGCTTTGGGACTAGAAAACAGCAATATTGATTATTTAGACTTGTCCAATCAGGCCTATTTACAAACTATTTTTGCACAAAAATTCTTATTTGGTGCTGGTTTAGAATATAAATACATCAATGTAACGGCAAAATCAGGCGATAACAAAGAAATTTATTTAGACAAAGGTACTTATACTTCTGCTATAGGGTTTTTGAAATACGACTCTTTTAGTAATAAATATTTTCCTAAAAAAGGATGGTACTTTATGGGCGATGCGCAATCGTTTTTATCTTCCTCAAATTACAACAACAATTTTAACCGTTTTACAAGTCTCAAAGCAGATATTGGAATTGCGCAAACCCTTTTCAAAAAAATAGCGGTTAAACTGCAAACCGAAGGAGGTTTTTTTATAGATACCGAAACCAATACCGTTTTTGATTATGTGCTTGGAGGGTATGGTTTTAATAAAATAAATAATATTCGCTCTTTTTATGGCTACAACTATTTAGATCTTTCTGGTAATAGTTATGTAAAAGCCCTTTTGTCGTTTGATTATGAATTTATTAAAAAAAACCATTTGAATATTGCTGGAAATTTTGCTAACATTGGCAATAACATTTTTGATAGCAAAGAATGGATTTCAAGCCCGAAATACTCAGGATACGCTATAGGTTATGGCATGGAAACATTAATAGGTCCTATTGAAATAAAACAAAGCTGGTCGCCCGAAACAGGCAGAAGCTACACTTGGTTTTCGCTTGGTTTTTACTTTTAAAAGTAATAGCTTTTTAAACCAAAAATATAAAAACGTTATTTTTTTGTGTAATTGTTTACAAAAAAACCTATTTTTGGGACACTAAAAAACAAAATTCTATATTTATGTCTATTTGGAAGAAAAAATCAATAGCCCTCTTGATGGCAGAAGCCTCAGAATCTGAAAAAGGATTGAAACGAACATTAACAGCTTGGTCGCTTGTAGCCTTAGGAATTGGAGCCATTATTGGTGCTGGTCTTTTTGTAAGAACTGCTACTGCAGCTGCTCAAAATGCGGGACCTTCTGTAACTATTGCGTTTATTGTTGCCGCCATAGGTTGTGCTCTAGCTGGTCTTTGTTATGCTGAATTATCTTCGTCGATTCCAATTTCAGGAAGCGCCTATACCTATACCTATGCCACCATGGGTGAATTATTAGCTTGGATAATAGGCTGGGATCTTATATTAGAATACGCTGTAGGAGCAGCAACTGTTGGTATCGCATGGAGTGAATACCTGAATAATTTACTCGTAAATGTCCTGCATACAAGCCCCATACCTTATTCGTTATCGCATTCTCCTTTTCAAGTATCAGCTGCTGGTGAACATGGAATCATAAATTTACCTGCCTTTTTTATTGTCGCTGTCATTAGTTTATTATTAATTAAAGGAACACAAGAATCTGCCTTTGTAAATGGTATCATCGTAATTATAAAAGTATCCATTGTAATTATGATTATTGTATTTGGATGGCAATTTATCAACCCTGTAAATCATACACCCTATATACCAGAACCTTCTATTTTTACAGATGATTCAGGAGTGGGACATAATTACGGAGGAATAATGGGAATATTGGGAGCAGCGGGTACCGTGTTTTTTGCCTTTATTGGTTTTGATGCCGTAAGTACAGCAGCGCAAGAAACTAAAAACCCAAAACGAGATATGCCAATAGGCATCTTAGGTTCATTAGCCATTTGTACCATATTATACATCCTTTTTGCACATGTTTTAACAGGATTAGAATCTGTAGAATTTTTTAGAACAGGCGGAAAAGAAGCCTCTGTTGCCAATGCGATTACTTCTGCTATGGACGGTTACGGATGGTTAGCTCAGTTTGTAACGGTTGCTATTCTATTCGGATTCACTTCGGTTATATTAGTAATGTTATTAGGTCAGTCAAGAGTGTTTTATGCCATGGGTAAAGATGGCTTATTACCAAAAGCGTTTGGAGATTTACACCCTAAATATAAAACACCATATAAAGCCAATCTAGTTATTTTGGTCATTGTAGGTTTATTTGCCGCCTTTATTCCAGGAGATATTGTGGGCGATATGACAAGTATAGGAACTTTGTTTGCTTTTATCTTAGTTTGTATTTCTGTAATTGTACTAAGAAAAACAAATCCTGAAATGAAACGTGAATTTAAAACCCCTTTTGTTCCTTTTGTTCCAATTTTAGGAATATTAGTATGTTTAGCTATGATTTATGGTCTTGGTTGGACAAATTGGTTGCGATTAGGCGGTTGGCTACTCATAGGATTTATTATTTATTTTGGATATAGCAAAAAGAATAGCGTTCTAAACAATCCTGATAAAAAATAAAATATAATTTTTATACCCTAAAAGAAGGTGTTGATAAATTGAACAATTCAAATTATCAGTACCTTCTTCTTTTTTATAAATTTTTCTTTATAAATTAAGAATTAATTTAAATATTTACGATATTTGTAACTATGAAATCGACTTGGATAGGATTATTAGGGTATTTAAAGTTTCTCATTAAGAGAAACCCAGAATGAATTTAAACTATAATTTAGACTTTAGAAATTATAATTTAAAATAATATACTATGCCATTTTATCACAAATTAGGAAACATTCCTCACAAACGTCACATACAATTCAAAAAAGCAAATGGCGAATTGTATCAAGAAGAACTTTTTGGAACCGCTGGTTTTGCTGGAAATTCATCATTAATATACCATATTTATCCGCCAACAGTAGTTTCGGAGGTAAAAATGATTAAAGACGTAACCCCAAAAATTGCTATCGAAAAAAACATGAAAGCCATGAGTTTTCAAGGGTTTTCGTTGCCACAAGAAGACGATTATATCGAGAGTCGTAAAACATTATTTGTAAACAAAGACTTGCAAATTGGGTTAGCTGCTCCCAAACAATTCTCTAAAGACTATTTCTATAGAAATAGTGATAGCGACGAAATGTTGTTTATACACATCGGATCCGGAAAATTAAAAACCATGTACGGAAACATTGATTTCAAATATGGCGATTATTTAATCATCCCAAAAGGAACCACCTATCAAATCGATTTTGATACCACTGAAAACAAAATACTTTATATCGAATCGCACAGTCCAATTGTAAGCCCAAAACGATATCGAAATAATTTTGGTCAATTTCTAGAACACTCGCCATTTTGCGAACGCGATTTTAGATTGCCTACTGATTTGACTACTCATGACGAGAAAGGAGAATTCAAAATTATTTCCAAAAAACAAGGTTTACTTTGGGAATATACCCATCAAAACCACCCTTTTGACGTAATCGGCTGGGACGGATACAACTACCCTTATGCCTTTTCAATACACGATTTCGAACCCATAACAGGAAGAATACACCTACCCCCACCTATTCACCAACAATGGGAGTCGGATGGTTTTGTAGTTTGTTCCTTTGTACCTCGTTTGTACGATTACCACCCTCTTTCGATTCCTGCTCCGTATCACCACAGCAACATCGATTCGGAAGAATTATTGTATTACGTTGATGGCGATTTCATGAGTAGAAACAACATTAGTAAAGGACAAATAACCCTGCATCCAGGCGGAATTCCTCACGGACCACACCCAGGTGCCATCGAACGAAGTGTTGGAAAAACGCAAACCGAAGAGTTAGCCGTAATGATAGACCCTTTCAGCCCTGTAATGATAACCGAAGAGGCAATGAATTTACAAGTTGGAGACTATTACAAATCGTGGTTGAAATAATTAGATAATGAGTTAATATGCCAATTAGATAATTCATTAAGTTGACATATTCCAAAACACATTAAAAAATGACTTTCAACGAAAAATATAAAAATAATGCACTTTTGATAAAAACGTTTGATTTTTCACTTAAAATTATTGATTTAACCGAGGAACTACAAGAAAAAAAGAAATTTGTAATTGGAAATCAAATATTAAAAAGTGGGACTTCAATAGGCGCAAACTCAAAAGAAGCACAAAATGCAGAAAGCAAAGCGGATTTTATTCATAAATTAAAAATAGCAATCAAAGAGGCAGACGAAACAGAATACTGGTTGTTTCTTTGTGATGCACATGAGTCATATCCAGATTGCAAAGAATTATTAAGTGATTTATCAGAAATTTTAAAAATTCTAAATAAAATAATTTCAACATCAAACCTAAAGTAATTAGAAAACTAGAAAATGTAGCGAATAAACAATTCTTAGCATTTAACACATTTTCTAATTGACTAATTGCCAAATTATCTAATTATATCATGAGCAAAGAAATAAAATCAGTCGAATACGGCTTAGAAAAAATATTCAGTGGTGCACAAGATTTTTTACCACTATTAGGAACCGATTATGTAGAGTTCTATGTAGGTAACGCCAAGCAATCAGCACATTACTACAAAACCGCTTTTGGCTTTCAATCGCATGCTTATCGTGGCTTGGAAACAGGTTCAAAAGATTCAGTGAGTTATGTTCTCAAACAAGACAAAATCCGTTTAATACTTACCACGCCCTTAAACAGTAATTCACCCATCAACGAACATTTGCGTAAGCATGGCGATGGCGTAAAAGTAATTGCCCTTTGGGTAGAAGACGCTAAAAGCGCTTGGGAAGAAACAACCAAAAGAGGCGCTAAATCGTTCATGGAACCCACCGTTGAAAAAGACGAACACGGAGAAGTAGTTCGTTCAGGGATCCATACCTATGGTGAAACCGTTCATATATTCGTAGAAAGAAAAAACTACAACGGAACCTTTTTGCCAGGTTTTATGCCATGGAAATCAGACTATAACCCAGAACCATTAGGCTTAAAATATGTAGATCACATGGTAGGAAACGTAGGTTGGGGCGAAATGAACCAATGGGTAAAATGGTACGAAGAGGTGATGGGATTTGAAAATTTCCTTTCGTTTGACGACACTCAAATTCACACAGAATACTCTGCTTTGATGAGTAAAGTAATGAGCAACGGAAACGGAAGAATTAAATTTCCTATCAACGAACCTGCAAAAGGTAAGAAAAAATCACAAATTGAAGAATATATCGATTTTTACGAAGGATCAGGTTGCCAACACCTTGCTGTTGCTACCGATGATATTATCAAAACTGTTGCCGGACTTAAAGCACGTGGTGTAGAATTTTTGCCACCACCACCACAAGCGTATTATGACGAAATCCCAGCACGATTAGGAGTTCACAGAGACATGATGAAAGAAGATATCAAAGAATTGCAAAAACTTTCTATCTTAGTTGATGCTGATGAAGACGGTTATTTATTGCAAATTTTTACTAAACCAGTTCAAGATCGTCCAACGTTATTTTTTGAAATCATTCAAAGAATGGGGGCTACTGGTTTTGGAGCAGGAAATTTCAAAGCTTTATTCGAATCAATCGAAAGAGAGCAAGAGTTGAGAGGAACTTTGTAAAAACAACCAATTATTATTAAATAATAATCAACAGAAAACGTTGTAGTGTTGCAATTTTTAATAAAAATATGTTAAAGTTGCTTTTTTGTTAGAAATAATTGAATTCGTACACTACTTTTGCACTCGAATTCAAGGGGTGGTTCCCTTTTATTCAATAAATTTTCATAATTTATAGTTTTTTGGTTGGTTAAAGCATAAAAACTCAGTCATTTATTTGACTGGGTTTTTTGTTTTTTTACTATATTTGGAATGAATTTTGTACTCTATATAAAAAAGAAGATAAAATTCCTTAAAAATGAAAAAAATACTCTTAGTACTATCCCTAATTATCTCGTGGAACACTTTTGCACAAAACCAAAGTGCTTTTGATGTTGGCGAATGGTTCAAATTTAGAATCCATTATGGTATGATTACCGCAGGATATGCAACGCTTGAAGTAAAAGAAGCTGACCTAAACAATAAAAAAGTATTTTATGCTGTAGGTTACGGATATACTGCTGGAATGGCAAAAACTTTTTTTAAAGTAGAAGATCATTACCAAAGCTTTATAGACAAAACTACCAGCAAACCGTACCAATTTCTTCGAAAAATTGATGAAGGCGGTTACACCAAAAACCAAGAAGGCTTTTTTAATCAAGATAGCAATTCGGTCCTCGTTAAAGACTACAAAAACAATACTGTAAAAACATTTAGAGTAAGTGAAAATGTGCAAGACATTGTGTCGGCCTTCTATTATTTAAGAAATCATCCTAATATTGACAAACTAAAGGTGGGTGAATCTATTATGATTGACATGTTTTTTGACGATGAAATCACTAAATTCAAATTAAAATTTATTGGTCGCGAAACCATTAAATCAAATTTCGGAAAAGTAAAAACAATGGTTTTCAGACCCTTAGTTCAGTCTGGCAGAGTTTTTAAAGAAGAAGAAAGTTTAACTGTTTGGATTTCAGACGACGAAAACAAAATTCCTTTGCGAATAAAAGCCAGTTTAGCAGTAGGATCATTAAAAGCCGATTTAGAAAATTTTAAAGGATTAAAAAAACCTTTTATGGTAACTCATTAAATATTTATGGACAATACAGCAGCACTCATTTCAGAATTAGACAAAAAATACGACGCAATTAGTCAAAATACAAACACGCATCTTGAAGGATTACTTTGGTCGAAACCGATAACCTATTGGGATTATATTCAAACCGATGCATTACTAAATCTGCAAGTACAAAGAACTACTTTGCCTGATGAAAACGTGTTCATTATGTACCACCAAGTCAATGAATTATTATTTAAAATGGTGCTTTGGGAAATTAAACAAGTGTGCCATTGCGAAAAACCAACTACGGCATTTTTTACCGAAAGATTAATGCGAATTTCTAGGTATTTCGATATGCTAACTACCTCGTTTGACATTATGGGAGACGGAATGGAAGTAGCACAATATATGAAATTTAGAAATACACTAACCCCTGCTAGTGGCTTTCAGAGTGCGCAATACCGATTGATTGAGTTTTCTTCAACCGATTTGATAAACCTTATCGACTACCGATTTAGAGCCACAATAGACAGAAACACACCTTATTCGCACGCATTAGACCACCTGTATTGGCAAGCCGCAGGAAAAGATCATCAAACAGGAAAAAAATCATACTTGCTTTTAGAATTTGAAAAAAAATACGGTGCCGAATTTCTTCGACACATGGAAGAATACAACACCATCAATCTTTGGCAAAAATTCAAACAATTGCCCGAAGAAGATCAAAAAAATTCAGACTTAATCCTTGCCATGCGTCATTACGACAAAACCGTCAATATTACTTGGGTAATGGGACACCTGAATGCCGCTAGAAAATATATTGGCGATGGCGATGCTACTGGCGGAAGCGATTGGAAAAAGTACATGCACCCAAAATACCAACGAAGAATATTTTTTCCAGAACTTTGGAGCGAGGAAGAACTAAAAAATTGGGGAGAAAATCTGTAAAAAACAGGATTATCCGTCGCTAATATCCCTTTTTTAACCACGAATTACACAAATTAACACGAATTCTACCCACAAGCGTTAAGAAATTCGTGTTAATTTGTGTAATTTGTGGTTAAATTTTTCGTTTTTTTGTCCTATTAAAATTTAGTCCACTTATTCGGACAGTCATATAAAAAATGGTTTGAGAAAAATTGTACTCCTTTTAGCTATTGCTATCCTGATTATTTCGTGCAAAAAAAGCACTGAAAATGATGTTTTACCTACCGAAAAAGCAATCCCTATTCGCTATGATTTTGGGTTTCGCCTAAATGATTTTGTAGTACTAAATGATACTATAAAGTCAGGAGATACTTTTGGGAGTATTATTGAAAAACAAAACTTAAACGGCAAACAAGTGTACGATATCGTAGCAAAAGTGAAAGATACTTTTGATGTGAGAATTGTGAGAATTGGAAAGCCTTATACAATGTTACTTAGCAAAGATAAGTCTAAAAAATTGCAGTATTTTATTTACCAACCAGACCAAGCACAGTATTATATTGTCGATTTTCGGGATTCAATCGTACAAGTAAACAAAAAAACAAAACCCATAACCCTTAGACGAAGAACCGTTGCAGGACAACTTGACGGGTCGTTGTCTGAAACCTTAAAAAACGAAGGCGCCTCAGCCGATTTGACAGCAAAATTAATGTCGGTTTATAAATGGTCTATCGATTTTTTTAAATCTAAAAAAGGAGACCAATTTGCCATAACCTTTACCGAAAGATTTATAAGCGATTCTATTTACGATGGTGTTGATTCTTTAGAATGTGCGTTTTTTGAATACAAAGGCAAGAAAATATACGCCTTCCCTTTCAAACAAAACCCATCAGACAAAAGAACCGATTATTATGATGAAGATGGAAAAGCCTTAAAAAATTTCTTTCTGAAAGCACCTCTAAAATCAATAAATATTACGTCTAGATTTTCAAGAAACAGGTTTCATCCTGTGCAACTGCGTTGGAAAGCCCATAGCGGAACCGATTATGCAGCACCACACGGAACGCCTATCATGACAACCGCTAGTGGCGTAGTTGAAAAAGCAGGATACACCATAGGAAATGGAAATTATGTAAAGATAAAACACGACAAAACGTACGCGACACAATATTTGCACATGTCTCGAATTTTAGTTCGTCGCGGACAACACGTAACACAAGGTCAAATTATTGGAAAAGTAGGAAGTACCGGATTAGCAACAGGCCCCCATGTTTGCTATCGATTCTGGAAAAATGGCAAACAAGTCGATGCACTAAAACTTAGACTACCCAACTCTGCTCCCATGAACAGTAAAAACAAACCAAGATTTATTGAATTTATGACGCCGTTAAAACGAGAACTAGATAGTGTGGCCGCTTTGCATTAAAAAACACATTCTTCGTTTGAAAAAACAAATCTCGGATTTGATTTTTGTATTGTTTCTAGCCAAATTTTATTCCCTAAATAACTTTGATAGCTAGCATTCTTATCAAAACACAAAACATACTCCTCGGATTTTTGAGAAGCAAGATAGGCCCTCAAATCCTCTTTTTTTACAGGGACGTTATTTACAAAAAGGGCATTTTCTTTATTAAAAAAAAGAATAACGCCTCGCTTAGCATTTGGTTTTACAAAAGCGTATTTTACTTTTGTAAATGAGAGAAAAGCTAAATTTTGATGCACGCTATCGCTGTACGAATAATAATTCTGGCTTTCTTCGTTTTTGTGAGCACTGCCGCTCTTTTTTTCTTGTAGTTTGATTATTTCAGGAACTACTAACTTGAGAGGCAAACGCTTGTCTATATTAAAAATCCAATTAGTCGAGCTAATTGTATTTTTTCTATTTACTTCTGCTAAAGTGTCATTTTTATTGGTTTTAAAGAAGATATAAACTAGAGAATGGTCTTTTACATCCGAAACTATAGTGGTGTCTGCTAGAGGCAAAAATATTTTTTTGTCATTGCAGGAGAATAGTAGAAAAGTTAATACAAAAAAGAATAATTTATGCATCTTTTAGAAAGTTTTTTACTAGTTGATAGGCTTCTTCTTTAGCTACGTCTAAATCGTAATTTTTGATAATTTCATCAAATTGTGGCGCAGTTGCTAATTCGACATGCGCTTTTGCAATACGCATATTTATTTTATCGTCACTTTCTGTCGAGCGTTGTTTAAGTCTTCGTTTTAATTCGTCAACACTTGGTGGTTTTACAAAAACGGCCAATGTTTCTTGAGGAAATTTTGATTTAATTCGCAATCCGCCAGAAACATCAATATCAAAAATTACATTTTTTCCTTTTGACCAAATGCGTTCCACTTCGCTTTTTAAAGTGCCATAAAAATTATCACGATATACTTCTTCCCATTCAATAAAGTCTTCTGCTTTTATGTGTTTTTTAAATTCTTCTAATGAAATAAAATAGTAATCTTTTCCATTTACTTCTTCTTCTCTTGGTTCACGGGTTGCGCAGGAAATAGAGAATTCTAAATTCAAATCTTCCTGTGTTAATAAATGTCTAACTATAGTTGTTTTTCCAGATCCTGATGGCGCTGAGAATACGAGTAATTTTCCTTTGTTCATTGTAATATTTTTATTTACTTTCTTCCGAAAAAGTATTTAAAATTTGGTTGTCAGGAACCCACTTTTTCATTTCATCGGAAGAAAAATGTTTTTTGATGTGGGTTTCTATTGAAAATAAAGTGTTCTAGCTTGATTACTATTTATTGTTTTGTCAAAAGGAATTTCTAAAAAATAAGACAATTGCCATTTTTGTGTTTTTTGAGCCTGTTTGTTTTCTGTTTTGTCCCAAGGAGGATAAACTCGAATAGCTCTCTTTCCTTCTTTTTTGTCTGAGACAATACCTTTTTCTATTAAAACCGATTTTGGAAATACAAACTGACCAAATCGTTCTTCTGTTTTTACCGTTATTACAAATAAATCAACATTATCAGTGATTTCGAAAGGTTCAATTGGATCTTTTTCTTTTGTCCGTTTCCATAAAGTTACAAATTGACCAACTTTGGTTGGCGTAATTTTTGCTTGACGGAACAAGATTTTTAGATTATTAATCTCAAATCGATGTGCAGCATATTCTGCACTTTCTTTTTCGATTTCAATATTTGATAATTCAAAACCGCATAAATCGTAAAGTAAGTTTTTGGCATCAATTAAAATGGAGTTCATATAAATAAAAATCTTTTATCTATTTTCTAAAGCACATTCAAAACCTGTTCTTTAATTTTCTCCAGCTCATCTTTCATCATGACTACCAGTTTTTGCATTCCGGCATGGTTGGATTTTGAACCTAGTGTGTTTATTTCACGTCCCATTTCTTGGGTAATGAATCCTAATTTTCTACCATTAGCTTCGCTTCCAGTAATAGTTTCTAAGAAATAATCCAAGTGGTTGTTTAGGCGAACTCGTTCTTCCGTTACATCTAGTTTCTCAAGATAATAAATGAGTTCTTGCTCGAATCTATTTTCATCGATATTTACTTTTAGTTCCGTAATGGCGGTTTGCAATTTGTCTTTAATGTTCTGAATTCTCTCTGGATCTAATGCAATAGCTTCGTTCAAATACTGACGAATATTAGCTATTCGTAACGAAAATTCTTTCTCTAACGAAAGTCCTTCCGCTTGACGAAAATTCTGAATATTATTTAATGCTTCAACGATTACTTTCTGAATTTCTGCCCATTCGTTTTCGTCTATTTCGTCACGTTCTGTTTTTAATGCATCCGGCATTCTAACCGCCATTTTCATCAGTTCGGTTTCATCAGCATCAGCTAAAATAGCGCGCATTTGGCTGATGTATGCTTTTACAATTGGCGCATTTACTTTGGTTGATGTTTCCTCGCCAGTCACTTCGATAAACAATGAAAAATCGATTTTTCCTCGTTCTAATTGTTGTGCGATTTGGTTGCGCAAACCCAATTCCATCTCACGGTAAACGGATGGCATTCTGGTGTTTAAATCTAAGCCTTTGCTGTTTAACGATTTTACTTCAACTGTTATTTTTTTGGTTGGTAATTGCAAAGAAGCTTTCCCAAAACC
>CAXYWC010000036.1:0-27155 GCA_964292845.1 uncultured Flavobacterium sp. | reverse complement strand
CTTGCATTAACAATTTATTGGGTAGTTTAGACTTTACGGGTAACCCATTGCTCGAAAAACTAAATTGTTCCTACAATCCAAACTTAACGAGCCTAAAAATAAAAAACGGTACCATACAGCAATTTCCAGATGCTACTTTTTGTGTTTTTGATGGCAACCCTAACCTGCATTATATTTGCGCTGATGCAGCAGAAATTCCTGTTTTACAAAACTTTCAAACTACTTCCTGTACCGTTAATAATACTTGTGTTATCGACTCTGCTTGCGCTTTAGCTATCGAGGATTTTGAAGCAGAAAAAATAAGTGTGTTTCCTAATCCAGCAACTAGTAGTTTTGTTGTTACTACGGCTGTTTCCAAAGTGGTTGTTTATACATTAACTGGGCAGGTTGTCAAGCAGTTTGAGGGTAGTTTTGAAGCAAATTATAGTTTTGATATTCAGGGTTTAAGTGTAGGGGTTTATATTGTAAAAATAATTAAAGAAGACGGCAATGAAAAAATAGTAAAGTTGGTAAAACAATAAACCATGGTGCTACAAAGTAAATATTATTGTTTTCTTCTACTTTTGTTTTGTACTTTGACAACAGCACAGATTATTAATTTTCCTGATGTCAATTTCAAAAACAGATTATTATTAGCAACACCAACAGTACAAATTGCAGGCATAGGTTGGGATGGTGCTTTTCCAACAAGTTATGTTAAAATTGATGCCAATAATGATGGCGAAATTCAGCTAAGCGAGGTATCAAATATTACTTATCTATATACTAATGGCAGTTCGATTTCTAATTTTTCGGGTATTGAATATTTTACTAATTTAAAATTTTTAATAGGCGGTATAAACCCAATAGTTAGTATTGATTTGTCGGCATTAACACAATTGGAAAAATTAAGTTTAAATAATATTTCTTCTTCTATTTCGACTATAAACCTAACAGGGTTGCTGTCTTTAAAAGAATTTTATTCTAGTGCTAATCAAATAACTAATTTGAATTTTTCGGGTTTGCCAAATTTACAGGCTGTAGGTTGTGGGGGGACTTTAATAAGTAATTTAGATTTTACAGGTAATCCGCTTTTAACTACTTTAAGCTGTGGATACAATCCAAATTTAACCACAATTAAAATAAAAAATGGTGCTATACACAATTTTAATTTTTGCCTTTTTGATGGCAACCCTAACCTGAATTATATTTGTGCTGATGCAGCAGAAATTCCTGCATTACAGGCTTTTCAATCCACTTGTGCAGTAAATAATGTAAATTGTGTTATCGACTCTGCATGCGCTTTAGCCATCGAGGATTTTGAAGCAGAAAAAATAAGTGTGTTTCCTAATCCAGCAACTAGTAGTTTTGTTGTTACTACGGCTGTTTCCAAAGTGGTTGTTTATACATTAACTGGGCAGGTTGTCAAGCAGTTTGAGGGTAGTTTTGAAGCAAATTATAGTTTTGATATTCAGGGTTTAAGTGTAGGGGTTTATATTGTAAAAATAATTAAAGAAGACGGCAATGAAAAAATAGTAAAGTTGGTAAAACAGTAATACTTTAAAAATAGAAAGGTGTTTTACTACAAAGAATCACTAATTCTAATGGTAAATTATGTTATTGAACGAAAAAAACAACCTATTTAACAGTATTTTTTCTAACTATGTTATAATTAAGGCATAATATTTGTATATATGGCAACAGAAAAGTATTTTTGAATTTTTAAAACTTAAAATTAAAGTTGCAATGAAGATTAAAATGTTAATAGTTGTTCTAGCTACATTAAATATAGCTACTGCACAAGATAACCGAGGAATAGTAGGAGCGACCAACTGGTTTAACGGCTGGACAAATTTTAAGCCAAAAACAACCGAATATCCTAATGTTACTCAAACGTTATCAGGAGAAATAAAAGTAAACACAACCCTTACTAAAAAGAATGTGTATCTATTGTTAGGTATTGTTCGTGTAACAAACGGTGCAACCCTTACAATCGAGCCAGGTACGATTATTAGGGGTGATTATGATTATCTAGGAACATTAATTATTACAAAAGGTTCTAAAATTATAGCCAAAGGAGAAGAAAATCTCCCTATTGTTTTTACGACAAACAAATCAAATTCAGACAGAAAATCAGGGACTTGGGGCGGAATAATCTTAATGGGAGACGCTCCTTTAAACACTAAACAAGGTGAACTTAGTTCATTGTATGATAAAAATGAATTGCACAACTCTTTCGGAGGAAAAAATGAAACTAGCGATTCAGGAATACTAAAGTATGTGAGAATTGAATATGCAGGCGGGAAAAACGACGCAAAAGTAGCGTTAAACGGATTGACTCTTGCGGCAGTTGGAAGTAAAACTAAAATAGATCATGTGCAAATAAGCTTTTCAGGCGATGACGCTGTGGAAGTGATAGGCGGAAACATAGATTTAAACAATATAATAACCTATAGAAATGGTGACGATGATTTCGATTACTCCATGGGGACGCAAAGTAATTTGCAAAATAGCATCGCAATTCGAAATCCCTACATTTCAGACAACTCACGATCACGATGTTTAGAAATTGATTCGTATGATAAAATTGAAAATTTCGATCCAACAAAAAAGAAAACTCTTGTTAAATTAACCAATGTTACTTTACTAAACGACGAAACAAGCTCAATGCAAGGCTTAATAAAAGAAGCCATTTCGCTAAAAACAGATTCTTTTATAGAGATGACTAAGTGCGTTGTTGCTGGTTTTTCAAGCGTAATGGCATTAGACGAAACCTATGCTGCAGGATATAATTACAAGGTAATTAAAGTATATGACTCTAAAATAGACAGTTGCACAGGTATGTTTACAGATGAAGGATTAAATAAAATACAATACATAGAAGACTGGTTTATGAGAAAAGACAAATTGTTAGATGTAACTCGAATAGGAATTAACAGTTTATTTATAAGTACAGATATAAAAAAAGGACTCGATTTTAGGTTAAAATAAGCCTTAAATAATATTATTTTTAAAAGTGTTTCAGAAATGAAGCACTTTTTTATTTTAGATAAATAGCATTATAAAATTGGAATTATGTATTTTTACAACCTTCAAAAAAAGTTAAAAGTCAAAAATAATTGATTTCAAAAGCTACCATAGATACCGTTTACGAAACTGCTCGAGTAGAGGAGGTTATTGGCGATTTTGTACAACTCAAACGAGCTGGAAGTAACTTTAAAGGATTATCGCCATTTTCAGACGAACGCTCTCCTTCATTTATGGTTTCGCCTGCTAAAGGCATTTGGAAAGATTTTAGCTCTGGAAAAGGCGGAAATGCCATTGCGTTTGTAATGGAACATGAACATTTTTCGTATCCAGAAGCCATTCGGTATTTGGCAAAAAAATACAATATCGAAATCGAAGAAACCGAGCAATCGCAAGAAGAAAAAGAACAAGCTAGCGAAAAAGAAAGTCTGTATTTAGTGTCTGAATTTGCGGCCAAGTTTTTTCAAAACACCATGATAAACACCGACGAAGGTAAATCGGTGGGGCTTTCGTACTTCAAAGAAAGGGGATTTACAAACGATACCGTCAAAAAATTTGGACTAGGCTATTCGCCCGAAGCATGGGACGCTTTTACAAAAGAAGCTTTAGGACAAGGATACAAATTAGACTATATAGACAAAGTGGGACTAACCATTCTTCGGGAAGACGGCAAGCATTTTGATCGTTTCAAAGGACGTGTCATGTTCCCAATACAAAGTATGTCTGGACGGGTTTTGGGTTTTGGCGGTCGAATTTTAAGAGAAGATAAAAAAGCAGCAAAATACCTCAATTCGCCCGAAAGTGAAATTTACCACAAAAGTAAAGTGTTGTACGGAATTTATCATGCAAAACAAGCTATTGCAAAACTAGATAATTGTTTCCTTTGCGAAGGGTATACCGACGTAATCCAGATGCAACAATCCGGGATTGAAAATGTAGTTTCGTCTTCAGGAACAGCGCTCACGCCCGATCAAATTAGACTTATTAACCGATTAACAAAAAACATTACAGTACTTTTTGATGGCGATGCCGCAGGGCTTCGAGCCTCAATCCGAGGAATCGATTTGATTCTGGAAGAAGGAATGAATGTAAAAGTATGCACATTTCCTGATGGAGAGGATCCAGATAGTTTTGCCCGAAAAACACCACTCGATGACTTGATTGCATATCTGGAAAATAATGCCATGGATTTTATACAATTCAAAGCCTCATTATTAATGAAAGACGCTAAGAATGATCCTATCAAGAAAGCCGAACTCATTCGTGATATGGTAAATAGTATTGCCAAAATTCCAGATAGAATTAAGCGCGAAATCTACATACAGGAATGTTCTCGTATTATGGATATCTCCGAAGATGTATTGTTCAATACCTTGGCACAACTGGTTCAAAAAGATATTTCGGAAGTTGGCAAAAAGCAAAAACAAGAGCAAAAAGCATTTGAGGTTCATAAAAATGAAAATCAAGCGGTTACTGCTAAAGTTGATGTGCTTTATGAATTAGAACTCAAAATAATTGAAATACTATTACTTTACGGGAATGTAGAAGAAGAATTCGAAGATTTTGTTTACAAAGCGAATGAAGAAGGCGAACTGCACGAAGTAAAAGAAATTAATAAATACAAAGTTTTTCAACGCATTTATTTAAGCCTTCAGGAAGATGAGGTCGAACTAGCAACACCCATATTCAAAGAAATTTACAACGATTTAATTTCGTATTTTAATGAAAATGAAAACTTTGAAATCGAACAATACCTCATGCGACTTTCTCCAGAATTATCGCAAGAAGTTACCACAATTCTGATGGATGATGAAAAAGTTGTTTTGCACAATTGGGAAGCCAAACAAATTTATGTAAAGCAAAAAGACAAAACAATACACCAATACGTTTCGGAAACAATTTTAACCTTGCGTTGGTTTTTAGTGAATAAAATTATCGAAGAAATAAAGGAAAACCTTTCAAAAGAAGCGGATTCGGATAATTCCGAAAACCTATCTATGGCTATGGATTATTCGAGACTGGTAAACAATTTTTCTACGAAGTTAGGACGGGTAATGTCGCGTTACAACTAAACAATTTCTAATGTCTTCGCTTTGTTTACTAAATCGACTAGGTTAGTCACATTTAGTTTTGCTAAAAGTCTTAATTTATAAGTACTTATTGTTTTTTCATTAAGATTTAAAGCGGTTGCAATTTCCTTGTTTTTCTTACCATTAGATAAGTAACGCAAAACCTCAATTTCACGAGACGATAATTTTCGATACAATCTTTCGGATTTTGGTTGTCTTGCAATCAAAGCCATATTTCTCTTTACTGCATCGCTAAAAAGAACAGTACCACGATTTACTTTTATAATTGCAGAAGCTAAAACATCTAACTTTTCAGATTTAGGAATAAAGGCAAAAACACCCGCTTTGATAGCGTTTGGCGCATAAACCTGCTCGTTTAAGTTGGAAAACAAGATTATTTTGAGCCTAGGAAAATCTTTCAATAAGTTCTTGATAAGATTGATACTCGATAAACCTTCTAATTCTAAATCCAAAAGCAAAACATCGAGCTGTTTTCTTTTTAGTAGTTCCTCTACCATATCAAAATTTGCCACAATCCCTACAAGCGATATGTCGGCATGGTCTTTAAAATACGATTTTATACCGTACTGTACAACGGGTTGGTTGTCTGCAAGTCCTATTTTTATCATGATACCAAATTTAAATAGTGGGACTAAAGTTGCTTTAGTAAAGATAAAGTAAAAAAATGTAATTAACTAACAGTCAGGTAATGATTTATTTGTATTTTTCGGGAATAGAGCAAACAGGAATGGGCTTCATTTTGTGCTGGTTTATGGTGTTTAATCGTTTGTAAATTTCAAAAACCACTTTCTCGCGCCCTGTAAAATCGGCAGCTGTTTTACCTTCTTCAAGAGCCTTCATGGCAGTCTCAAGTTCTTCATAACTGGCGCCAAGTTGGTCTTCATCGCTTCGATCATCACCAAACAAACCATCGGTTGGAGCTGCATGCAAAATTGATTCAGGAACTTCAAGATAATTGGCTAACGCACGAACATCACTTTTCATTAAGTCGGCAATAGGACTCAAATCGACACCGCCATCGCCATATTTGGTAAAAAAACCAACTCCAAAATCTTCTACCTTATTACCTGTTCCAGCCACAAGTAGCCCATGAATTCCTGCTAAATAATACAAACTCGTCATGCGCAATCGCGCTCTGGTATTAGCAAGTGATAAATTTAGTTTCGCTTCATTGTTTGAAGTAGGAACTTCGGTTTTAAAACATTCAAAAACAGGCGTCAAATCAACACGAGTATCCGTTACGTTTGGAAAACGTTTTTTTAATTGTGCAATATGCTCTTGAGCCCTGTTTACATGACTTTCTGCCTGATGAATTGGCATTTCAACACACAAAGTAGTCAAGCCAGTTTGCGCACATAAAGTAGAAGTTAGCGCCGAATCGATACCGCCCGAAATCCCAACCACAAAACCATTTACGGTAGCCTTTTCAGCATAGGTTTTCAGCCAGTTTACAATGTGTTCGTTAACTTTTTCACAATTTAAGGTACTATTTTTTTGCATGATTACTTTTGTTTTAAAAACGAATGTATATTTGCAAAAATAATAAAATAAAAATACAATACATTAATTGTTCTCCTGAGCTTGTCGAAGGGAGGAGCTATTCCAGCTATACGTTTCAATCTTTTATTTTTTAAAGAAAAAAACAAAAGGATTTTCACTGCAAACGAAGTTCACTGAACTCCGATTAAAATGAAAGTTAAGTGAAGTAATCTGGGCTAAAAAATCATGTTTATGAAATATTTATGATACCGAAATCACGAACACAAATGAAGATTTCCTCATAAATATGCCATATTCCAATAAAAAACAAATATTATCTACATATGAAAAAATACATTCTACTCGTTTTATTCTTGTTTGCCATTGTTTCGTGTTCTAAAAAGAGCGAAATTCAAAAAAAAGCAGAAGAAATTCCAGTAAATATAAAAGTAGATCGCTACGACAAAGCATTTTTTGAAACACCTCCAAACGAATTGCCTAAATTAAAAAGGCAATATCCAGAATTTTTTCCGCCGTCCATATCGGATTCGGTTTTGGTCGACAAGATGACAAATCCACTTTGGAGAGAATTGTATAGCGAAGTACAAAAAAAATACAGCAATTTCGATACAGAAACAGCCGAAATAGAGGATTTGTTTCGGTACATTAAATACTATTATCCAAAAACACAAGTCCCTAAAGTATATACTGTAATTCAGGAAATGGATACCGATTACAAGGTAATTTACACCGAAAAAGTGCTAATTATTTCGTTAGAATTGTATTTAGGCAAAAATCATAAATTTTACGAATACCCAAAATATTTGAAGCAAACCTTCGAACCTTCACAAATTTTGCCAGATATTGTGGAGAGCTTTTCTAGAACCAAAGCAAAGCCACCAGTGCAAAAAGATTTATTATCGTTGATGATTTATTCAGGAAAACAAATGTATCTAAACGATGTTTTGTTGCCTGATTATTCTGACGAGGACAAAATTTGTTACACTCCAGAACAACTAAAATACTGCAAGGATAACGAAGCCAATATGTGGCGCTTTTTTATCGAAGAAAATCTTTTGTATAGTAACGATGCTAAACTAGCACAACGATTTATCAGTCCGGCACCTTTTTCTAAATTCGGATTAATTTCCGACAACGAAACGCCAGGAAGAATAGGCGTGTGGGTAGGCTGGCAAATTGTTCGTTCATTTATGGAAAACAATAACATTCCAATGCAACAAATGCTGGTTATGGATGCCAAAGAGATTTTTCAAAAATCGAAATACAAACCAAAGAAATAAATTGTAAATTTTGGATGTTGAAATATTATTGAATCTCCAAAAAACTAAACACCTCAAAACCGTATGGCTATTACCAAAACATCCGAGATAAAATTCCAAATTGCACTCGACGAGAATCAAATTCCTGAAAAACTATATTGGTCGGCCCAAGATGGCGGTATCGAAGCGGAAGAAGCCAAAGCCATTATGCTTTCTGTTTGGGACAGCAAAGAAAAACAAACCATGCGCATTGATTTATGGACAAAAGATATGCCTGTCGATGAAATGAAAATATTTTTTCATCAAACATTAGTAGCTATGGCCGATACTTTTCAACGTGCCACAGGCGATGAAAAAATGACCGATACCATGAAAGATTTTTGCGACTATTTTGCTGAAAAGTTGGAATTGAAAAAATAAAGGTATTTTTTTGTTACATTTTTAAATTTGAATCGTCTTCTGTATAAAAATGATAGTATGAAAAAAGTTATTTTAGTAGTTGCGGTATTATTCTTGGTTTCTTGTGGTGTGAAAACACCTTACGATACTTTCCGAAAAGTAAATAAAGACAACACCGAATTGTCTTTTGGCGTTCCCAATTTCATGTTGCGTAACGTTGTTTTCGATGAAGACGTTAAGGAAATAACTAAAAAAATGGTGGGTATCAAAAAATGGCGTCTTTTAGTCTCTAAAGAGGCTGTTTCAGATTTCGATCAAACGTTTACCACTTTTGTACATCAAAATAAATACGAAGAGTTACTAAAAGTTTCTAGAGAAAACAATACAATACATGTTTATACTTATGCACAAGCCGGAAAAACGAAAGAAGCCTTGCTTAAAGTGTATAACGGGAATCATTTAGTAATTATAAGTGCCGAGGGAAAAGATTTGAAATTTGAGAATTTGGATTTACTATTTAGAGATGTGAAAATATCAGAAAAATAGCCATTACCCATTTTCCTTGAAAATCTCCTGGTTTATTTCGTCTATATAGCTTAAAAGACCTTCTCTTCCAGTCTGTTCAGTTGCTGAAGTTACAAAATGATGTGGCATTTCTTCCCAGTTATTAGCTAATAAAGCTTTACGATAAGAAGCAACATGTTGCGCAACTTTTCCTTTACTAATTTTATCTGCTTTGGTAAAAATAATACAAAAAGGCAATTCGATTTCACCTAAATAAGTAATAAATTCTAAATCGATTTTTTGAGCTTCGTGGCGAATGTCTATTAGTATAAAAGCGCAAACAAGTTGTTCTCTTTTTTCGAAATAATCGGTAATAAATTGTTGAAATACCTCTTTCGTTTTCTTAGAAACTTTGGCATAACCATAACCAGGTAAATCAACAAGAAACCAGTTGTTGTTGATTTTAAAATGATTTATTAATTGCGTTTTTCCAGGTCTTCCAGAGGTTTTTGCCAAACTTTTATGATTGGTCAACATGTTAATCAATGACGATTTCCCAACGTTTGACCTTCCAATAAAAGCATATTCAGGCAAGCGTTCTGCAGGACAAAGACTTACGATAGAATTGCTTATAATAAATTCGGCAGTATTGATTTTCATTTAATATGTTTTACGCTAAAATAGCAGTATGATTTTTTAAAGTCTAAGTTCAGTTTAATGCTCCGCTTTTGTGCGCAACCATTCGTCAAGCAAGCGGTTAAACTCATCTGGATGTTCCATCATAGCTGCATGACCGCATTTTTCAATCCAATATAAAGTGGAATTGGGCAATAATTTATGAAATTCTTCGGCTACATTTGGCGGGGTAACTTGGTCATTTCTTCCCCAAATAATCCCTGTTGGAACGTGCATTTTTGGCAAATCCTTCGCCATGTTATGACGAATAGCGCTTTTAGCAATGGTCAAGGTTTTGATTAGTTTTACACGGTCATTTACGGTAGCATATACTTCATCTACAATTTCTTTTGTGGCTACAGAAGGATCATAAAAAACATCTTCTGCTTTTTTCTTAATGTATTCATAATCGCCTCGTTTAGGGTAGCCGTCTCCCATAGCGCTTTCGTAAAGCCCTGAACTTCCTGTTATTACAAGTCCAGAAACTCTTTCAGGATACATTTTTGTAAAGTACAGTGCAATATGTCCACCAAGTGAATTTCCTACCAGAATTACTCTATCGAATCCCTTGTAGGTAATAAAATCTTTTACGTATTTCGAAAATGCTTTTACGTTTGTTTTGAGTATGTTTTGTGTGTATAAAGGCAATTGAGGAATCACTACTTTGTATCCTTTGGCAGGAAAATAAGTTGCCACACCATCAAAATTGCTTAAACCGCCCATTAAACCATGTAAAATTATAATTGGAGTGCCTTCTCCGGCTTCAAAATATTCGTATTTACCGTCTTTTTTTAAGTTATCCACTGTTGCTCGTTTTTGTCTTTATACAATGCAAATATAGGATTTTAATACGAAAAAAAGATTGTTTTTCTTGCAACTTACTTTTTGTTAACAACTCAAAAGGGCTTTATTCTTTTGTTTTTTTGATCCGTTTAGGCTTCAAAACTTCAAAACTTATTAACAAAGTGGTATTTTGTGGTAAAATGTGGTAAATAAATTTTTATATTTGCTAATAATAATGTAAAAACATAACTCATTGAATACCATTGTAGGTACATACGAATGTAAGGTTGATTCGAAGGGAAGGCTCATGTTGCCAGTTCCTTTGAAGAAACAGTTAAATGCATCCTTGCAAGAAGGGTTTGTATTGAAGCGTTCGGTGTTTCAGCAATGTTTAGAGTTGTATCCTATGCAAGAATGGGATTTGATGATGCAGAAAATAAACAAACTGAATCGTTTTGTAAAAAAGAACAACGATTTTATTCGTCGTTTTACAGCTGGAGTTCGGGTTATTGAAATTGACACAACGGGACGATTGCTAATTCCGAAAGATTTGGCCGTTTTTGCTTCGGTTTCAAAAGATATTGTCTTGTCATCGGCAGTCAATATTATTGAAATTTGGGACAAAGAGTTGTACGAAAAAGCAATAGACGATTCGGTTGGGAATTTTGCAGATTTAGCAGAAGAGGTAATGGGTAATATAAATGAAGATGGAAATGGAAATGGAATATCATAATCCGGTTTTGTTAAAAGAAACAGTCGATGGTTTAAATATTAAGCCAGACGGAGTGTATGTTGATGTGACTTTTGGTGGTGGCGGACATTCGAAAGAAATTTTGTCTCGACTTGGACCAAACGGAAAATTGTTTGGTTTCGATCAAGATGAAGATGCTTGGAAAAACACGTTATTAGACGACAGATTTGTTTTAATACAAGAAAATTTTAGATACATAAAACGATTTTTGCGTTTTAACGGAATTAAAAAAGTAGATGGAATTTTGGCCGATTTAGGCGTTTCTTCGCATCAGTTTGACGTTCCAGAAAGAGGGTTTTCAACTCGTTTTGATGCTGAATTAGACATGCGAATGAGCAAAAAAAATGAGCTAACCGCTTTTACAATTGTGAACGAATATGACGAAACAAACCTGCGTCGTATTTTTTCAGAATATGGCGAGTTAGGTAACGCTTTAGCCATTGCAAGAGCCATTATTGAAGCTCGAGAGAAAGAGAAAATAGTAAATACCGAAGATTTAAAACAAGTTTTAGCTCGTTTTTTACCAAACAATAAAGCACATAAAATTTTAGCACAGATATACCAGTCTATTCGTATTGAAGTCAATCAGGAAATAGAGGTTTTGAAAGAGTTTTTAGAACAATCGTTAGAAATTTTAGGAGAAGGAGGACGATTGAGTGTTATTTCTTATCATTCATTAGAAGATCGATTGGTAAAGCGATTCATGAAAAATGCCTTGTTTGAAGGCGAACCTGAAAAAGATTTTTTTGGACGATTCGAAGTGCCTTTTAAACTCATTGGGAAACTTATAGTTCCTTCAGCAGCAGAAATAAAAATAAACAATCGTGCCCGAAGCGCAAAATTAAGAATAGCAGAAAAAAAATGAAGTACGGAATTTATAATATCATAAAAGCAAAATTTCTAGTCAATGAAGATGCTACAAAAAACTGGCGTTTTATTGTATTCCTCATTTTACTAGCTATTGTCATGATTGGAAATTCTCATAATTACGAAAAAAAGATATATCAAATCACTGATTTGACTAACGAAGTAAAAGAATTGCGATCAGAGTTTGTGGATCGTCGTTCGGAATTAATGAAAATAAAAATGGAATCAACGGTGGCTAACAAAATGTTAGAAAAAGGCATTATACCCTCATCGGTTCCACCTAAAAAAATAAAAGTAATCAAAGAAAAAACAGCTTTCGAAAAATTATGGCAGTAGAAAACAGAAATATTTTAAAAAGAATTTATTTCGTAGCCCTAATTATTCTAATTATGGTTTCGGGAATAAGTATAAAACTTACTAATATACAGTGGGTTGAGGGTGCTTATTATCGAAAATTAGCCAAAGAACGTTCTGTTAAAAACTTTGTAATTCCTGCCAATAGAGGCAATGTATATTCTTCTGACGGAAGTTTGCTAGCCACTTCAATTCCCAATTACACTATCCGTTTTGATGCCGTAGCGCCTAGTAAAGAAAATTTTGATCAAAATGTAAAAGCACTGGCTGATTCGCTGGGTTTATTTCTTCAAAAATCGAGCGCAACGTATTTGAATGATTTTAGAAAAGCCAGAGCTCATAAAAACCGCTATTTTCTAGTAGCTCGAAATTTAAGCTATACGGAATACATGACCATTAAGGGGTTTCCGTTATTTAATTTAGGGGCAAATAAAGGCGGCATGATTACCGAACAAAAAACAGTTCGAGAACATCCTATTGGGAAAATTGCCGAAAGAACCATTGGCTACGAACGCTATCGTGAAGACGGTAGTGCCTTGCAAGTGGGTATCGAAGGCGCTTTTAGTAAATACCTTAATGGTAAAGATGGTAAAGTGCTAAAACAAAAAATAGCCAAAGGACAGTGGAAACCCATTCGGGACGAGAACGAAGTGGAACCTCGTGATGGCTACGATGTAGTTTCTACCATCGATGTGTATGTACAAGATATTGCACACCATGCTTTGTTGAAGCAATTAGTCGAATACGATGCCGATCATGGCTGTGTGGTTGTGATGGAAACCAAAACAGGAGCTGTAAAAGCTATTTCTAATTTAGGAAGAGCAACTGACGGTTCGTATTACGAAACCATTAATTATGCGGTGGGAGAATCGCACGAGCCAGGTTCTACATTTAAATTATTGGACTTAATTGCGCTTATCGATGACAATAAAATAGATACCAGCAAAGTATATGACAGTCACGGAGGCGAAATCACGTATCGCGGTCGCAAAGTTCGGGATTCTCACGAAGGAGGTTACGGAAAAGTGTCTTTAGCTAGGGGGTTTGAAGTATCTTCTAATACGATTATGGTGCAAGCGGTTTATGAAAATTATAAAAACAATCCAAAACAATTTACAGATCGAATTGTAAATTTAGGATTAAACAAACCTCTTGGATTGCCTTTCAAAGGCGAAGGAATTCCACGTATCCCACAACCATCAGATAAAAACTGGAGTGCCATTTCACTTCAGTGGATGGCATTTGGGTATGGAGTTTCTGTAACACCATTACAAACATTAACACTGTATAATGCTATTGCCAACAATGGCGAAATGGTAAAACCCATTTTTGTTCAAGAAGTTAAAGAATGGAGCAAAACCATCAAAAAATTTGATAAACAAGTGATTAACCCAAAAATATGCTCTAACGAAACCCTGAAAAAAGTGCAAGCGATGCTTCAAAATGTGGTTAAAAAAGGAACGGGTTCAAAGTTGTATTCTAAAGATTTCTCTATGGCAGGCAAAACAGGAACTGCGAAAGTGGATTATCATAAAACCGATGGGAGTATGTATTACGCATCTTCTTTTGCAGGGTATTTCCCTGCCGAAAATCCTAAATATTCTTGCATTGTTGTAGTTCATAAACCAAATACTTCTAAGAATAATTATTATGGTGCCGATGTAGCTGGACCCGTTTTCAAGCGTATTGCACAAAAAGTTTTTACCGATGTGCCATCAACAAATATTGTAAAAAATCTTAAAAAGAACAATCCTGCTCAAGATAAAAATTATTTAAAATACAACGATAAAGTAAATAAAAAACCAACATCAGTCCCTAACCTCAGAGGAATGTCTGGAATGGACGCTGTTGCATTACTCGAAAATTTAGGGATGAAAGTGAAAGCTATCGGATTTGGAAAAGTAAAAAAACAATCCATTCAAGCGGGTCAACCCATATTAAAAAATAATACTATAATTTTAGAATTGTCATAAATGCTTTTAAAAGAAATACTATATAAAGTCGCTCTCGAAACCGTTCACGGAACAACGGATGTTGCTGTGAATAACATTCATTTTGATTCTCGAAAAATAGAGTCAAACGATGTTTTTGTAGCAATTCGCGGCGTAGTTTCAAACGGTCATGATTTTATAGACAAAGCCGTTTTGCTGGGAGCTTCTGTGATTATTTGCGATACATTACCATCTAATTTATTACCACAAATTACCTACGTAAAAGTAAAAGACACTAATGAAGCTTTGGCGTATTTGGCTACTAATTTTTATGATAATCCATCACAAAAATTGCAATTAGTTGGCGTAACAGGAACCAACGGAAAAACAACAATTGCGTCATTATTGTACCAATTATTCAAAAAAGCAGGTTTCAAAGTAGGATTGCTTTCTACTGTAAAAATTATGGTCGATGAAGTAGAATATAAAGCAACTCATACCACACCAGATTCGTTAACAATCAATTATTATCTAGATAAAATGATTGAAGCGGGTTGTGAATATTGCTTTATGGAAGTAAGTTCACACGGAATTCATCAAAAACGTACTGAAGGGTTACAATTCGTTGGAGGCATTTTTACAAATTTATCCCACGATCATTTGGATTATCATCCCACATTTGCGGAATATCGAGATGTGAAGAAAGCATTCTTCGATAGTTTGCCAAAAACAGCATTTGCATTGTCTAATATTGACGATAAAAATGGAGCGGTGATGTTGCAAAATACTAAGGCAAGAAAATTATCGTATGCGCTAAAAACCTATGCCGATTATAAAGCGGTCATTATCGAAAATCAATTAAGCGGATTGTTGTTGAAAATAAACGAACAAGAAGTTTGGGTTCGATTAATAGGAACTTTTAATGCGTATAATTTATTGGCAATTTATGGTGTAGCCATCGAATTAGGCATTGAAAAATTAGATGCATTACGACTTTTATCCGAATTAGAAAGTGTTTCAGGACGTTTTCAATTTATTGTTTCAAAAGAAAAAATCACTGCAATTGTTGATTATGCACATACGCCTGATGCTTTAGAAAACGTGTTGAGCACGATTAATGATATTCGTACAAGAAACGAACAACTCATAACCGTTGTAGGTTGCGGAGGCGATCGTGATAAAACCAAGCGTCCAATAATGGCAAATATCGCTACCGAAATGAGCGATAAAGCAATTTTAACATCAGACAATCCAAGAACCGAAAATCCTGAGACGATTATAGCCGAAATGGAAGCGGGCATTACACCCGTAAATTATAAAAAATACATGTCAATTACGGATAGAAAACAAGCTGTAAAAACCGCTTGTCAGCTAGCACAACCTAATGATATTATTCTCATTGCAGGAAAAGGACACGAAACGTATCAAGAAATAAACGGCGTTCGTCATGATTTTGACGATATGCAAATTGTAAAAGAAATTTTAGAACAACTAAATAAATAAAAATGATGTAAGATTATGGATTAGCGATTGCCGAATTCCGAGGAATTTCTAAAATCTAAAATCCAAAGTCTAAAATCTAAAATCAGAAACTATGCTATACTACTTATTCGATTATTTAGACAAATACTTTGATTTTCCAGGTGCTGGAGTTTTTCAATATATCACATTTAGATCGGCATTGGCAATTATCATGTCCTTACTTATTTCGACTATTTTCGGAAAAAGAGTCATTGGATATTTAAGTCGTTTGCAAGTGGGCGAAACAGTAAGAGAACTCGGTCTTGAAGGGCAAACTCAAAAAGCAGGTACACCAACTATGGGTGGATTAATTATTATATTTTCAACATTAATCCCTGTGTTTTTATTAGCAAAACTGGATAATATTTACATCATTCTACTCGTAGTGACTACGGTTTGGATGGGTGTTATTGGGTTTATTGACGATTATATAAAAATTTTCAAAAAAGACAAAGCAGGATTAAAAGGAATTTTTAAAGTAATTGGACAAGTAGGATTAGGTATTATTGTAGGAACAACTTTATATTTTCATCAAGATGTAACCATTCGTAAGGATATTACAAAAAATGCAATCGAAATTAATCCAACTCAAAACACCATAAAACCAGCATCGTTAGACGAAAAATCGACCGCAACAACAATTCCTTTTTTAAAGAATAATGAATTTGATTATGCCGATTTATTAGCTTGGACTGGCGATGGTTATGAGAATTACGCGTGGTTAATTTTTATTCCAATGGTAATTTTTATCATTACAGCAGTTTCAAACGGAGCCAATCTAACGGATGGGATTGACGGTTTGGCGGCAGGAACATCGGCCATATCGGTTGTAGCATTGGGTGTTTTCACATTTGTTTCAGGAAATATTATTTTTTCTAATTATCTGAACATTATGTTTATCCCAAATTCGGGAGAAATGACCGTTTTTATAGCTGCTTTTGTAGGAGCCTTAGTCGGATTTTTATGGTACAATAGTTATCCAGCTGCCGTTTTTATGGGCGACACAGGAAGTTTAACTATCGGAGGAATCATAGCCGTTTTAGCCATTGCTGTTCGAAAAGAAATGTTGATTCCAGTTATTTGTGGGATATTTTTAGCCGAAAATTTATCGGTGGTTTTGCAAGTTTCGTATTTTAAATATACCAAAAAACGTTTTGGCGAAGGTCGAAGAATTTTTCTCATGTCGCCTTTGCACCATCATTATCAAAAGAAAGGATACCACGAAAGCAAAATCGTAACCCGTTTCTGGATTGTCGGAATTTTATTGGCGATAGTGTCAATAGTAACCTTAAAACTGAGATAGATGCGGTTAGTAATATTAGGTGGTGGAGAAAGCGGTGTCGGCACAGCTATTCTAGGTAAAAAGAAAGGATATGATGTATTCGTTTCTGATTTTGGAAAGATAAAAAACAATTACAAAGAAGTTTTAATTCTGAATAAAATCAAATTTGAAGACGAGCAGCATACAGAAGATTTAATTCTCAATGCCGATGTGGTAATGAAAAGTCCAGGAATTCCTGACAAAGCACCTATTATAAAAAAACTGAAGGAGAAAAATATTCCTATTATCTCTGAAATAGAATTTACGAGTCAGTTTACAGACGCTATAACAGTTGGAATTACAGGGAGTAATGGTAAAACAACCACAACAATGTTGACGTATCATTTACTCAAACAAGGAGGACTAAATGTTGGTTTAGCAGGAAATATAGGCAAAAGTTTTGCTTGGCAAGTTGCAGAAGACAAACACGATGTTTATGTGCTAGAATTAAGTAGTTTTCAGTTGGACGGAATAGTAAATTACAAGCCACATATTGCCATAATAACCAATATTAGCCCAGATCATTTAGATCGATATGAGTACAAATATGAAAATTATATCGCCTCAAAATTTAGAATAACCATGAATCAAACGGAAGAAGATTATTTGATTTATGATGCCGATGATGAAGCGATCAATGATTGGCTAAAAAACAACAAAACAAAAGCACAATTGGTACCATTTTCATTAACAAAACAATTTGAAATCGGCGCTTACGAAGCAGAAAATAATATCAATATAAATACCAATAACGACCCATTTGCCATGCAAACATCTCACTTATCACTCGAAGGAAAACACAATGTAAAAAACGCTTTGGCAGCTACCTCAGTAGCGCAATTGTTAAAAATTAGAAAAGCGACCATTCGAGAGAGTTTAGCCGATTTTCAAGGAGTAGAACATCGATTGGAAAAAGTGCTTAAAATTCAAAATGTGCAATACATCAACGATTCTAAAGCGACCAATGTGAATGCGGCTTTTTATGCTTTAGACAGTATGACAACACCAACTGTTTGGATTGTAGGCGGGGTAGATAAAGGAAATGACTATGCTGAATTGATGGAATTGGTCAATAAAAAAGTAAAATCAATTATTTGTCTTGGAGTAGATAATAAAAAAATAATCGATGCCTTTGGTACTATTGTCGATGAGTTAATTGAAGTTTCTTCTATGACCGAAGCCGTTCGTCAAGCATACAAAATGGCAGAAAAAGGCGATACAGTACTGTTGTCGCCAGCTTGCGCCAGTTTCGATTTATTTGAGAATTACGAAGACAGAGGAAAACAATTCAAACAAGCGGTACAAAATTTATAAAAAAATCGATTTTAGGTTTTGGATATAATATTTTATCCCAAACCCATTACCCAAAAACCATCACCTAATTATGAAAGAGCTATTGCATAACTTAAAAGGAGATAAAGGCATTTGGTCATTCGTGGCATTGCTTGCGTTATTTTCGTTTATGCCTGTGTATAGTGCCAGCAGTAACTTAGCCTATCTTAAACACGGAACAGGCAATACATTGGTGTATTTATTGAAACATTTTGTACATCTTATCATGGGATTTGCTATTATGTATCAAGTGCAAAAAGTGCCGTACCATTATTTCCGAAGCCTTTCTCGAGTATTACTACCATTTGCTTGGGTTTTGTTATTATATACGTTGTTTAAAGGAACGCTAATAGAAGGGGCAAACGCCAGTCGCTGGATACCAATTCCGTTTATTGGAATTACATTCCAACCTTCTGCGCTTGCTTCTATGGTTTTGTTGCTATTTGTGGCTCGATATTTATCAAAAACCGAAGTAGAAGACATGACTTTCCAAAAGTCGTTACTGGAACTTTGGGCACCTGTTTTTTTTACCTTAATGCTTATTTTACCTGCAAATTTTTCTACAGCGGCTTTAATTTTTTCCATGGTTTTAATGCTGACGTTTATTGGGAAATATCCAATAAAACATATTGGCATTATTGTTGGAATTGGAATAGTGTCATTTGCCTTTTTTATCCTAATTGTCAAAGCGTTTCCCGATGCTTTTCCTAATCGGGTGGATACTTGGATGAGTCGTATCGATAATTTCACTTCAGACAAACCTGGCGAAGATGATTACCAAATTGGAATTGCAAAAACTGCCATAGCAACAGGTGGTGTTTACGGATTGGGTCCAGGGAAAAGTGTTCAAAAAAACTTCTTGCCACAGTCTTCTTCCGATTTTATTTTTGCCATTATTATCGAAGAATTTGGACTTTTAGGGGGTTTTGCCATCATGTTTTTGTACATCATGCTATTCATCCGATTTATAATTGCCTCTTATAAAGCCCCCACTTTGTTTGGAAAATTAATTGTAATAGGGCTTGGTTTTCCTATCATTTTTCAAGCATTTATTAACATGGGCGTTGCAGTCGAATTATTGCCTACAACAGGACAAACCTTACCGTTAATTAGTAGCGGAGGAACATCTATTTGGATGACTTGTGCCGCCATTGGAATCATCATCAATGTAACGAAGAAAGAAGAAGAAATTGCGCAAGAAGCAACAGAAAAAATGCAACGAGAAGAAGCTTTACAAAAATTAATCGACAAACAATTAGCGGAAGATAATGAATTGGGGGAAGAAAATTATTCCATTGAAGATAGTGCCAGTAATCCAATGAATGCCGTTTTGAATAAATAAGTTAAATGATGAAAGACAATCCAAAATTCATAGTAAGCGGCGGCGGAACGGGAGGACATATCTATCCTGCCATTGCCATTGCCAACGAATTAAAATCTCGTTTTCCTAAAGCGGATATTCTTTTTGTAGGCGCTCAAGACAAAATGGAAATGCAAAAAGTACCGCAAGCAGGTTATGCAATCAAAGGGTTGTGGATTGCGGGAATCCAACGAAAATTAACGTTGCAAAATGCGATGTTCCCGTTTAAGCTGGTTTCAAGTTTGGCTAAGTCATTCGGAATTTTAAAACAATTCAAACCCGATGTTGTTATAGGAACGGGTGGTTTTGCCAGTGGTGCCGTTTTGAAAGTAGCTTCCATGTTAGGCGTACCAACAGTCATTCAGGAGCAAAATTCGTATCCGGGAATTACCAATAAATTATTAAGCAAAAAAGCCAATAAAATTTGTGTGGCTTACGAAAATTTGGAACGATTTTTTCCAAAAGAAACTATGATATTAACAGGAAATCCTGTTCGTCAGGATTTAATTTCAGTTGAAGACAAACGAAACGAAGCTACAGAATATTTCAAATTAGATGCAAATAAAAAAACGGTCTTAATTCTTGGCGGAAGCCTCGGTGCTCGAAGAATTAACCAATTAATAGCAAAAGAAATCGATTGGTTAGTATCGTTAAATGTCCAAATTATTTGGCAATGTGGTAAATTGTATTTTGACGAATACAAACACTTTTCAGACAAAGAAAATGTGCAGGTTTTATCCTTTATCGATAGAATGGATTTGGTTTATGCTGCAGCAGACATTGTAATTTCTCGTTCGGGTGCTTCATCGGTATCAGAATTAGCCATTGTAGGGAAACCAGTGATTTTTATTCCATCGCCTAATGTGGCCGAAGATCATCAAACCAAAAATGCACAAGCCATTGTCGATAAACACGGAGCAATTTTGCTAAAAGAAACACAATTAGATTCCGAATTTAATTTGGTTTTTGAAGCGTTGTTAAAAGACAAAGGGAAACAGGAAAATTTAAGTAGCAATATAAAACTTTTGGCTTTGCCAAATGCAACAAAACAAATCGTTGACGAGATTATAAAATTGATAAAATAATAAACCAATAGCAATGTCAAAAATCAACTTCAAAATTCAATAAAAAAAATTGGAAATTGAAATTATAATAAAAAATTGAATTTTGATATTGTCATTGTAATTGTATTGAAAAATGAACCTAAACCAAATACAGAACGTCTATTTCATCGGAATTGGAGGCATCGGAATGAGTGCCTTGGCTCGCTATTTCAAATTTATTGGCAAAAATGTATCGGGTTACGACAAAACACCGTCAACATTAACATCAGAGTTAATCGAAAGCGGGATTGCTATTCATTTTGAAGACAGTATCAATCTGATTCGAAAAGATTATTTTGTCGAAAATACCTTGATCATTATAACGCCAGCGGTTCCTACGCATCATTCGGAATGGAATTATTTTCTAGAAAGAGACTATCATGTAAAAAAGCGTGCCGAAGTTTTAGGAATCATTACCAAAGATACATTTTGTTTAGCAGTAGCCGGAACACATGGTAAAACAACAACGTCTAGTATTTTAGGGCATATTTTGTACGAAAGTGGTGCCGATGTTACTGCGTTTATTGGAGGAATTGTTGAAAATTACAATTCGAATCTGATAGGTTCTGGAAAAACAGTAACAGTGGTCGAAGCCGATGAGTTTGATCGTTCGTTCTTGCATTTGCATCCCAATATTGCCTGCGTCACTTCAATGGATGCAGATCATTTAGATATTTATGGAGATGATGCTTCCATCAAAGCATCATTCAAAGAGTTTGCCGATAAAGTAGAAGATAAAAACAAGCTATTTGTTATAAATGGTTTGCATTTAGAAGGAGTAACGGTTGGTGCAAACGATGATTCACAATTTGTAGCCCACAATATACGAATTGAAAATGGCTGGTATGTTTTTGATGTAAAAACGCCTACCGAAAACATACAAAATTTAAAATTTGGATTGCCTGGAAAACACAATCTGACCAATGCGTTGCTTGCTTTGGCAATGGCTCGAACTTTCGGAACCCCAACCGAATCTATTGCTAAAGCTTTGGCAACTTTTAAAGGAGTTAAACGTCGTTTTTCTTTCCAAATTAGAAAAGAAAATTTCGTTTATATCGATGATTATGCGCACCATCCAACCGAAATAAATGCGGTACATCAAGCGGTTCGCGAGTTGTATCCGAATCAGAAAGTGTTGGCTGTTTTTCAACCGCATTTGTTTAGCAGAACCAAGGATTTTGCCGATGATTTTGCGAAAAGCCTATCACAATTTGATGACATTTTGTTGCTCGATATTTATCCAGCGAGAGAATTACCAATGGAGGGAATTACTTCAGAATGGTTGTTAAACAAAATTGAAAATAAAAATAAAAAGTTAATTCAAAAAGAAGAATTGATTTCGGTATTAAAAAGCTCTGATGCCTCAGTAATTGTTACTATTGGCGCTGGAGATATTGGAGAAATGGTTCCAAATATTAAAAAAGAATTAGATGCGAAATAATTTAATTTTAAATATTCAATTAGTTGCCATTCTGGCTTTGGTGGTTTTTCTGTATTCGTTTACATCAAAACGGAATGAACAGCGAAAAATCTCAAAGCCAGAGATTGAATTTTTGGATTCTGAAAGTCCTTTTGTAACACCTGAAATGGTTAATAACTTGTTGATAGATAATTTTGGGGGCACTTTCAGTATCCAAAAAGATAGGGTAAATTTGAACAAAATTGAGCAAACTATCAATAAACACGACCTAATCGAAAATTCTGAGGTTTTTTTGAGTGTCGATGGAAAGTTAAAAACCGTAATAAAACAAAAGACCCCAATCGCTAGAGTTTTTAACGGGAACACCTCCTTCTATATTGATTATAAAGGAGATAGAATGCCTCTTTCAAGTAATTTTTCAGCAAGAGTTCCGCTTGTTTATGGCGATTTCAATAATCGGTATAGCGCGAATTCTGTTGAACTTTTGCGTGCTATTTATAACGATGATTTTTTGAAAAAAAACATCATCGGAATGGAAATTTTGCCTGACGGAAGCGTTGTAATGAAAAATAGAGATTATGATTATGATATAATTTTTGGAAGAACCATTCACATGGAACGAAAAATTAATAATTATAAAGCATTTTTTCAAAAAGCAGTACAAGATACGTTGATAAAATCTTATAAAAAGATTAATCTGAAGTTTACAAGACAAGTAGTTTGTACTAAATAATTAGGAGTATGGAAAAAGAGAATATAGCAGTAGGACTAGATATAGGCACAACAAAAATTGTGGCTATGATAGGAAAGAAAAACGAGTACGGAAAACTAGAGATTTTAGGTGTTGGTAAAGCCAAAAGCCTTGGTGTGGCTCGTGGTGTTGTAATTAATATTATGCAAACGACACAATCCATACAAGAAGCTATTGCGCTAGCCGAGGCAGACTCTGGATACAAAATAAAAGATGTTGTTGTAGGAATTGCAGGGCAACACATTCGAAGTATGCAACACAGCGAATATATTTCTCGAAGCAATTTTGAAGAAGTAATTAGCGCTGAAGATATTGAACTCTTAATCAATCAGGTTCAAAAATTGAACGTTTTGCCAGGAGAAGAAATCATTCACGTGTTGCCACAGGAATTTAAAATTGACGGACAATCTGAGACAAATGAGCCAATAGGAATGTACGGCCGACGTTTAGAAAGCAGCTTTCATGTGGTTTTAGGACAAGCATCATCTATACGAAACATCGGACGTTGTGTGAAAAGTTCAGGGCTTGATTTGTCAGGACTAACACTAGAACCATTAGCCTCAGCAGATGCTGTTTTAAGTCAAGAAGAAAAAGAAGCAGGCGTTGCGTTGATTGATATTGGAGGAGGAACAACAGATTTAGCCATTTTTAAAGACGGAATTATTCGCCATACCGCAGTAGTCCCCTATGGAGGAAATGTTATTACCGAAGACATTAAAGAAGGGTGTTCGATTATTGAAAAACAGGCCGAATTACTGAAAATGAAATTTGGATCCGCTTGGCCAGGAGAAAATAAAGACAACGAAATTGTTTCTATTCCAGGCTTGCGAGGCAGAGATCCGAAAGAAATTTCGTTGAAAAACTTGTCCAAAATAATTAATGCTCGTGTGGTAGAAATTATTGAGCAAGTATATGCCGAAATTAGAATATATGGTCACGAAGATCCACGCAAAAAATTAATTGCAGGAATTGTATTAACAGGTGGTGGATCCCAACTAAAACACATCAAACAATTAGTAGAGTACATTACTGGAATGGACACTCGCATAGGATATCCTAACGAGCACCTAGCTGGAAACTCTTCAGAAGAAATTTCGAGTCCATTGTACGCTACGGCGGTGGGATTGGTAATGAATAGCATTCGGAATAATACCGTAAGCGCCATGCCTCAGGAAAACTTTGTTCCTGAACCAGTTCTTGTTCAGACGCCAATAATTGCCGAACAAATAGAAATTCAGCAAGAGGAAGAAAAACAAGTTGAAAAACAAAAAGAAGCGCCTAGTCAGACTAAAGAGATGATTCGGAAATCATTTTTCGATAAGTATGTAGATAAAATAAAAGATTTTTTAGACAACGCAGAGTAATTTTACGTTGCACAATAATATAATAAATAATAACAATTTCCCTCCTTCACTATAAAGAAGAGGATTGGGGAAAAGATTAAAAACCAATAGTATGGAAAGCAACTCAGAATTTGGAAGTATTTCATTTGATTTACCAAAAAACCAATCAAATGTTATCAAAGTTGTAGGAGTAGGAGGCGGCGGAAGTAACGCAATTAACCACATGTTCAAGCAGGGCATAAAAGGGGTCGATTTTATCGTTTGTAACACTGATTCACAAGCACTTGATAACAGCCCAGTGCCTCACAAAATCCAATTAGGTGTCAACCTAACCGAAGGTATGGGAGCTGGAGCAAACCCTGATGTAGGACAGCAATCTGCACTTGAAAGCATCGACGATATCGAAAAAATGTTAGACGGAAATACCAAAATGATTTTCATCACAGCAGGTATGGGTGGCGGAACAGGAACAGGTGCCGCGCCAGTAATTGCACAATTAGCACGAGAAAGAGATATTCTTACTGTTGGTATTGTAACTATTCCGTTTCAATTTGAAGGAAAAGTACGTATCGAACAAGCCTTATTAGGTGTCGAAAAACTAAGAAAACAAGTCGATTCACTTATTGTTATCAATAATAATAAATTGAGAGAAGTATATGGTAATCTCGGTTTCAAAGCAGGATTTTCTAAAGCGGATGAAGTTTTAGCCACTGCCTCACGCGGAATAGCCGAAGTAATTACGCACCACTATACTCAAAATATCGATTTAAAAGATGCAAAAACAGTATTGTCTAATAGTGGAACAGCTATTATGGGATCTGCAACTGCCGAAGGTGAAAATAGAGCAAAAGACGCTATCGTTGCGGCATTAGATTCACCATTGTTAAATGACAATAAAATAGCTGGAGCCAAAAACGTATTGTTGCTTATCGTTTCTGGAACCAACGAAATTACTATTGACGAAATAGGAGAAATAAACGATTATATTCAAGCGGAAGCCGGTCATAATGCCAATATTATTATGGGGGTTGGCGAAGAAGAAGAATTGGGAGACAAAATAGCAGTAACTATTATTGCTACTGGATTTTGTGTAGAACAACAAAACGAAATCGTAAATACAGAACCTAAAAAAATCATTCACGCATTAGAAGACGATCAAAAAATTGTTCGTGACTTAACGCAAAAGTATGAAGCACAAGGATTCGATTTTTCATCCAATACAAACTCAGAAATCTCTAAAATAGTTGAGACTCCTGTAGTAGAAAATAAAATTGTGTTTTCGTTAGAAGATGAAGTGCCTAATCCAGTAGAGCCTTATTTTACTATGGATTTAGTGCCAACCACGGAGTTGATCAAAAATTTAGACGTTACCTTCGAAGTTGTTTCAGCTAAAACAATTGATGTCAACGATTTTTATTTTACATCACCAGAAGTAAAAGACACAAGCTATATCGAACTGGCTAAAGAAATAGAGGTAATTGATCCTCAATTTGTAGTGCAAGAACAAACCACTTTTACATTCGATTTGCCAATTCAAAAAGCAGAAGAAACAGTAAATGCAGACAGGTTAATTTTTGATTTAACAAACGAAATTAGAGAAATCAAAGTAAACGAAGCGGTAGAATTTGTGCCAGTTACCGAAGTAAACCAAAACGGCGTAATCAAATATTCTCTGGAAGAATATATGGAAGTCGAAAACAAATTGATAGATTCTAAACAAGAAGCAATCATTGCAGACAATACGCCAGAAGAATTAAAAATTACAATGAAACAAGTGGATATAATGCCACAATATGCAACTAGCGATACCAATAATAAAACCGCTCCGTTAGAAATGTCTATCGAAGATACGTTAAAACTACGAGCAGAAGAACGTCGTCGTAAGATGAAAGAATTCAATTACAAGTTTCACAATAATGCATCAAAAGTAGATGAGTTTGAAAAAGAACCAGCATACAAACGTATGGGAATTGATATTTCAAACCATGCTTTAGACAATAACAGGTCGCGAATGTCTTTAGGGACCGATAGCAATGATGATGTTCAGTTGCGGTCAAACAATTCGTTTCTTCACGATAACGTCGACTAGCTAACTCAAACAAACCCTTGTAACCCGAAAAGCCTTCTCGTTTTTCGGGTTATTTTTTTACCAATCTAAGTACAAAGTAATCTAAATTTTTACTAAATTTGCAAGCCTAATCTTGATGGGTATTGCAAACGATTTTCATTACCATCAAGGAGCAAAAAAACAGTAGATTGCAGATTTCAGATTTTTGAAATTTCATCTGTAATCTAAAATCTGCAATCTAAAATCTAAAATAAAAATGAGTTTATCAACACAAATTATGGACGAAATGAAAACGGCAATGCGTGCTAAAGACACCGTTGCGCTTGAAGCACTTCGCGCCATCAAATCGGAAATACTATTAGCGCAAACCGCATCAGGAAGCAAAGAAGAAATTACCGAAGCAGATGAAATCAAGATTTTACAAAAATTAGTTAAAATGCGTAAAGATAGCGCAAGCATTTTTACAGAACAAAATAGACCTGATCTTGCTGAGCCAGAATTGGCGCAAGTAACCGTAATCGAAAAATTCCTACCAGCACAACTATCAGAAAATGAAGTGGAAACAATAATTGCAAAAATTATTGCCGAAACAGGAGCTTCAGGTATAGCGTCTATGGGGAAAGTAATGGGATTAGCATCGGCACAAATAGGAGGTCAAGCCGAAGGTAAAACCATTTCGAGTATTGTAAAAAAATTATTAGTTTAAATAATTACGAATTATAAAAACCGTAATTCGTAATTAAAATATTGGCTGCGTAGTTCAACTGGATAGAATATCAGATTTCGGCTCTGAGGGTTGGGGGTTCGAATCCCTTCG
>CAXYWC010000035.1:0-27689 GCA_964292845.1 uncultured Flavobacterium sp. | reverse complement strand
ATTGTTTTTTGTTGTCCAAAAGTTAGGACAGAAATAAGCATAGCAATGCCTAACGAAATACTTTTTAAGTTTTTCATAATCGTAATTTTAAAGATTAAATTTTTGAATTTTGCCTATTTTGGCGCTACCGGTTTTCCCGTTTTAGTAGTAATAATTACAACACCTTTTTTACCTTTTTCGCCATAAATAGCGGTTGCATTTTCGTCTTGCAATATTTTTATTGTTTTAATTTCTTGTTGGTCTAACGGTGCATAAGGACTTGTAGGATTTTTGCCAAACAGCGATTCTTCCGAATAATAAGTGCCGTTTATAATGTATAAAGGTTCTTTTAAATAAACGCTTTCAAATTCTTCCTTGTCTAATTCTGAAACAATTTCTTCACCAGATTTTTTGTTATTAGTAATTGTTTTTCCATCAATAACAACTAACGGAAGATTTTTTGCTTCCTGAGTTTCACTTTTAGCACTTTCATCTTCTTTAGAGGAACTGTTAACACTAACGGCATCATAAACACGACCTTTTAAAACAGAATTGGAAGGCGAAGCAGCTGATTTTTTGCTTTTTTCTGCTGTCGAATAGGCTTCAACAATCATTTCTTCTGCTTCTTTTGGTGATGGAGTTGGTTCTTCATTTACAACTACAGTTCGAGCATTAGTAATTTGTTTTTGCAATATTTCTTCAGCATTATTTTTTATGATAGGTTTTTCAGTTTCAATGCTTACAATCGCATTTTCTTCAGTAATTGTATCAGACAAAACTCCTTTTTTTGAATCAGAAACTACAATTTCGTTTTCAGGAATTAGTATTTTGTCTTCCGTTTTCAGGAACTGAAATACAATAATCCCCACTAAAACTATCGAAGCTGCCACAGCCAATTTCTTCCAATTGTTATTTTGTTTTTTGTAAACAACCGTATCGAGTTTTGCATCTACTCGTGACCAAATTTTTTCCATTTCAGGAAAGTCTTTGGTTTCTGCTTTTTGGGCAGCGTTTTTAAATTGTTCGACTATTTTATCTTGATTTTCCATTTTTACTTTGCTTGTTTGTAATACAAATTGTTTACTAAATCTTTCAACTTTGTTTTGGCTACATTCAATTGTGATTTCGATGTGCCTTCAGAAATATTGAGCAACGTGGCTATTTCTTTGTGACTGTAGCCTTCAATAGCGAATAAATTGAAAATTGTTTTGCAGCCAGCAGGAATATAATCTAACAATTTGAGTAAATCTTCTTCTTCCAAATGCGTGTTTGGCAAACTCTCAGGTTGTAGCTGAAGCTTTGTATCTTCCAAATATATATTGAAGTTCACATTGCGTTTCAGCTGATGAAGACATTTATTTACTGCAATTTTCCGAGCCCAAGCCTCAAAAGCACCAAGCTCTTTTAGCGTGTCTATTTTTGTGAAAATAGTATAAAAAGCATCGGCTAGCACTTCTTCTATTTCTTCCTCTTTCTTTAGGTAACGCTTGCAAGTGCGATACAATTTTGGAGCCATAAGCTCGTACACCTCACGTTGTGCGTCTCGGTGCATTTTTTTGCAGGCTAATAGTAGGTTTTCGTTTATCACAATGAATGTCTTTATACTAAAGAGGACTATTTTTATAAAAAGGTTGGGACGAAGGTAAAATATTTTTTTAAGTTGTTAATAGAAAGGCAAAAACCAATAGTAAAATGAGTTTTAACTATTGGCTTTTGTTTTTTAGCAAACGTCTGTTAGCGGTAGTTATTATAAAAGATGTTTGAATTTTCTTTTTACGGATTGTGAATTTCTAAAACATTGCATCATTGAAGAAAATATATCATTTTTCATTTTCCCCCAAATAACATAATCCGAACCTTCAACTTGATAAATTTCAAGCATTAATTTGGTTTCATAAGAATCTATTTCATAACCATATAGATGAGTTTTGAAATCAAAATGCTTTCCACATTCTGTTATTTCGGTATTAGGAGAAATTACAAAGCAATTCATATTGATATCTGGTAACTCAATACAGCCATTTTCTATAACATCTTTGTCTGGAATGGAATCTTTACGAGTTGGTAAAGAGGCTAAAATAGCTTTATCTTCTGTGGTCTTTAAAACTACAAAATATTTCTCTTTTGCCTTATTTCCGTTTTTGAAATAAAAGGGATCAAAATAGATAATATTACCTTCTGAATACATTTTTAATTTGATTCAGTATACTGATAATAAATATCTTTTTTTCGAGAATCGTGTTCAACAAGTTTTGCTAAATCAATAACAAACTCCGTATTGTTGATTTTTTCATCTTCAAGGAGTTCTAAAACTGAATTTTCTTTTGCAGCATTATACCAAGGCGAATTTATTCTATGAGTATATGAAATTAAATCCTTTGCTGATTTTGCACCAAAATTTCCAATAACGAAATCCATTAAATTAATATCGTTATCTGAAAATTCTCCATCATCAAATTTATTTGCTGCAACGATAAAATTATCTTCATCGTGACTTCTTGTTACAAAGTTTTTCAACAAAGCAATTTCAGAGGATAAATCTATAAATATTTCTTCTGAAACAGGTCCAAATTTCCAAACTTTATATTGCAAATTTAAAAAAGGAATTCCACTTTTTTTAATAGAAAGTTCATCTAAAATATATAGAAGTTTTAAAACTTTTGTTTTTGATAAATCAGGTATTTTTTCGCACAAATAGATGATAGTATTGCCAATTTTTGACAACTGCTCATCGGTAAATCTTATATATGAATTAGTTCTCACAATACAAAGGTATAAATTATTTTCGGAAAGTCAACACGTCTTAAAATAATTACCGCTAACTATTGACCGCCTATAAATATTATCATTACTCCTTCAAAACCATATCAATCACCATCACTGCGGCAAAAATAAGTTGTCTTTCGACAGAATCTTGTGGCACAATTTCGTTTATAGAAAGTACATAATTATCGGCGCTGGTAAAAAACTCTTTGCCAATTCCTGCCCATTTTTTGCTTACGGCACCAAGTTCTTTGCCGTCTTTATTAAATTTGAAATCCCAACCGGTCCATTTTCCTTGTAAAGTACAAACTGGTTTTTGGTGTTTGTCGACAATTTCGAATTTCCCTCCAAAAGACCAAAACTTTTGATTGAAATGCCCAATAATTTGCCCTCTTTCGTCGAAAACTTCAATATCTGAACGAAAAATAGCCACGCCACGTTTCATGTTTAGGATTGGTTTTCCTTCGGTTGTGGTTACAAGAACATTAAACGGTGTGTGTTTTTTGTATTTTGTGAATCGAAAAATTTTAGTAAAAAAACCTAAATCAGGTTCTTTACTCGTCATTAAATGCTTGTTAGAATTGGGATCGAAAATATCATAACTGTTTGAGGCTTTAAACATTCCTACTTTTTCTTTAATCAAGAAAAGATTTTGGTTTAATACTGGATTCATTTTTTAGGTATAATTAGTTTGTAAATTGTTGTTTCTAATACTTCGGTGTCATTGTCCTCGCAAAGTAAGAATTCTATTTTAGAATTAGAATTTTCGAACAACGTTACTCCTTCCATTTTGTGAGAATGGGATATTTGGAGTGTAAAATCGATGTTGAAAGTTTCAATATCCATACAACCGATGATGCTTCCTAAAACTTCGCCATCATCGTAAGTAGAAAGTGTGTCTTCGGCAGCAGCTAGGAAGTAAATTTTATTATCGACTAAAATGGCATCGGTAAAAGTTGCTTCGACGTGTTTTATTTTAGGCAGTTTTATTTCTTGAAATTTGACATTGTCATTGATATTGTCATTGATATTGTCATTGATATTGTCATTGATATTGTCATTGATATTGTCATTGATTATAATAATTCCGTTTTTAGCATTTGCGCCATTTCCACGTTGAAATAAATATAATTTTTCGTTGTAAAATAATGCCCCTTCGATGTTTAATTCGTTATCCGAAATTGGAATGGTGTTTTTTATGTTTTGATATATTTCAGAAAAATCATTTTCTTGAACTTTCTGAGTTTTGATATTGAAAACACTATTTTTATTTCGATTTTGGGTTGATCCTGAACCAAAAAGATGCAGGTCGTTTCCTTTTAGTGTAATCGCTTCGAAATCGGGTTTTTGTTTTTTGGGAATATTTTCGGAAGGATTTTCTGTTAATTGATATTTTAGCAATGTATCTTCCTTTAAATCATATTGATATAAAAATCCTGAATTATCACTAATGATGTATAAAGATTGGTTTGCAAACACGATTCCTGAGGCAGAACCAATGCCTGAAATTTTTAAGTACTCCGAAAGTTGAAATTTTTGCATAATTTAGCCGATAAGTTTAGCCCAGATGGCAGTGGAAATCCTTTTTTAAAATTTGTCATACTGAGCTTGTCGAAGTACAAATTTTAAAAAAGATTGCAACGTACAGCTGGAAATAGCTCCTAAAAAGAACAAATATAAAACAAAGAATATGAATTCGATACATCCCGATGATTTTAAAGTTGTTAATAAAATACAGTTGTCTAAAATTCCGACCAAGCTGAAAATTGATGTCGATGATGATGAAAAAGAAGAAGCTTTAGACAAGGTTCAACTAAAGTTGAGCAAAAAACAAGATGCGATGTATGCGCACAACAAATACAGTTTCTTGATTTGTTTGCAAGGCATGGACACGTCTGGAAAAGACAGTTTGATTCGGGAAGTTTTTAAGGAATTTAATCCGCGTGGCGTGGTGGTGCATAGTTTTAAAACACCAAATTCGACCGAGTTAGAGCATGATTATTTGTGGCGCCATTATTTGGCTTTACCCGAGAAAGGAAAGTTTGCGGTTTTTAACAGAACACATTACGAGAATGTTTTGGTGACTCGCGTGCATCCTGAATATATTATGTATGAGAATTTGCCAGGAATAGAAAAAGTGGAAGACATAACGCCTGAATTTTGGGAAAATCGTTTCGAGCAAATAAATAATTTTGAAAAACATATTGCACAAAACGGAACGATTGTTTTGAAATTTTATTTCCACATGAGCAAAGACGAACAACGCAAACGACTGCTAAAACGACTGGAAAACCCTGAAGACAATTGGAAATTTTCGGCTGGCGATATGAAAGAACGAGAACGTTGGGACGATTATATGCATTATTACGAAGAGGCCATAAATAAAACTGCTAACGATATGGCACCTTGGTTTATTATTCCTGCCGACGATAAGGAAATGGCGCGGTACATTGTAGCAAAAATTATTTGGTCAGCAATGCAAAAACTTACTGATATTAAAGAACCTGAATTAGATCCTAAAGTGAGAGCGAATTTGGAAGAATTTAAAAATCAATTACAATAGCGATGTCAAAAATCAATAGCAAAAAACAAATTTTTAAGATTTCGATTTTGTCATTGATTTTTGAAATTGAAATTGATTTTTGCCATTGTTTTAATTTATCTTTGACAACTTAAAAAACATCAAATTGAATTTTTCGCAATACACCAAAGAATTTTCCGAAAACATAAAACTAGCGTATCCCGTAATTTTAGGAATGTTAGGACATACCTTGATAGGAATTGTAGATAATATTATGGTTGGGAAACTGGGTTCGACCGAGTTGGCGGCGGTTTCGTTAGGAAATAGTTTTATTTTTATTGCCATGTCATTAGGAATAGGCTTTTCGACAGCAATTACACCAATTATAGCCGAAGCTGACGCCGAAAAAGATGACAAAAAGATTCGTTCCGCCTTTCATCACGGGTTGTTGTTGTGTACTATTTTAGGAATTGCTTTGTTCATGCTGATTGTGTTAGCCAAACCCATTATGTCGCTAATGCACCAGCCTAAGGAAGTAGTCGATTTAGCCAATCCTTATATTGATTGGGTTGCTTTTTCCTTAATTCCTGTAATTATTTACCAAGGTTACAAGCAGTTTGCCGATGGTTTGTCTGAAACTAAATATTCGATGTATGCTATTTTTATGGCAAATGTGGTTCATATTTTTTTCAATTATGTTTTAATTTATGGCATTTGGATTTTTCCAAAACTAGGCATTCTTGGTGCAGCTTTGGGAACGGTAATTTCACGAATTATGATGGTTATTTTTATGCATTACATCTTGAAATACAACAACCGAATGAAAGTTTATTTCAAAGATTTTAGCTTCAAACAAATAAAAAAATCGATGATTCGAAAAATTGTCAATTTAGGATTTCCTTCAGCCATGCAAATGTTGTTTGAAGTAGCCTTGTTTACAGCAGCCATTTGGCTCTCAGGAACCATCAGTAAGAACAGCCAAGCGGCTAATCAAATAGCACTTACATTAGCGACAATGACCTTTATGTTTGCCATGGGATTGAGCGTTACAGCCATGATTCGAGTAAGCAATCAGAAAGGGTTGAATGATTATAAAAATCTAGTAGTAGTAGCAAAATCGATATTTTTATTAGCAATAATTATCGAGATTATTTTTGCTTTATTCTTCATTATTTTTCATTCCTATTTGCCGCATTTATTTTTAGACATGGAAAATATAAATCAAACTTTGGACAATAAAGAAGTGATTACTATTGCAGCACAACTGTTATTAGTAGCAGCCGTTTTTCAAATTTCTGACGGAATACAAGTGGTTGTTCTCGGTGCTTTGCGAGGGCTGCAAGATGTGAAAATCCCTATGTACATTACTTTTGTAGCCTATTGGATTGTGGGTTTTCCTATTTCGTTTTACTTAGGATTATACACCCACTTAAAAGCAGCAGGAATCTGGATAGGACTTTTAGCAGGACTTACAACCGCTGCTTTGTTTCTATACCTTCGCTTTGCTAATTTGACAAAAAAATTAATCCAAAATAATACAGTAAAATCGTTGTAACTATTATTCAATAATTGCGTATAATAACCAAACCAATTAATTATCACAAAAATGATACTATTCATTATTATCGGAATTATTTTATTAATCGTGAGTTTCGCCTTAAAAAGTAATATTGCCAATCCCTTTTCTAAGTTTTCGAGTACCCTTAGAAATATTGGGATTGTAATTGTAGGCTTAGGTATTTTTTCGTCTATGTTTCAGCAAATAAATGCAGGACAAGTGGGTGTAAAATCGCTCTATGGAAAAGTACAGCCCGACATTTTAGAAAGTGGCTTGCATCTTGTAAATCCGCTTTTAGATATTACCCCTTTCGATATTCAGACACAAAATTACACCATGTCGGCCATTCATGATGAAGGTTTAAAAGATGGTGATGATGCCATTCGTGTGCTATCCAATGATGGTTTAGAAGTCGTGATAGACTTAACCGTTTTATACCGAATTTCGCCACAAGATGCCCCTAAAATTTTCAAACAAATTGGAGAGGATTATTCCGATAAAATTGTAAGACCCATTACCCGAACCCGTATTCGCGACAATGCTGTTTATTATGATGCTGTGGCACTGTATTCTACAAAAAGAAATGAATTTCAACAACGCATTTTTAAAACCATTGAAGCCGATTTTAAATCGCGTGGTTTGATATTAGAACAATTATTAATTAGAAATATTAACTTGCCTAATTCGGTTAAAAAAACAATAGAATCTAAAATAAATGCCGAACAAGATGCACAAAAAATGACATTCGTTTTGCAAAAAGAAAAACAAGAAGCCGAAAGAAAAAGAGTTGAAGCGCAAGGTATTGCCGATTACCAACGAATTATCTCATCGGGACTAACAGACAAACAATTGCAATACGAACAAATAAAAGCACAAAAAGAAATAGCGACTTCTAACAATTCTAAAATTATTTTTATGAACGGAAAGAATTCGCCAGTGATTATATCAGATAAATAAATGCAATGTTAAATCGGTTAATCGTTGGTTCGATTAATCGGTTAAACAACTAAACGATTAAACAAGAAAATATGGAATTACCAAAATTTTTACTAGGCGACAATACCGATTTTCCCGATGATATTTTTATCATTCATTTAGATTATCCTCGATTTATCATCAATCTAAAAGATGATGAAGTTGAGTTTATGGAAGAAGCCGAAGATCTTGACGAAGCCGAGCTAAACACCGAAATGGAAGGATTAATAGAACAAGCAAACGCGTTTTATGATCGTGAAATGGAACGCTACGAGAAAGAATAATGTAAAAAAAATAAAAGGGAAACAAAATTACAAAATTGAGTTTCCCTTTTATTCACTATTTTTGTTGCAACAAAATTACTTCTCAATTTCCTTCAAACTTTCCATTTTTTTGTGCGCTAAGAAACCTTTGATGTCTTCAAAATGCTCTTTAACACGTTTATGACCGAATTCAAATACTTTTTCGGCCAAACCGTCAAGGAAGTCACGATCGTGAGAAACTAGAATTAAAGTGCCGTCAAAATCCTTCAACGCATCTTTAATAATATCTTTGGTTTTCATGTCCAAATGATTGGTTGGCTCATCGAGAATTAAAAGATTTACCGGTTCTAATAACAATTTAATCATCGCCAAACGGGTTTTTTCGCCACCCGAAAGCACTTTTACTTTCTTTTGAATATCATCGCCTTTGAACATAAAGGCTCCTAATAAATCTTTAATTTTTGTGCGAATATCGCCCACTGCAATATGATCGATGGTTTCAAAAATAGTCAAATCGCCATCTAATAATGCCGCTTGATTTTGAGCAAAATACCCTATTTGTGAGTTGTGTCCTATTTCTAATTTTCCTTCAAAATCGATTTCTTTCATGATTGCTTTAATCATGGTCGATTTTCCTTCCCCATTTTTACCTACAAAAGCTACTTTCTGGCCTCTTTCAATAACCATGCTGGCATTTTTAAAAACTACATGATCGTCATACGATTTTGATAGTTCTTCTACCACTACCGGATATTGTCCTGAACGTGGCGATGGTGGAAATTTTAGTTTTAAAGAAGATGTATCTACTTCATCAACTTCAATAGGCACAATTTTTTCCAACATTTTTACTCGGGATTGCACCGATTCTGTTTTTGAAAAAGTTCCTCGAAAACGATCGATAAAAGCTTGATTGTCAGCAATAAATTTTTGTTGTTCGTCGTAGGCTTTTTGCTGATGGATTCTTCTATCTTTTCGCAATTCCAAATAATGAGAATAGACCGCTTTATAGTCGTAAATGCGCCCCATAGTGACTTCAATAGTTCGATTGGTAATGTTATCAACAAAAGTTCTATCGTGCGAAATGACCATAACCGCTTTGGCTTGATTGATTAAAAAATCTTCTAGCCACTGAATACTTTCCATATCCAAGTGGTTGGTTGGCTCGTCTAACAAAATCAAATCGGGTTTTTGCAACAAAATTTTAGCCAATTCGATTCGCATACGCCAACCTCCTGAAAATTCCGATGTTTTACGAGAAAAATCGTCACGTTCGAAACCCAATCCTTTCAATACTTTTTCGACTTCGGCTTCATAATTTACTTCTTCAATGGAATAGTATTTTTCCGAAAGTTCGGAAACACGTTCAATTAACTTCATGTACTCGTCACTTTCATAATCGGTACGAATGGTCAATTGCTCATTAATTTGATCAATTTCGGCTTTCATATTCAACACATCGGCAAATGCTTTCGACGTTTCTTCCATTACAGTACAATCGTCTTTTGTGAGCAAATGCTGAGGCAAATAGGCTATCACGGCATCACTTGGTGCCGAAATATTACCTCGTGTTGGCTTGTTTTCGCCTGCCACAATTTTTAGCAACGTGGATTTTCCTGCGCCATTTTTACCCATAAGGGCAATTTTGTCATTTTCATTGATAGCAAAAGTAACTTCGCTAAAAAGTGTGGTTCCGCCAAATTCTACGGCGATATCGTTTACTGTAATCATTTTGATACTTAGATTTTTAGATAATTAGATTATCCGATTTTTTTTTAAAGGTGCAAAGATAGCTTAATTCAGGAATTTGACAATTTTAAGAATGAATTTGAATTATGAAAAAAAGAATTCAGACATTTGTTATTTATATAAAATAAAAACAATGAACATTCTTTACCTTCACGGATTGGGCAGCAATTTGAGTATTGAAAAAAAGGAAATTCTAGAACCTTTCGGAAGTATTATTGCTCCAGATTTAGATTACAGAGCAAATCCTAATATGATTGAAACTTTATATACTGAATATAAAAATCAAAATATAAATTCTATTATTGGCAGCAGTATGGGTGGTTTTACAGGTTTTTATCTTGCTCAAATAATGCAAGTTCCTGCTTTATTGTTTAACCCCGCTTTGCCGTATCGCACTTCGGTTTTACAAAATATTCCTTTTATTAATGACAATCATAATCATTTGTTGCAAATTGTGATCGGAAATCAAGATGATGTGATTCTGGCAAAAGATAATCTTGAGTTTATTACTAAATTATTACCTCTAGAATGTGATTTCAGATTGCATCTCATTAGCGAATTAGGGCATGGAATTCCTTTGGCTGTTTTTGAAAGTGAGATACATTCGTTTTTTAAATAAAAAAGACCACTTTACAACAGTCTTTTTCGTTGTCTATTTTCTATATAATCATTGATAGCTTTTTTTGTAGTAAGCCAATTTCGTCCTTCTTTATAGGCATCTATTTTTCCTTGACGTGCCAACAAACTGATATATTCCTGACCATAAGGCGAACTAGGTTCACTTACAATATTTGAAATCGTATCGTATTCCTCTTCGTTATCAGGCAAAGCATTCAAATAAATATTTAACGTTCTTTCTTGCGCTTGACACATTAACAAAATTAATTTTTGATAATTGCCGTTATTAGCTTGATTTAAAGCTTCATAATATTTTTTTCGATCATTTTTAAGAATAATGGCTGGCGGAAAACCTTTTCTCATTAGTAATAAATTCATAGCCAGGCGAACCGTTCGACCATTGCCATCAAAAAATGGGTGAATCCAAACAAACTTATGATGAAAAACAGTAGCCAACTCGATATCATTCATTCCTAATGGATTGGTATTGATAAAATTGACTAATTCATCTAACAAATCCGAAACCTTATTTGCATTGGGCGGAACAAAATTTGCTCCTGAAATACGAACACCTCCATTTCTAATTCGACCAGCAAAATCATCTTCAATAGTTCGTAAAACATAACCGTGCAAAGACAAAATATCGATGCTTCTCAAATTGTAATCTTCATTGATAATCGAATACAAATAATCGATGGCTTTTTCATGGTTTTTAGCCTCAAAATGCTCCCGAAGAGACTTTCCTCTTATGGTAATACCATCTTGGAGAACCATTTGAGTTTCTTGTAAGCTGAGCGTATTGCCTTCGATGCTATTCGAGTTATAAGTCCATTCGACAGAAAGAGCTTCTTTAATTTTACTTAAAGCACTGTTTGACAAAGGTCTGTTTTTAGAAAGTACTGCTTGTTTGTCATACAATCTTTCGAAAGTTGACTCAAATTCTTGCAAGTATGTTCTATTTATATTCCACATAACATCACAAATGTACTACTATCGGATAAAACAAAAAAATAATCTAACCGATATTAAAAATTTAAACATAAAAAAAGTCAAAATAATTACTTTTGACTTTTTTTATGTTTAAATACTCATCCTAAATTCTTCAATTACTGGATTTGCTTTTCCAAAATCGATTTCTTGAATAAAAATTTCCACCGCTTGGTCGGCTGTGCCAAAACCTGCCAATTTAGCCGATTGAATGTTGTTTTTTACAATTGTATTTACTCCTACGGCTTCAATTTTTGCTTGTAATGCTTGTGCTAAAATTTCGCTTCCCGAAAATATTTTTATTAATCCCATAATACATTATTTTTAAATTATTTCTTCTTCGTCTTCGATTTCTTCTTCATCTTCCTCCATTTCAAAAAACAAAGGTTCAATCATTATTTTATCGGCAAGCGATTCAACTCTTTCGGTTATATCGGTCGTAAAAAATAGTCTTTGTGTTTTATCGATACTATTTGATAGTCTGTGAATAACGGCATCCATTCTATTTCTGAAAAGGACATCGGCATCATCGACTACAAACATTTTGATGGTACTAATATTGAATCCTGCTGATGAAAACATGGCGTTTATTCGATTTGGAGTACCTATAAGCACGTCTAATCCTAACGAAATTATATTTTTATCATAATCGATATCGCCTTTGTCGTGTACTCCAAAAACACTCAAATCATGGTATTTACCGTATTTTAAGAACATTTCTTCCATTTCTAAAACACGTTCTTTATTCTCAACAATAATCAATGCTCTTGTGCTTTCGCCAACGGATTTCTCCATTCGTTGAATGACATTGATAATTATAGTTGTCGATTTCCCTGAACCTTTTGGCGTAGCAATAATAGCATCGGCACCACTTTTTATGGTGCTAAATGTTTCTTGTTGCAAGGTGTTGGCTTCGGTTAATCCGTTTTCGATAAGTGCTTGTTGCAGGTTTTCGTTTATTTTTTTTAGTTTCATTTTTGTGGTTGTAGGTTGTAGGTTTACTTAGAAGCCTACAACATTTCTATTTACTCGCAAACAGTTTTACATCGTCTTCTGAAATTTCGCTTCCTCCGAGAATAATAAGTCTTTCGACTACATTTCGTAGTTCCCGAATGTTTCCTGTCCAATCGTATTCTTGCAATAATTTGATGGACGATAGCGAAAATTTCTTTACCGCATTTCCTTGTTCAGAAGCTATTTTTTCTGCAAAATATTCGATTAATAACGGAATATCGTCACGACGCTCATTTAACGAAGGAACTTTGATAAGAATAACGGCAAGTCGGTGGTATAAATCCTCACGGAAACGACCTTCGGCAATTTCTTTTTTCAAATCTTTGTTGGTTGCGGCTACCACTCGAACATTGACTTTAATGTCTTTGTCTGCTCCTACTCTTTGTATCAAACTTTCTTGCAAAGCTCTTAAAACTTTGGCTTGCGCCGAAAGACTCATATCGCCTATTTCGTCTAAGAAAATAGTACCGCCATCGGCAGCCTCGAATTTTCCTGCTCGGTCTTTTACTGCCGATGTAAAAGCACCTTTAACGTGACCAAACAACTCACTTTCGATGAGTTCCGACGGAATGGCAGCACAGTTTACTTCGATTATTGGAAAGTTTGCTCTTTCGCTTTTTTCGTGTAATTGATGTGCTACGAGTTCTTTTCCTGTTCCATTAGGCCCTGTAATTAAAACTCTAGCTTCGGTTAACGCTACCTTTTCAATCATTTCTTTGATGTGATTGATGGGTTGGCTCTCGCCTATCATTTCGTAATTTTTAGAAACTTTTTTCTTTAAAATTTTATTTTCGACCACTAGCTTTTTCTTGTCTAAAGCATTGCGAACGGTATTGAGCAAACGGTTTAAATCGGGTGGTTTCGAAATATAATCGAAAGCGCCTAATCGCATCGTGTTTACTGCTGTTTCAAGATCTCCGTGTCCGGAAATCATGACCATTTGTATTTCGGGTTTGATTTTTTTTGCGGCTTCTAGTACTTCGACACCGTCCATTTTTGGCATTTTGATATCGCACAGCACTAGGTCGTAGTCTTCGGTTTTTATTTTTTCGAGACCTTGTACACCATCTTCGGCTTCATCTACTTTATAAGTATCGCTTTCTTCCGTTAGTATTTTGGCTAATACGCGTCGGATTGCTGGTTCGTCTTCGATGATAAGGATTTTTGACATCTGTTTGTTGATTTAGTTAATCGTTTAATCGACAATTTGTTTAGTTGGCAAAAGTACGAAAAAATTTGTCTTTAGCCCTGATGGAAGTGGAAATCCTCGCCATTTTTCTTGGCGAGATTGCAACGTACAGCAGGAATATGGTTTACTGAAAATGCCCGAACTTTTCGCTCCTGACTTCGAGAAGCTCAGCCTGACATTTTCCAAATAAACGAATTACCGATTAACCAAATAAACAATTTTAATATTTAAGCCATTTGTATAGTTCTTTCCAGGTTGGTTTTTTGCCATACATTAGGATTCCTACTCTATAAATTTTTGAGGCAAACCATACTACGCCTAGAAATGTTGCAAACAATAGGGTGATGGATAATGCTAATTGCCACCATGGCACGCCAAATGGAATTCGCATGAGCATTACGATGGGTGATGTGAGCGGAATCATTGAAAAGATGGTGGCTACTGTTCCGTGAGGATCGTTGACTACGGTGAAAAAACCAATATAAACACCTAACATTAAAGGCATTATGATTGGCAATAAAAATTGTTGCGAATCGGTTTCAGAATCGACAGCGGCTCCAATGGCGGCATAAAAGGAACTGTATAGAAAATATCCGCCTATGAAATAGATTACGAAACAAGTGATTAATGTTCCGAGTGGTAGGTTGAAAAATTCTTTGAGATAGCTTTGCATTGTGGTTCCTAGTTCGTGCTGCACGGCGTTCATCACAGCAGGATCTACGCTGGCTTGTGCGCCGGTTTGTACTCCAAAAAATGCTGAAACGCCAAATAACAAAATAGCGCCTACAATTGCCCAAATGGCAAATTGAAGAATTCCTGCTAATGAATTCCCAATAATTTTTCCCATCATTAATTGATATGGTTTTACCGATGAGATAATGATTTCGATGATTCGAGATGTTTTTTCTTCGATAACGCTTCGCATGACGAAATTTCCGTAAATAATAATGAACATCATGATTAGATAGCCAAAGGCGCCTCCAATCATGATTTTCATTTCATTGATTCCTTTTATCGTATCTTCTCCAGAGAATTTGGTTAAATGTATATTGGAATCTACCTTTGCTTTTTCGATTTTATTGTAATCAAAACCTAATGTGGTTAAGTTATTTTGGGTTAATTTAGTGTCGATTACCTTTTCCATTCCCATGATGAATTCCATGCTTGGACTTTCGTCTGAAACATAATCTACTTTAGTAGCAAGTTCCTGAATATTGGCTACTTTTGGGATAAAAATAAGCCCTTCATAATTTTTGCTTGCGGTATCTTTGGCTAATTGTAATGGCATTCCAGACAAATCGACGTAAACTGTTTCTTTACTGTTTTTGAAATCGGATTTTAAAACTCCAGATTCGTCATGAATAGCAATTTTCGTTACTTCTTCTTTATTCATATTGGCGAGATAGCCTACAAAAAAGGACAATCCGACAATTAATAATGGACTTAAAAAAGTCATTATGATAAATGATTTATTGCGGACTTTGGCAATAAATTCTCTTTTTATGATTAATGATAATACAGACATTTTTTTATTATTATTTGATTCTTAGATTTTTAGATTTTTCGAATAATCGAATAATCCAATAATCTAATAATCTAATTAGATACTGTTTGAATAAATATATCGTTTACGCTTGGAATGTTTTCAGCAAAATGGGTTACTTGCCCTCTGCTGGTCAAAATACTTAGCAACTCGTTTGAAGTTGCTGTTCCTAAATCTATTTCTAGTTTTAAATCATCATTTAGCGATTTGAAATCCGTTTGACCAACGGTGAATTTCTGAGTTAAATCATACATTAAACCTTCTACATTGTTGGTCATGATGCCTACTTGGAAGGTGTTTTTTCGGTACTGCCGTTTGACATCTTCCAGTTTTCCTTCAATCAATTTATTCGATTTGTGAATTAACGCTATATAATCACACATTTCTTCAACACTTTCCATTCGGTGTGTCGAAAAAATAATTGAGGTTCCTTGCTTGTTTAGTTCTAATAATTCATCTTTGATTAAATTAGCATTTACAGGGTCGAAACCTGAAAAGGGTTCGTCTAAAATTAATAATTTGGGTTGATGCAAAATAGTCACAATAAACTGGACTTTTTGCGCCATTCCTTTAGAAAGTTCTTGAATTTTTTTGTTCCACCAGCCTTCAATTTCAAATTTTTCGAACCAGTATTTGAGTTGCTTTTTAGCCTCTGCATTAGACATTCCCTTGAGTTGTGCAAGATATAAGCATTGTTCGCCTACTTTCATCGTTTTGTACAAACCCCGTTCTTCTGGCATATACCCAATATGTTGCACGTGGTGTGGTGCGAGTTTTTCGCCATCAAGAATTATTTCGCCACTGTCTGGCATGGTAATTTGGTTGATGATACGAATTAAAGAGGTTTTTCCTGCACCGTTGGGACCCAAAAGTCCATAAATACTGCCTTTAGGAACTTGTAATGAAACACTATTTAAGGCTGTATAATCGCCATATTGTTTGACTACATTTTTAACTTCAAGAATATTGCTCATTGATAAAATTGATTTATGTAAATGTAAGATTATTTTTTAGAACCTATACGTACTCTTAAGTTCGTTTATGAATTTTCTGACTCTTTAATAAGTAGGAAAAAGCCGATTTATGTTACAAAAAACCCACCCTAATTTGCACTAGGATGGGAAAAAAAATAAAACGGATATAAAACCCGTTCTATAAATTATGAAAACATATCTTTTACTTTCTCAAAGAATGATTTTTCTGATTTTTCTGGACTTGGAATAAAGTTTTCGTTAGCAATATTGCTTTCAAAAAATTGTCTTTGTTCTTTGTTTAACGTTTTTGGCGTCCAAACATTTACATGAACAAGCAAATCGCCGTTTCCGTAGCTATTGACACTTGGAATTCCTTTTCCTTTTAGTCGCAGAATTTTTCCAGATTGGATTCCTTCTTCTAGTTTGATGCGAACTTTTCCGTTTACCGCTTCTATATCTTTTGAAACACCTAGAACTGCTTCGGCAAAACTAATATACAAATCGTAATGTAAATTTTCGCCTTCACGTTTTAAGAATTCGTGTTCTATTTCTTCTATTGCGACAATAAGATCGCCTGGAATTCCGTTCCCTGGCGCATCATTTCCTTTGTTAGCCACTTTTAGTTGCATACCGTCAACAACACCAGCAGGGATTTTTATAGAAACGGTTTCGTCTTCTAAAATCATTCCTTGCGCATCGGCATTGGCTGGTTTTTTATCTAACATTTGACCCGAACCGCCACAAGTAGGACAGGTTGAAGCCGATTGCATACGTCCTAAAATAGTATTGGTAACACGCATTACTTGTCCTTGACCATTACAAGTAGCACATGTTTTATAAGAAACTCCTTGTGCCTGAATTTTTCGTTTTACCTTTACTTTTTTCTCGACACCATTGGCAATTTCTTCTAGTGTTAATTTGACCTTAATTCGCAAATTACTACCTTTTACTCGACGCTGACCTCCGCCACCACCACTAAATCCGCCGAAACCACCACCACCGAAAATATCGCCAAACTGGCTAAAAATATCGTCCATGTTCATGCCGCCGCCATGAAAACCACCACCACCGCCGTTACCGCCTTCAAAAGCTTGGTGTCCGAAACGGTCGTATTGCGCTTTCTTTTGCGGATCGCTTAACACTTCATAAGCTTCGGCTGCTTTCTTAAAGTTTTCTTCAGCAACTGCGTCACCTGGATTTTTATCTGGGTGAAACTCTATGGCTTTTTTGCGATACGCTTTTTTTATTTCGGCTGCATCGGCACTTTTAGAGATGCCTAATATTTCGTAAAAATCTTTTTTCATTTTAAAATTAAGTCTTTTAGAATTTAATTCCGAATCCTACCGTTAGTTTCCTGTTACTACTTTTGGGAAACGAATGATTCGATCTCCTAACTTATAGCCTTTTTCGATGACATCGACTACTTTTCCTTTCATTTTATCACCTGCTGGAATTTGCGTAATGGCTTCTGCAAAATCGGCATCAAAAGTGTCGCCAGCTTTTATTTCAACTTCTTCCAATCCTTTAGAAAATAGGGTTGATTTTAGTTTTTCGTAAATAAGTTCCACACCAACAATCAAAACATTGTCGTCTGTTTTTTTAATTTCGGTTAATGCTCTGTCAAAATCGTCCATAACTGGCAAAATGGCTTGTAAAACTTCCTGATTGGCAGTTTTAAACAATTCCATACGCTCTTTAGCGGTTCGTCTTTTGTAATTTTCGAATTCGGCAAAAAGTCGAATAAACTTATCTTTTTCTGAAGCTAAATCTTGTGATAGCTGTTCTTCTCTAGAGATTTCTTCAACTCTTTCCTCTATTAATGCGTCTGAATTTTCGTTTTGACTTTCAATATTTTCAATAATTGTTTCGTCTACAATTTTTTCGTTTATATTGTTTTCGCTGGCCATTTTTGATTTATTTTTAAATATATTTTGAAACATGCTTTACCGATTGCAAAAGTACTGCCAATTCTATATTAATGTCAAATTGTCATTCTTAAATTCAACTTTATCTACTTTCTTTTGTATTGAAAACCGATTCGTCTTTTAAACTTTAATATAATTTTAAGAAATAGTTATTCTTTATTAGGTATTTTTGAAAATAATAAATTGAATTTATACCCGCTTTTTTATACATAATTATTAATTCACCATACTAAAAAAAGCGTTTGCTGAGGCAGACGCTTTTTTATTTTAGTGGAAAATTGTTTTATTTTAGAGCCCTTTTATTTCACTCTAATACTCCATTCAAAATCCATTTCAGAAACTTGTTCTCCTTTTTCGTTGATACCAATCGATTTCATCCAGAAAGTTTGTCCCTCGCCTGTTGCGATGGTTTTTTTTACAGCTTCTTCAATTAAGTGTCCGTCATGACACGTAAATGTGATTCTTCCTGTGGCTTTTTTTGTAAAATTTCCTTTATTGTTTGCTACAAGCATCGATATTTTTCGATTGCTTTTTTGAATATGCAACATGACCATAGCACCTGTAGAAAGCTCGGCAGCCATCGCTTGGACTGCAAAATACATGGAATTGAATGGGTTTTGATTTATCCAACGGTGTTTTACAGAAACAACACATTGCGATTCATTTATGCTTTTTGCTCTAACTCCACATAGAAAGGCAGACGGCAATTTGAACAATAAAAATTTATTTAAATTTGATGCTGAAAACTCCATAGCGCTATATTTTTTGGCTAAAATACAAAAAAATACTATGCACGCCTATTATTTTTATTTGTTAAATAAATGTTAATATTTAGTACTTTGCAATACACAATACCTTTTTTTAGACATATCTTTGCATAAGAAATTAATAGCTCAAAGAAAGTACTATTGAAAAAAGCAATCAAAAAAATCAAAATCATGGAAACAACAGTAATGCTAAAAAACGAAAAAAATTACGCTACCTTTATACATTTAAGTGCTTTAACAAAGTACATCTTCCCTTTTGGAAACTACCTCTTCCCTATTCTATTATGGGGAAATAAAAAAGACTCGTCGGAATTTATCAATCACCACGGGAAGCAGGTTTTGAATTTTCAATTAAGTGTTTTCTTATATTCACTTTTATTATTACTTATTTCTGTTCCTACTTTATTGTTCACCTTGTTTGCTAATGTAAGTTTCCATGACATTGAAAATGGTAATTTTATTTTTGACAAATTATCGATTGAGAATAGCGTTGGAATAATATCAATAGCAATTATAGCGATTGTTTTATTTTGCTTTTTAAAAATTGCCGAGTTCTTCTTAATTATATATGGTTCCATAAAAACGAACGAGGGAGAGTACTTTAACTATCCGTTTATGCTAAAATTTATTAAATAAAAAATATAAAAACATGAGTAATTATATAAAAATCGGATTACAATTGCTATGGCTTGCAGTTATTGGTTATTGGTTTATATCGGGATTTAGCGCAAAAAAAACCAGTAGTCAGGAATCATTTTACAAACAGTTTATACAATATTGGTTGCCATTACTTATTTCCGCTTTACTATTAGGACCTGGGGAATGGTTTGGAGATAGTTTGCTAAGAGAAAATTTCGTCCCTCATACTAATTTAGTTGGTACTATTGGTTTAGCAATCTGTTTTGTAGGTGCGTCTATTGCGTGTTGGTCTAGATTTTTATTAGGTAAAAATTGGAGTGTTTCTGTGCAAAAAAAAGAGAATCATGAGTTAGTACAACATGGCATCTATAGTGTTTTAAGACATCCTATTTACACAGGATTAGTATTGCTTTTTGCTGGAAATGCTCTAATTGTAGGTGATTATCGTGGCATAATAGCTGTAATAATAGTATTTGTCTCTTTTTTATTAAAATTAAAAAAAGAAGAAAAAATACTTACTGAAATTTTTGGATCTCAGTATGCCGACTATAAAGATAAAACAAAAGCTTTAATTCCGTTTGTTTTATAAAATAAGAAATAAACAACTCTGAGCCAGATTATATAGCATACTAATTTAGCCCAGATTGAAGTGGAAATCCTTTTTATTTTTTTCTTTAAAAAATAAAAAGATTGCAACGGAAAGCTGGAAATAGCTCCAAAAAAAAATGTCGAATTATCAATCATCAATCAAAAAATGAACAGTTTAATCACTAAAAAAGAAAAATTATGAACATTGAAAACACGAAAGCGCAAATGCGAAAAGGAGTTCTCGAGTTTTGCATCTTATCGGTCTTAAAAGACAAAGAAGCCTACACCTCGGAAATTTTAGATACGCTAAAAAACGCAAAATTACTGGTAGTAGAAGGCACCGTATATCCGCTACTAACAAGACTAAAAAACGACGGACTACTAGACTATCGATGGGAAGAATCGAATTCTGGCCCACCAAGAAAATACTACGGATTGACCGACGAAGGAAACTTATTTTTAACTGAATTAAATGGCACTTGGACTGAATTATCAGATGCCGTTACACTAATAACAAACAAAAACTAACAGCTATGAACAAGACAGTAAATATGAATTTAGGAGGATTTTTCTTTCATATAGATGAAGATGCCTATCAGAAATTGAATCGCTATTTTGAAGCTATCAAAAAATCGCTTTCTACCGATGGTCGTGATGAAATTATGAACGACATAGAAAGTCGAATTTCAGAACTATTTTCAGAAAAATTAACGTCAGAAAAACAAGTTATTGGTTTGAAAGATGTTGAAGACGTGATTGCAGTTATGGGGCAACCTGAGGACTATAAAATAGAAAATGACGAGCCAAAACAAGCTAATTATAGTTATACAACAAGTAGTTCAAGAAAACTATACCGAGACAAAGAAAACGGAATAATAGGAGGCGTTTTAGCAGGCTTAGGACACTATTTTGGAATTGATAAAGTATGGTTACGACTTGTGATGTTGATTCTTTTATTAAGTTTTGGAACTGGTTTTTTACTGTACATCATTCTATGGATTGTTATGCCAGAAGCTGTTACAACTTCCGAAAAACTAGAAATGACAGGTGAACCTGTAACGATTTCGAACATCGAAAAGAAAGTAAAAGAAGAGTTTGAAAATGTCTCTGAAAAATTTAAAAATGCCGACTATGGTAAAATAGGCTATCAGGTAAAATCTGGAGCCGAAAAAGTAGGAAATTCGTTTGGCGATTTTATTATTGCCATTCTAAAAGCATTCTCAAAATTTCTAGGCGTGTTGCTTATTATGTCTGGATTTACAATTTTATTTTTTTTATTAGTAGGTGTTTTTACACTGGGTTCTAATGTTTTTATTGATTTTCCTTGGAATAGCTTTATCGAATCGGGCAACTTTTCAGATTATCCAGCTTGGTCTTTTGGATTGCTTATGTTTTTTGCAGTAGGAATTCCGTTCTTTTTCTTAACCCTTTTAGGATTCAAACTACTTTCGCCAAAAACAAAATCTATCGGAAACATTGCTGTTTACACACTCATTGCAGTATGGGTTATTGCCATTGCACTATGTGTAACTGTTGGAATAAAACAAGCTACCGCATTTGCGTATGACGGAAGAGTGGTTGTAAAAGAAGAAATAAACATCAAACCAACGGATACTTTGTTTGTGAAATTTGTCCACAATGATTTTTTCGCTAAAAACTTGAACGAAAACAGAGAATTCAAAATTTTAACAGATTCTACAGACAAAATGATTATTTATTCTAACAATGTAAGTCTTCGATTTGAAAAAACAGACAAAAAAACAGCGTATATTCAAATCGAAAAAGAAGCCAAAGGAAAAACGTTAGGAGAAGCAAAACAAAAAGCAGAACAAATAAATTATGGCTACAAAATTCAGGGAAATAAACTAATTTTAAACAATTATTTGCTTACCGACATCAAAAACAAATACCGTGATCAAGAAATCGAAATTACTATTTTCTTACCGGAAGGAACCTGCCTCAAACCAGATGCCTCTCTAGAAAGTTACGAAAGAACCGATAGTGATTATTTTGAATGGAACGCAGATTCTAATGAAAATATTTACAGAGTAGGAAGCCAGAAAATAGCGTGTACAAACTGCCCCCTTGATTACAATGACAACGAAGACGAAAACAACGACACTGTAAACATTCATAATCCAAACGTAACTATCAATAAAGACGGGATTTCGATAAAAAACGATACCATCATCAACTCAAACAGTGATTTTAAAGAACTAAAAATAAACAAAGACGGTATAATAATAAAAACCAACTAATTATGATAAAAATCATCACATTACTCACCAAATTTGTGGTTGCAGTACTCATTGCAATACTGTTTTCGTCCTGCAAATACGACATCGATTTATTGGGAACAAACGGCAACGGAGACATTACTACTGAAACAAGAATCGTTTCTGAAGATTTCAAAAGCATCGACGTAAGTGCTGGAATAGAAGTGGTAGTCGAGCAAGCCTCTGAAAAATTTGTTTCGGTTCAGGCCGACAGCAATTTACAAAAAATGATCGATGTAAAAGTGGAAAATGGCGTGTTAGTTATTAAACCTAACGAAAATTACGACTCGACACAATCGCCAATTGTAACCGTTAAAATGCCTATTATTGAAAATTTAGAAGCATCGAGCGCCTCCGAAATTAAAAGTAAAAATGTACTGAAAGGAAACCAAATTAACATTGGTTCCTCAAGCGGATCTGAAATAAAGGTGGAACTAGAATTTGAAAACATCTCACTGGATGCCTCAAGCGGAAGCACAATTAGCGCAAATGGAAAAGCGCTGAAAATAAAAACAGATGCCTCTAGCGGAAGCGAAATAAATGCCGAAGATTTACTGGCAAACGAAGTAATTGCTTCTGTTTCTAGTGGTGCCGAAACAAGCGTACACCCTATAGTGAGTTTAAATGCAGAAGCGTCAAGCGGTGGAGAGATTCATTATAATACAAACCCGAAATCAATTCGAAAAGACATTAGCTCGGGCGGAAGTATCGATTAACAAATTAAAAAACATAAAAATAGTTAAATCATTCATCACAAGTGAATGATTTTTTTATATTTGTGGTAAACATATTTAAAAATGAAAAAAATTAACCTACTTCTTTTTACCCTTCTTTTTACCACTATTGCCTTTGCCCAAAAAAAGGACAAAGTAAAAGGAACCAAAATTCTAACGGTCGAAAAACACGAAGTTGCTGCCTTTACAGAACTTGAAGTCGAAGACAACCTTGAAGTCTTTTTAGTAAAAGGCGACAAAAATGCGATCGAAGTAGAAACCGATGAAAATTTGCATAGTGCTATAAACCACGAATCGCACGGCACATCGCTCCGATTAAATACCAATAAAGAAATTTCAGGTTTCAAAAAATTAGAAATAAGAGTTACCTACACCGATAGTCTTAAACTAGTTAGCGTTAAACACGAAGCAAAACTCAATGCCATTTCAGGCATGGATTTAAAGAACATTACCATCAAAACGTACGATTTTTCTAAAACCTATTTGTATGTAAATTCGCCAAATTTCACCATCATGGCAAACGACAAATCAAAAGTGGAACTGAAATTGAAAAGCGAAGATGCCTTTGTTGAAATGAGCAAAAATGCAAGCATAAAAGCATCGATTACAGCAAACAAATTAAAATTTGACATGTATCAAAAATCCGATGCAATCATCGATGGAGAAGTGGCTGACATGAAATTAAGACTGGATAATAACGCCACGTTTGAAGGCAAAAAACTAGCTTCCAAAATACTAAACATTACTACTGAAGGCAATACCAATTGTAGCGTTTACAACACAGGAAGCTTGTCTATTACAGCGGCAGGGAAATCAGAAATTACAATATACGGTGAACCGAAAATTGAACTGAAAAAATTTGCTGACGATGCCACTTTGTACAAAAAATCGAAACAAGAATAGCCCTCTTTTATCGTCTAATAATGAAAAAATATTTGCTGAAATAAACTTTGGCAAAGATTTTATCGTTTTAAATTCCCCATAAATTTATTAATTTAGAATCTCTGGCATTTTTATTTTGTCATTCCGTAGGAATCTTTGATACTGTTTCATCAGTTTACAAGAGATTCCTACGTAACGAAAAACTGCGTGCAAACCTAATACAAAACTTCTAATTCCTTAGTGGATGAGTGATAGCGAACGAAGTAAAAAACAACAATACCTTTCTCATAATTAATTTCGCCTTTTTAAAGATAAAATGGCGCATTAATTGCTCTGATAACTCGCAAAAAACAGAACTACCAAATACTCAAAAAAAAATCCCGCTTCAAAATGGAACCGGGATTTTTTTTGTTTTAATACGTTGTAAACGGTGGTTTACTATTAGGATCTAAATGCCTTCTCAATCGAGTAGTTAACACTCCATTGCCTGAAGCATCTGGAATTCCTTTTGGCTCGCTCTCATCAATTCCTGGTGTTAGAACATTGTCTAAAATTGGACTAAAAGGATAATACGCACTTGTTCCTTGGCCCGCCAATAAGGGTGTTGGTTTTTTTATCTCACTTTTAGTAGTATATCCATCGCCATCGTCATCAGTATCATAATAATTTGCTCTACCATCTAAATCGCTATCATCGTTTGTAGGGTCGCCATCGCCGTTTACATCTTCATCTTTAGAATCAATCCTGTCGCCGTCATGATCTACATAATTCAGTTGCTTTAGCTTAAATGTAAAAATTAGTGGCGAATACGCTGGGATACTCGATTGGCTTGGAGGGGTATTATAATATGCCAGTCCAGATGGCAAAAACATAACTCCTGCTCCAAAATCAGCATAGGTTACCGTACCATTCGCATTTGTGGAATCGTAACTTCCTGTTTTAAAAAAAGGGATTATTTCGCTCCAACCTTGTATTACATTAGTCAACGGAAACCAAACTGGATTTTGAGCTTGATCGAAAACAGTTTCATTCAACAATAAACCTTTATAAGATACAAATACTGAATCTACCCGTGTTGGCTTATCATTTATTCCTTCTCGCAAAGAAATATAATACACTTTATAATCGACTCCGTTACTGTTTATCATTTTATGTAACAATGAGGATTTAGGTGTACTAGGATCCGAACCCCATATAGAAGAGGCGCTTCCTATGGTAGCTGGAGCAAAAGTGATATCCTGGTCTTCAGGTGTATTCGTAACGGCATAAGAGTGTGTTTTTAAAAAATTCTCGATATTCCCTAAATCGATAGGATATTGAATCGTGTAAGGCACGACATAAGCAGCAGCTGGATCGTCTGATTTGTTGCAACTCAAAATTAGCAAACTCATAGTGAGTATAAAACCTGCTTTAAAAAATTTAATCATTATCTTGTATTTTAGGTGTGCAAGATACAATTTTGATTTATTTTTGTTCAAAATTTAACGTTGTTTTTTAGTTTTTATGCGAATAGATAAATTCCTGTGGTGTGTACGCTACTACAAAACCCGTAATATGGTTACCGAAGCCTGCAAAAAAAACCACATTACAGTCAACAATCAAGTGGCAAAAGCGTCTAAAGAGGTTTTTGCTGGCGATAAAGTTACGTTTAGAAAAGACCAAATTACCCATATTATTTCGGTGTTAGACATTCCCGACAATCGGGTGGGCGCCAAACTGGTAGATATGTACCGAAAAGACGAAACACCAAGCGAATCGTTTGCGCATTTAGAACTGCTCAAACTCTCGAAAGAACATTACAGAAAGAATGGTACTGGTCGCCCAACCAAAAAAGACCGTCGTGATATAGAAGATTTTGGAACCGAAATACAAACAGATGAAACTGAATAGTAACTACTGGGAAGACCGATACCACAGCAACGAAATAGGTTGGGATACTGGCGAAATAACAAAACCCTTAAAAGAGTATGTCGACCAGTTGGAAGACAAATCGATTCGGATTTTAATTCCGGGTTGCGGGAACGGCTATGAGTTTGAATACCTCATAAACAAAGGATTTCAAAATAGTTTTGTAGTCGATTATGCCCAAACACCGATTGCCAATTTAAAAAAACGCATTGCTAATTGTCATCTCAATCAATGTATTCAAGCTGATTTTTTTGAACATCAGGGAAGCTATGATCTTATTTTAGAACAAACATTTTTTTGTGCTCTCGAACCCGAACTAAGAGTACACTATGTTCAAAAAATGCTTTCTTTGCTTTCGCCGAAAGGCAAATTAGTGGGTTTGTTTTTTCAATTTCCATTAACTGAAGTTGGGCCACCTTTTGGCGGATCAATAGAAGAATATCTGAATTTATTTTCTGCTGATTTTGACATAAAAATACTAGAAACCGCTTATAATTCGATCAAACCACGAGAAGGAAACGAACTGTTTTTTATCTTTACCAAAAAATAACGACTATGGGCCAAAATATTATCTTAAACCACCAAGAAATTGAATTCAAAATAAAGCGAATTGCGTATCAAATTTACGAAACTTTCATTGCTGAAGAAGAAATTATAATTGCAGGAATTCAAGGAAATGGAAGTATTTTTGCCGCTAAGATTGCTTCCGAACTAAAGAAGATTTCTACTATCGAAGTTACCTTATGCGAGGTTTTTATAGATAAAAAAAATCCGATGGATGGCATTACAACGTCTATCGATAAAAGCAAGTACACTAGTAAGAGTTTGGTACTCGTTGACGACGTTTTAAATTCAGGAACTGTACTTATGTATGCCGTAAAACATTTTCTTGATGTACCGCTGACTAAATTCAAAACTGCAGTTTTAGTGGATCGAAACCACAAAAAATACCCTATCAAAGCCGATTTTAAAGGAATTTCCCTTTCTACTTCCTTACTGGAACATGTTCAGGTTGTTTTCGATTCCAATCAGGATTATGCGTATTTAGAGTAATATTTTCTCAATTTCGGCAACAATTTCTAAAGGCGACTTGCCATCGACGGTAATCGTAAATTTGGCTTGATTGTAGTAAAAACTTCTATCAAAAAGATGTTTGGCAATATAGTCTGACAATTCGGATTCCGATAAATTTTGCAATAAAGGTCTTTTAGTAGTATTTCGCTTTAATCGTTCTGCTAGGGTAGCAATACTCGCTTTAAGATAAATTGAAGTTATTCCGTCGTATTTCAAAAGCTCATGATTATTCGCGTAACAAGGCGTGCCTCCGCCAAGGCTTAAAACATAAGATTCATCGGAATTTATTTTAGCCACAAATACCTCATGTTCTTTTTTTCTGAAGAAAATTTCTCCTTTTTCTTCAAAAATTTGATTTATCGATTTAGAAAGTTCATTTTCAATAAGATAATCTAGATCAAAGAAGGGAAGATTCATTTTTTTTGATACTAATTTTCCTATTTCAGATTTTCCAGATGCCATATAACCCAGTAAAACAATTTTTTTCATGGAGCTAAAGTCTTATAAATTAAGGTACTGTGGTTGTTTGTTAAAAAAAGACAAATTTAATACAAATTTGCTTTGAAAAATCAATAATAACTTCTTATATTTGCACCCGCATTGGAGAAATACAATGACTTGGTAGCTCAGTTGGTAGAGCACATCACTTTTAATGATGGGGTCCTGGGTTCGAGCCCCAGCCAGGTCACAAATTTTATTTATTTCTTCAAGCAATGACTTGGTAGCTCAGTTGGTAGAGCACATCACTTTTAATGATGGGGTCCTG
>CAXYWC010000034.1:0-27710 GCA_964292845.1 uncultured Flavobacterium sp. | reverse complement strand
GTATTCAAAAAACCTTTGATATAGGGTGTTGCTGGATACGGTGTATTCAGTTGTGTAAATGGCGGTGTAAGTAGAAGAATATTTTTCAAGAAAATAATTTATACAAAAGTATCTTAAATTTTGTTTTCTTGTAAAATTTTAAAAAGCAATTTTGTTTTATTTTTTAGACCACTCTGCAATACTGTCTTGATTCATTTTTACATAGTCGTTGTTTTTTGCAGCCTGTGCAGCGGCTAACGAGAGTTTTGCGGTTTCTATTGCGCCTTTCTTGTCGCCTAATTTGTATTGTATTTGCGATTTTAGACGAGTGTACCAATACGGTTTTTTGTCGTTCAATTCGTATGCTTTGTTTACGTAAGCAAGTGCTTTATTCAAATCGCCATTCGATTGAAAGAAATATTGTGCCGACGAAAAATAATCGACTGCCGATGGTCCAGCCAATGTTTTTTCGATGCTTGACATGGTGAGTTGTTGTGTAGGAACTTCCATTTTTAGGGCAACTAGTGTTTTTTCCCAAGAAATTTCGAGATTGGCAAAATTAGTATCCGTATTGCTTATCCCAATGGTAAAAGTTTCGACATTTCGATCTAATGCTTCTGGTTTTGCACTTACTTTTAAAACAACTTTCGCTTCGTCCCAAACTTCTGGATTTCCCCAGTTATTAGTGTCAGAATAAAAGATAACGTCCCATGAATCCGGTTTTGGAATGGTATAAATAGCATATTTTCCTTGTTTTAGTGACGCTCCGTTTATACTAACATCGGTACTAAAACTAATAGTAGTATTCTCGTTTGCTCCTGTACGCCAAACTTTATCAAAAGGCACTAAACCTCCAAAAATAACCCTTCCTTTTGCACTTGGCCTATGGTATTCGATATCAACATCGGTTAATCCAATAGTTTGCATTAGAACAGCTTTCGGGCTTGCTTGCGGCGTTTTTACCTGAGCTTCAATAGTATAAGAAGCAATCATAAGAGCTAGAGCAACGATTAATTTGTACATTTTATGTGTTTTTTTTATCAAAGATAAGTATCTAACTCAAAATAATTGTTAAAGAAAATATAAAAACAAAGCTATTATTTAATTCGCTTTATTTTCTCAAAAGTTAACTCGTCAAAATGACTAATCACACTATTTGCCAGCGAATAATCCTGTAGTTTAGAATTAACACTATCGTATCCTATACAATAAATTTCGGCAGCATGAGCCGCTTTTATGCCATTTGTACTGTCTTCGATTATGATGCAATTTTCTTTTGTAGCGACCGATAAAGAGGCTGCATGCAAAAAAATAGCGGGATGCGGTTTCGATTTCGGAAAATCTTCGCCTGAAATAATGTGCGTAAAATAGGGATGCAAACCAAACCTAGTAAAAATCCGTTCAATGGTAACTTTTGATGACGAGGAGGCCAAAATGAGCTGCATTCCATTTGTATGCAACTCTTTTATTAAATTTTCGACACCGTCTAACAAAAACAAATCTTCTTTTTTATCGAATGCGGTATTAAAAAGTTCCCGTTTTGCAGTCACTAAATCTTCTATTTCATCAGGAATATGGAAGGTTTCTTTTAGTTTTTGATACACATTTTTAGTCGAATTTCCTGTAAAAGAAGCGTACATTTCAGGCGAAACAGTAATGCCTAATTCTTTAAAATGTTGATGAAAAGCATAATGATGTACAGGTTCTGTATCTACAATTACACCGTCCATATCAAAAATTACCGTTTGTATCATTTTTATCTTTTATTAAATGCAAAGATAATTTTTTAGGACAATTAAACCTTTTTAAATATCTTTAGTCTTACTATAAAAAACTAATTTTGCAAGACGAAAAAATCTTTATTGCCGAATTATTGAATCCCAAAACCCAGAATGAGGCTTTTAGGAAGCTTTTGCAATTGTATCAAAAACCGTTGTACAATCATGTTCGGAATATGGTTCTGAATCATGATGATGCTGATGATGTGTTGCAAAATACCTTTATCAAAATTTATTCCAACCTAGCTAATTTTAAAGGAGATAGCAAACTTTTTTCGTGGATGTACCGCATTGCCACCAATGAAGCGTTAACTTTTATGCAGCAACGAACAAAAAAAAGCGGCATTTCGAACGAAGAAGTACAACAAAAAGCGATTAACAATCTAGAAAGCGATGTTTATTTTGACGGAAACGAAATTCAGCTAAAATTACAGAAAGCAATTGCTGGTTTGCCTGAAAAACAACAATTAGTTTTTAAAATGAAATATTTTGAAGAACTAAAATACGAACAAATTTCGGAAATTACAGGAACTTCTGTTGGCGCTTTGAAGGCTTCTTATTTTCATGCTGTCAAAAAAATAGAAGATTTTTTAAACTCTAATTAAACCTTTTACCATTAATTTTGTCTTATTGATATGAAACGATTTGATTTACATAACGACCCGAAAATAGAAACTGGATTTAAAATTCCAGCCGATTATTTTGCGCAGTTTGAAAATAAAATCATGAACCAGCTTCCAGAAAAAGAAGTAAAAGTGATTTCTATTTTCAACAAAAGAAAAATAGGATTATCCGCAATTGCAGCGGTATTTGCTTTAGGAATTGGCATTTCTACGTATTTAAACTACGCTACAACCGACAATATAAAAACAGAAGACTATTTAGCTTCTGAAATGACTATAACTACTGAAGATATTATCGAAAATTTATCGGACGAAGACATTACATCAATAGAAGAGTCCTTGGATTTGTACGACCAAGATACTAAAACGTATGCTAAAGATTATTTATACTAAAACTACCCATATGAAAAAGATAACTACACTACTACTATTATTTTTTTGTGGAATACTTTTCGCACAGGATTTTAATAAAAGAGCCGAACGTGTCAAAGCACTTCGAGTTGCTTTTATATCCAGCAAACTAGATTTAACGAGTCAAGAAGCCGAAAAATTTTGGCCTATTTTTAACAAATTTAGCGATACTCAACTGGATTTGCATAAGCAAAAAAGACAACTCATGCTAAAACTTAAACCTGAAAACACAGCTGGTTTATCGGATGCAGCCACTTTAAAATTACTAAACGAATCGGAAAGCATCGATTCTGAATTAGACAATAAAAAGCGATTATTTGTCAAAGAGTTGCAAGGCGTAATTCCGCCTCAGAAAATATTAATGCTCAAAAAAATAGAAGAAGAGTTTAAAAGTACCCTTTTGAAACAATTTAAAAACCGGCGAGGTGGTGCATCGACCACAAAAGAATAAGATTTTCAAACCGTTAAAATTAGTTATTTAACGGTTTTTTTATTTAAAAATCATGCGTACAATTCTATTTTTTCCAGCCGCTATTGCTGTATTGTGATTAATGAATCGGATGGTCAAAAAATCCTTGTCTTCCGATAATTTAATCCAAGTTTCCCCACTAGTATTAGAATAAAAAACACCTGTTGCTCCTACCGAAACAAGGCTTTTAGCATCACTATTAGGAATATATTGCACACAAGAAGCATAACCAAAGCCTGAATTTTCGGCTACTAGTTGCCATTTTTTGCCTCCATCGTTTGTAGTGGCTTTATTTTGCGTGTTTTTTTCTAGATTTTCGTAATCGCCACCTGCTATAAAACCATTTTTTTGGTCGTAAAAATCGGCCGTGAAAATGCCTGTCATTGTTTTTCCTTGCACTATTGGGGTTTCGTACGCTTTCCAAGTAGTTCCTTTGTTAGAAGAATAAAATACTCTTGCCTTTTTCCCTCCAGAAACCATCCAAGTAGTAGTGCCTTTGGCAATCAAATTGGTGTTACTGGCAGCAAAAAAAGCTTCTCCATCGGCTAATTTGGGCAATTTGTCGCATGTTATTTTTTGCCAAGTTTCTCCACCATCGTACGTTTTTATAATCGAAGGACAGTCGTCGGTTGGATCGCCTATAGCTATGCCTTCGTTGTCATTAAAAAACTGCATCGAATCGTAAAATACTTTTTCATTGTTTTCTTGATACACTAATTTCGTTTGCAAATTGCTTTTTTCAATTCGATATAACAAAGCAGGATTGGCTATAGAAAGTATAAAAACATATTGTGTGGTTTGGGCGATACTTCTAAATTCTAATTTTGAAGTATTGTCACTATTTCTCTCTTCTTGTATGGTCTTATCTAGTGTTACAAAACCATAATTTCCATTATTGCCTGCGTACCAAACTTTGTTTTGATCTATTAATAAAGCTCTGCAACTCATTTTTTTACTTAGTAATGTATCTACCGTTATCCTAGAAAAATTAGGCTTAACAATAGCTTTATCATGAATCTTACAAGAAGATAAGAAACTGATTATAAATATAATAGCAATTTTAAAATTCATTTTCTTTTTTTTAAAATCTAAATTACAATTATTTATAGATATTGATTACAAATTTTAATAAAAAACTACAGTCTAATTCAATAAAATATTTAATTTTGGTTTCTTTTTCAAATACTAAAATATGAGCACTTCTCACCATCATGATCTTCACAGCAAACTTTCGTTAGGCGGACTATTAGTAACACTAGGTATTATATTTGGTGATATAGGAACTTCTCCTTTATACGTAATGAGCTCTATATTAGGGAAGCACGCAATAGACCCTCAAGTGGTTTTGGGTGGAATTTCTGCCATTTTTTGGACTTTGACATTGCAAACTACTTTAAAATATGTCTTAATTACACTTTCTGCCGATAATAGTGGAGAAGGTGGAATTTTTGCGTTATATGCATTAGTAAAAAAAACCAAAGTAAAATGGTTAATCGTTCCTGCTATTATTGGAGGAAGTGCCTTATTAGCTGATGGAATTATAACGCCACCCATATCGGTTTCGTCTGCCGTTGAAGGAGTTCGAATTTATTATCCTGATTTGAATACGGTGCCCATAGTTATTGGAATCCTCGTGTTTTTGTTTACCATTCAGCAATTTGGGAGTAAATTAGTAGGTAAGTTTTTTGCCCCTATGATGCTCATTTGGTTTGGAATGTTAGCTGTTTTAGGACTCATTCAAATTACAAAAAACGTTGATGTTCTTAGTGCTGTAAACCCTTATTATGCTTACCATTTATTAAATATTCATCCAGAAGGATTTTATGTTTTAGGCTTTGTTTTTTTATGTACTACAGGAGCTGAAGCCTTGTATTCTGACATGGGACATTGTGGTCGAAAAAACATCCGTATTAGCTGGATTTTTGTAAAAATTTCATTGTTGTTAAATTATTTTGGTCAAGGCGCTTATTTGATGCAACACCAAGGCTCTACTCTACACGATATCAATCCTAACAATTCGAATCCGTTTTATTTAATAATGGCAGATTGGTTTCAACCGTATGGAATTGTAATAGCTACATTAGCAGCTGTAATTGCTTCTCAAGCCTTAATTAGTGGCTCATTTACCTTAATAAATGAAGCCATGCGATTAAATTTCTGGCCTAAAGTAAAAATCAAATATCCTTCTGACCAAAAAGGACAAATTTATATTCCTTCTATCAATTGGTTGCTATTGGCTGGTTGTATTGGCATTGTTTTGTACTTTAAAAAATCGAGTAATATGGAAGCCGCTTACGGGCTTGCCATTGTACTTTGTATGATTATGACAACTATATTGCTAACCTATTTCATGATTATGAAAAGAGTTGGATTGTATTTTATTTTACCTCTAATTTTGGTTTATTTAGTAATTGAATTTAGCTTTCTGATAGCTTGTTTGGACAAATTTCCGCATGGTGGTTATGTTACTATTATCATTGCTTTGGCCTTAATTATAGTAATGTCGATATGGTATATGGCTAAGAAAATTAGCAAAAATTATACAAAAATTGTAAAAATTGAAAGTTACAAAAAAGTCTTGGCTGAATTAAGTGTCGATTTGTCTATCCCGAAATATGCAACCCATTTGGTGTATATGACTAATGCTAACCGTGTAGATGAAATTGAAGAAAAAGTAATGTATTCTATTTTACAAAAACGACCGAAAAGAGCCGATTTATATTGGTTTGTACACGTTAATGTAACTAACGAACCATATAAAAAAGAATATAAAGTAACCGAAATTATAAAAGATGATTTGTTTAGAATCGATTTTAATCTTGGTTTTAGAGAGCCTACGAAAATCAATTTAATGTTTAAAGAAGTGCTCAAAGATATGGTTAGCAAAGGCGAAGTAGATATTACAAGTAGATACGAATCGTTAAGCAAAAACAATATAATAGGAGATTTCAAATTTGTTCTTTCTGAAAAATATTTATCAAACGATAGCTTTATCTTATATTACGAAAAAATTGTAATGAATACGTATTTCTTCTTGAAAAAATTCTCATTATCAGAAGAAAAAGCCTTTGGACTTGACAGCGGATCAGTAAAAGTGGAAAAATTCCCTATGGTTCTGCATGCACCTGAAAAAATTGAATTAGAACGAATTTTCAAATAAACCGCTTAGACCTAAAGTCCAAGATTGGTTAGTTGCAAATTAAACGGTCAAATTTCGCCACAATTACAGATTAAAAAATTTAATCTGTAATTGTGGCGAAAAAAATTAGAAGCTAAATAAATCATCGAGATACACTAAAACGGTATCCTTTTAGCTCTTTTTGAATTCATCAAATCTAATAGCAAATAGGTTAAAAATAGTTCCGTTTTTTTGTTTGTTGTCATCCCGAGGAAGGAAGAATGACAATAAATTCTTAAATGAATTACCAAAAAATAAAAACCCATTTCAATACTACTAAAGAAATGGGTTATCCAAAACATGTTGTTTTTTTTTAATTTTACAACTCCAATGCAAATGTAAAGGTGACATTATTAGCCGTTGCTTTTATTTTAGCAGCATCGGTCATCCCTTGAGAGAAAAACTGTTGATTGTAATCTCTTTGCGAAGTATAATACGCTAAATCTAATTTTATATTTCCAAAACTGTACCCTAAACCTCCCGAATATCCTGTCAAATTGTTAATTGTAGTAGCGTTTTTGTACGGACTTTGTTCAAAATGATACCCACCACGAAGACTAAATTGTTTAATTTTATATTCGCCACCAACGCGATATTCTGAGGTATGTTCTCTAGAATTTTTTGATAAAACACTATTGATTGATTGAAAATAGAGATCGTTTTTAGGTTTGAAAGCCATATTGCTATAATTTCTCAAACTATAATCGAAACTAAGTAATCCTCTTTTGCCAAAAACATACGCAAAACTTCCTGTGAACTTCCCAGGGGTTTGCAACTTATACGATGGGTAAATTAGAGTCAAATTAGGGTTTGTAACATCAGGAGGTAAATTTCCTGCATTGTTACCACTAACGGCTACAATATTCTGATTGAGTTCGTCATTCAATTTATACCACGTAGGCGATTGGTAAGCCAAACCAAATCTGATTTGTTTAATAGGTTTAATAATGGCTCCCAACTGAAAAGAAAAACCAGAACCATAAGTATACAACTCATTGTTGAATGTTATATTGTTTACATAATCAACAATTGTAGTGTTATTGTTGTTACTTTCCGTAAAACTACTTGTATTTCTATAATCTGTAAAATGGGTGTTCAAATTAAGCCCTAACATCAATATATCTTTGTATTGAGTTGCTACATTAAAAGAAACTTTTGCATTATAACCTGTCGTTTTAGTTGAATTTCTTTGAAAATAATTTCCTCCAGGTGCAACTAAAGAAACATAGTTAGTATTGTTTGGATTTAATGGGTCAACAGGGTCAATAATATAAGACTGATAGCCTAAATAAGCTTGTTGTTCTTGAAAAGTGAGCTCGCTATAATCATAAGCTGTTCCTTCAGCAATAGTTAATGGCACTCCATTGGCATGACTTAAAAAATAGCCGTCTATCGAGTTGTTATTTATTCCAGCGGAATACAACGAATTTTCAAAATTAGCTACATTTTCATAATTGACAGCAATGGCTAGTTTTTTCCAATTATTATTTCCTTTATTTCTTTCAAAAACAAAAACAGCACCTAATTGATTTAAGTCTAGCTCGCTCTTCGTTTCAGTTGTTTTTGTCCCAAAATAATTCGACTTATTATTAGTGTTAAAAATACTTCCAGAAGCCGCAATTTGATTGTTGGCAAAAACCACCGAACCTGCAGGATTTACATTTAGAGCAGACAAATCGCCTCCTAAAGCACCAAAAGCGCCACTCATAGCTCTATAACGTGCCGTTCCAGTAGCATTGTCTTTAGCATATCTAAAAGCATCGGAAGCATCTTGTGCTTGTATTGCTGAAAACGAAAGTAATACGATGAGAAAAGAAATGTGTTTTTTCATAATTTTTTAGTTATTCGTAAATAAAAAAAGCCAATGTACCTATTTTTGGGATAGATACATTGGTACTATAATTTGTTACCCTCTGCGACCGCCACCAGTACGACCACCACCTGAGTTTCCGCCACTATTGTAACTTGGGCTTGGAGTGCTAGAACGAGGGGATTCATACGATCTAGGAGATTCATACGATCTAGGGGATTCACTTCTAGGAGATTCACTTCTAGGTCTCGGGGTGTTGTAATTATTATAATTATTATTTCCAGAATTTACATCCGACCTTGGGGTGTTTATTCTAGGTCTTGGTGTGTTGTCATTATTATTTCCAGAATTCACATTTGGTCTTGGAGAATTGTAATTGGTGTCTCTAGGAGAGGTGATTCTAGTCCTTGGCGTAGTAGAATTAGCGTCTGTTCTTGGATTTATTCTCGGATTTGTTCTAGGAGCGTTTGTTCTAGGATTATCGATACCCGTGCTATTTCTTCTGTAAGACGATGGAGTTCTTCCGCCATTATAGTTGTTTTCGTATCGGTTGTTATACGAACCTCTTCTTCCGTTACTATAAGCATAATTATTTCCATAATAATTATTGTAGCCATAATAATTGCTGTAGCCATAGTAGTAGTTATTATAGCCATAATACCCTCCATAATACGGATTGTTCCAGCCCCAATTATAATATCCTGAGTACCCCCAAGGGCTAACCCAACCTGAATAAAACCCATAATTCCAAGGATTATTGTATCCCCAATAATTATTCCAATAGCCGTAATTATAGCCTCCCCAACTGTTATCGTAAACATTTATAGTAACATGATCCGCTGTATTTTCCCAACTAGAATAACTAGTAGCGTTCGACTCTTGAGTCTCATTACCATTGCTGGTAGAATAGTTTTCTACATCTGTAAGTACTTCGGAGTTTTCAGTGCTATAATTATTAGCATTTGAAGCAAAATATTCTTTGTATTTGTTCCCAGATTCATTTGTTTTAGCTTCTACCTGAGATACTTGTTCTGTGTTTTCAACCGTTCTTCTTTCTTTCTTAGCACCATAAATCCCATCATTGTCATAATAAGAGTTATTTTGATAAGAACCACACGACACAACAGCTAAACCTAGCAATGCTGTAATCGATTTAAGCAAGGTATTTTGTATTGAAAAATAATTAGTTTTCATATCTATCGGTTTTTTTATTGTTGGACATTACAAAAATAGTTAGTTTTGTCGAACTATTTTATTTTTTAACATAGGTGCAACATTTGTGCCAAACTATTCAAAATGAGCAAGAACTTAACTACACGAGCAGAAGATTATTCAAAATGGTATAACGAACTAGTTGTCAAGGCTGATTTAGCCGAGAATTCTGGGGTTAGAGGTTGCATGGTCATCAAACCCTACGGCTACGCTATTTGGGAAAAAATGCAAGCAGAATTAGACCGAATGTTTAAAGAAACAGGACACAGCAATGCCTATTTTCCTCTTTTTGTGCCCAAAAGTATGTTTGAAGCCGAAGAAAAAAATGCAGAAGGCTTTGCCAAAGAATGTGCCATTGTTACACACTACAGATTAAAAAACGATCCAGACAAACCAGGAAAATTAATGGTCGATCCAAATGCTAAGTTGGAAGAAGAATTGATCGTTCGTCCAACTTCTGAAGCGATTATTTGGAGTACCTACAAAAATTGGATTCAATCCTATAGAGATTTGCCATTACTCATCAACCAATGGGCAAATGTGGTACGTTGGGAAATGCGTACCAGATTGTTTCTTCGTACTGCAGAATTTTTATGGCAAGAAGGTCACACAGCTCATGCAACAAGACAAGAAGCTATCGAGGAATCTGAAAAAATGATGCATGTTTATGCTGATTTTGCTCAAAATTTTATGGCAATACCAGTAATAAAAGGATTAAAAACAGAAACAGAACGTTTTGCTGGAGCCGAAGAAACCTATTGTATCGAAGCTTTAATGCAAGATGGAAAAGCATTGCAAGCAGGAACATCTCACTTTTTAGGTCAAAACTTCGCCAAAGCATTTGATGTAAAATTTGCCAATGCCGAAGGAAAACAAGAACACGTTTGGGGAACTTCTTGGGGTGTTTCTACACGTTTGATGGGAGCATTAGTTATGACGCACTCTGACGATAACGGATTGGTTTTACCTCCCAATTTAGCGCCTATACAAGTGGTTATTGTGCCAATTTTTAAAACAGATGAAGAGTTTGAAAAGATTTCGGCTGTAGCCAATGATTTAGTAGCGCAATTTAAAAAACTAAATATTTCAGTTAAATTTGATAACAGAACCACTCAAAAACCAGGATTTAAGTTTGCTGAATGGGAATTAAAAGGAGTTCCTGTTCGAATTGCCATTGGTCCAAAAGATTTAGAGAACGGAACTTTTGAAATTGCAAGAAGAGATACATTGACAAAAGAGGTGAAATCGGCAGACGGAATCTCCAGCTACATAAGTGACTTGTTAGAGCAAATTCAGAGTGATTTATTCAACAAAGCATTACAATATAGAGATACACATATTACTGAAGTTTCTGATTTTGAAGAATTTAAAACAGTTTTAGAGAACAAAGCGGGATTTATCTCGGCACATTGGGACGGAACACCGGAAACGGAAGAAAAAATAAAAGAATTAACAAAAGCAACCATTCGTTGCATTGCATTGGACAGAAAAGAGGAGTCCGGAAGCTGTATGTTTACTGGAAAACCTTCTGTGGGAAGAGTGCTTTTTGCAAAAGCCTATTAAAATAAAATAAAAAATTGCAAAAAATGTTATTTGACTATTGCGAGAATAAAAAATAGTTGTATTTTTGCACTCGCATTACAAAATAATGCAATGGCCCGTTCGTCTATCGGTTAGGACGCATGGTTTTCATCCATGTAAGAGGGGTTCGATTCCCCTACGGGCTACATAAATTATTGAGGGTACAAAAAAGTCTAAGGCCCGTTCGTCTATCGGTTAGGACGCATGGTTTTCATCCATGTAAGAGGGGTTCGATTCCCCTACGGGCTACAATTAGTTGTAAATAAGTTTTGTAAAATTCAAACTTGGTGTCTCGAGTTTTTATTTTATTAGTTAAAACCAAAGTGATTGTGCAAACAATTGTGGGAGGTTTTTCTTTTTTAACTGATAGTTTATAAATAATTATTACAATTAAAAAAATCAAAAAAAATGGCAAATCATAAGTCAGCTTTAAAAAGAATTAGAAGCAACGAAAAGAAAAGAGTGTTAAACAGATACCAACACAAAACAACTCGTAATGCAATCAAAGCATTAAGATTGTCAACTGTGAAGGCTGACGCTTCTGCAAAATTATCAAACGTAATCTCTATGATTGATAAATTAGCTAAGAAAAACATTATACACGATAACAAAGCATCAAACTTAAAATCTAAATTAACTAGATTCGTTTCATCTTTGTAATACTTGGTGTTCAAATTTATTAAAAGCTCCTAATTTCTAGGAGCTTTTTTTATGGTATTAATTTTTCCTTTAAAAAATTAGTCATTGACATTCCAATTTTACGGTTTGCATACTCTAACTTTCCATTTCAGAAAAAGTAGGTATTGCTTTGTTTTACTCAATTTTATTGTACAATTATCGTTGAGATAATGAAGTCAATACCTTTTCTAAATTATCAATAGACATTGAAAAACCTTCTTTAAAGCCCATTTCAATCATTTTCTCTAAACGTTCAAGCGATTCGTTATAAATAGAAATACTGACTTTTGTGATGCCGTTTTGTTCAGTAAAATTATAATCCCAATCCGATCCTGGCAATTCAGGATTTTCGTTTGCATCGGCAAAAGCATTGTACATTTTAAAATTGGTTTTTGGCGTGATAGAAGTGTATTCTTGAATAGACCAACGCTCAAGCCCTTCGGGACTTACCATAGCATAAAATCTTCGTCCACCGACTTCAAAATTCATATATTTTGTTTTCGATGTCCATGGTTTAGGCGCTACCCATTGATCGAGTATTTCTGGTTTGGTAAAAGCATCCCATACTAATGAAAGGTCTGCATCAAATTCTCTGATTATGAATACCGTTTTTATTGTTTTGTCAACGGTAAAATCAAATAGTAGATTGTTTTTCATTTTTTTTCTATTTTTTAAGTGTTGATAATACTTTGTCGAGTTGGCTAAATTGAGTTTTCCAGATTTCTCTGTATTGTGCTAACCAATTGTCTATTTCTTTCATTTTTTCAATTTCAAGAGAATAGTAAATTTCTCTACCTTGCTGTTCTTGCTTCACTAACTCGCACTCTATTAAAATCCGAAGGTGTTTTGAAATCGCTTGTCGGGTCGTATTAAAGTTTTCGGCAATAGCATTTGGCGTCATTGCTTGTAGTGCAATTAAAGCAATAATAGCTCTCCTTGTTGGATCGGCAATAGCTTGAAAAACATCTCTTCTCATTTTTTTTAAATTAAATACGAAACCAATAGGTTGCGAATATACATGCAACTTATCGGTTTCACAAATTTTTACATACTTATTTTTCTGGTGCTTTGATTTTTTATTTGAACTATCTGTTTGTTGAGTGGCTCTTTACAGTGAAGTTAGCTTGTATTTATATTCTTTTATTTAATTAACAATGTAAGTAAAACGTTAACTTATTTAGTTCAAAATTAAAGAGGTAAAACAAAGTTATGATTAATGCTTTTTTTTACATACTTTTGCACCCACAAAAAAACACAGATGGAATCTATTAGAAACATTGCAATTATTGCTCACGTCGATCACGGTAAAACTACTTTGGTTGATAAAATTATGTATCACTGTCAACTATTTCGTGATAACGAAAACACAGGTGATTTAATTCTAGACAACAACGACTTAGAGCGTGAAAGAGGAATTACAATTACATCTAAAAACGTTTCTGTTACATATAAAGGAACAAAAATTAATATTATAGATACTCCTGGTCACGCCGATTTTGGTGGAGAAGTAGAAAGAGTATTAAATATGGCCGATGGCGTTTGTCTATTGGTAGATGCTTTTGAAGGGCCAATGCCACAAACACGTTTTGTATTACAAAAAGCTTTAGATTTAGGTCTAAAACCTTGCGTAGTTATTAATAAAGTTGATAAAGAAAACTGTACTCCTGAAGAAGTTCATGAAAAAGTTTTTGACTTAATGTTCGAATTAGGTGCTGAAGAATGGCAGTTGGATTTCCCAACAGTTTATGGTTCTGCAAAAAATAACTGGATGTCAGACCATTGGGAAAACGTAACTGATAATGTGGAAGCATTATTGGATATGGTTATCGAAAATGTACCTGCTCCTAAAGTTTCTGAAGGAACACCACAAATGCTGATTACTTCTTTAGATTTCTCTGCTTTTACAGGGCGTATCGCAATTGGTCGTCTAGAAAGAGGAGTGCTAAATGAAGGCATGCCAATCTCATTAGTAAAAAGAGATGGTACAGTAATGAAATCAAGAATCAAAGAATTACATACTTTTGAAGGACTAGGTCGTAAAAAAGTACAACAAGTAATTGCTGGAGATATTTGTGCTATTGTAGGTGTAGAAGGTTTTGAAATTGGCGATACGATTGCTTGTTTTGAAAACCCAGAAGCCTTAGAAACCATTGCTATCGATGAGCCTACAATGAGTATGTTGTTTACTATTAACGATTCTCCTTTCTTTGGTAAAGAAGGAAAATTTGTTACTTCTCGTCATATTCGTGAGCGTTTGACAAAAGAATTAGAGAAAAACCTAGCCATGAAATTAGGCGAAACGGATTCTGCTGATAAATTCATGGTATTTGGTCGTGGTGTATTGCACTTATCTGTTCTTATCGAAACCATGAGAAGAGAAGGATACGAATTACAAATTGGACAACCACAGGTTATCATCAAAGAAATTGATGGTAAAAAATGTGAGCCAATTGAGGAATTGACCATTGATTTACCAGAAAGTCTTTCAGGTAGAGCAGTTGAGTTTGTTACTATGCGTAAAGGTGAAATGCTTTCTATGGAAACTAAAGGAGACCGTATGATTGTAAAATTTAATATTCCATCACGTGGAATTATTGGATTGCGTAATCAATTGCTTACTGCTACTGCGGGTGAAGCGATTATGGCACACCGTTTTATAGGATATGAACCTTATAAAGGAGAAATTGCAGGACGTAACAAAGGTTCGTTAATTTCTATGGAAAAAGGAAAAGCTATTCCTTATTCTATCGATAAATTGCAAGATCGTGGTAAGTTTTTTGTGGAACCAAATGCCGAAATTTACGAAGGTCAGGTAATTGGAGAAAACTCTCGTGCTGATGATATGTGTGTAAACGTAACGAAAGAGAAAAAACAATCTAACGTTCGTTCGTCTGGAAATGATGAAAAAGCAAGAATTATTCCACCAATTATTTTCTCTCTTGAGGAAGCGTTAGAATACATTCAAAAAGATGAATATGTTGAATGTACACCTAAATCGATTCGTTTGAGAAAAATATATTTAACAGAAACTGATAGAAAACGTTTTAAAATCTAATTAAAAACAATCTTATATCATAAAAGCCATCAGCGGAAGTTGATGGCTTTTTCGTTTTAACCTTTTTTATTTGTCTTTATTGCATTTTCCCTTCAATAATAACCATATCAATCAAGTTGCTAGCAAAATTATAGGCTATTTGATAATAGGATTCGAGCGGTTTTGTGATGATCAGATTGGCTCGTTTGCCAATAGTTATACTTCCATGCGTTTCCGAAATTCCCATGGCATAGGCACCATTTATAGTGGCTGCATTTATAGCTTCTTCGGGTGTCATTTTCATTTTGATGCAAGCCGTGGCAACAACAAAATTCATATTTCCTGACGGAGTCGTACCTGGATTAAAATCGGACGCTAATGCTAATGGCAATCCAGCCGAAATCATTTTTCGAGCGGGAGTGTACGGAATACTAATAAAGTACGAACAACTAGGCAACGCAACAGGCATTGTAGCACTATTTTTTAGAACCTCAATATCGTAATCGGTTACAATTTCGAGATGATCTACCGACAATGCGCCATTTTGAACACATGCTTCTATGCCATTTATGGCTGTAAACTGATTGACGTGTATTTTAGGAATTAGCCCATATTTTTTGCCTTCTTCCATTATTATTTCAGTTTCTGCTACTGAGAAATAGCCAGTTTCTAGAAAAACATCAATATAATCGGCTAAATTTTCTTCCGCAATTTTCGGTAACATTTCATTGATAATCAAATCGATATACCCCGAATGATTTTCTCTGTATTCTAACGGAAATGCGTGAGCACCTAAAAATGTGGCTTTGATTTTTATAGGATAATTCGTTGCTAATTTTTTAATAATTCGAAGCATTTTCAATTCGCCTTCAACGCTTAATCCGTAACCCGATTTTATCTCGACAGCTCCCGTTCCTTGCTGTATGACTTCTTCTAGGCGTTTTTTAGATTGTTCGTAAATTTCTTCTTCTGCTGTTTGATGAAGTTTTTGTGCCGAATTCAGAATTCCGCCGCCTCGATTGGCAATTTCCTCATAACTCAATCCGTTAATTTTATCTACAAATTCCTGAATTCTATTTCCTGCATAAACAATGTGCGTGTGACTGTCGCACCAAGCAGGCAAAACTACTTTTCCAATGGCATCAATAGTTTGCTGTACTTCGCCATTTGGACAATCGTGCATCGAACCAAAACTGGATATTACATTGTTTTCGATTAGTACAAAAGCATTGTCTATTTTAGGTAAAACAGCCATTTGAGCTCCCGAAACTTTATCGATATTGTTTTCACGAACTTGAAGCAGTTCTTTTATGTTGATGATTAGCGTTTTCATTTCAAATAATTTTTGTAAAAATAATCTTTGATTTTTGAAAAACGGCTATCTTTATCTCAAATTATAACACGGTGAGAAAAATAAAATATAAAAAAGGCAAAAAAGTAAAACCAACCTATTTCGAATATACAGGGCATCATAAAAATGTGGCTACTACAATGCAATTGTTTGTTTATGATACCGAAAATTTGACGGAATGTGAAGACTCTAAATGTCAAGAACTACTCTCCATAATTGATTACACAAAGGTAAATTGGTTGAATATACACGGTCTAAATAACGCTGCTATCATTAAAGAAATTGGTGTTTTTTTAAAAGTAGATGATTTTATGCTGGGGGACATTTTAAACACCACAAAACGAACCAAGCTAGAAGAGTACCATGATATTTTGTTTTTTAATATCAAATCCTTATTGCCCATAGAAAATTCAGATAATATCAATGTAGAACAAATTAGTTTTTTATTAAAAAATGGGATATTAACTTCTTTTCAAGAAAAAAAGAGCGATTTTTTTACGCATATTCGAGAGCGATTACGAATACATTCTGGAATTGTGCGAGAGAAAAGATCAGATTATTTGCTGTATTTATTGCTCGATGCAATCATGGAGAATTTTTATATCACTATTGAAAATGAAGAAGATAGAGTAGAATTATTGATTAATGTATCCAAAACAAGTACTAAGCCCGAAATATTAGAACAAATAGAGAAACATCGAGATAATTTTAATTTTTTGAAACGTTCCATTATTCCACTTCGGGATTCGTTATATTCTATAAAAAGTATGAAGGACGATAATGTTTTTAATGCCATAGAGAAAGAAAATTATAGTTTCTTTGATCGTTTGCATCAAAAGAGTTTAGAACTTTTAGAACAAATAGAATACGATATGGTATCTTTAGATAGTGCCTCTAATTTTTATTTTTCGGCTCAAAATCATAAAATGAATGAGGTCATGAAAACCCTAACGGTGGTTTCGGTATTTTTTATGCCGCTTACTTTTATTGTAGGTGTCTATGGGATGAATTTTGATAATATGCCTGAATTGCACTGGAAATACGGCTATTTTATGATTATTAGCGGTATGTTTTTATTGCTAGTAGGTATGATTGTGTATTTTAAGAAGAAAAAGTGGTATTAACAACTAAACAAAAAGCCTGTAATGAGAATTACAGGCTTTTTAGTGTCAATGAAAAAAATTATTTCAAGCTTCCCACCATTTCTTCTGGTTTTACCCAAGCATCAAAATCTTCGGCAGTTACATACCCTAAACGAACAGATTCTTCTTTTAGCGTTGTACCATTTTTGTGTGCCGTTTGCGCAATTTCAGCTGCTTTGTAGTAGCCAATTTTGGTATTAAGAGCCGTAACAAGCATTAAAGAGTTGTTTACCAATTCCTCAATACGTTTGTAGTTAGGTTCAATTCCACTAGCACAATGTTCGTCGAACGACAAACAAGCATCTCCTAACAATCGTGCCGATTGTAAGAAATTTGCCGCCATCAATGGTTTGAAAACATTCAATTCATAATGCCCTTGCATTCCTCCTACAGCAATTGCTACATCGTTCCCCATAACTTGTGCGCAAACCATCGTTAAGGCTTCGCATTGTGTTGGGTTTACTTTTCCTGGCATGATAGACGATCCTGGTTCGTTTTCTGGAATTAGGATTTCTCCAATTCCAGAACGTGGTCCAGAGGCTAGCATACGAACATCGTTTGCAATTTTATTTAATGAAACCGCTAATTGTTTTAGCGCTCCATGCGATTCTACAATAGCATCGTGTGCTGCTAAAGCTTCAAATTTGTTGGGTGCCGTTACAAATGGGTGTCCAGTAAATTGGGCAATATACTCGGCTACTTTTACATCGTATCCTGCTGGCGTGTTTAATCCAGTTCCTACTGCTGTTCCACCCAATGCTAGTTCCGATAAGTGCGCTAATGTGTTTTTTACGGCTTTGATTCCGTAGTTTAATTGTGCTGCGTAACCCGAAATTTCTTGACCTAAGGTAAGTGGTGTGGCATCCATAAGGTGTGTACGACCAATTTTTACCACGTTCATAAATTCGGTTGCTTTTGCTTGTAAGGTATCACGCAATTTTTCTACTCCTGGAAGCGTGGTTTCTACCACTGCTTTATAGGCGGCAATGTGCATTCCTGTTGGATACGTATCGTTTGAGGATTGTGATTTGTTTACATCGTCATTCGCTTTGATGAATTGTTCGCCTTCGCCAATTTTGTGTCCAGCCAATACCTGAGCACGATTGGCAATGACTTCATTCACATTCATATTACTTTGTGTTCCAGAACCTGTTTGCCAGATTACAAGTGGAAACTCGTCGTCAAGTTTTCCTGCCAAAATTTCGTCGCAAACGGCTGCAATAGCATCTCGTTTTTCGATTGGCAAAACGCCTAAATCACAATTGGCATAAGCAGCTGCTTTTTTTAAATAGGCAAAACCTTCTATAATTTCTTTTGGCATCGATGCCGATGGACCTATTTTGAAATTATTTCTTGAACGTTCTGTTTGGGCACCCCAGTATTTGTTTGCTGGTACTTGTACTTCGCCCATGGTGTCTTTTTCTATTCTGTATTCCATTTTTTTGATTATTTGGTTATTTGTTTGTAAGCCCTAGCCCCGATAGTAGTGGAAATCCTTTTTTGAGGCTTTTCGCCGAAAAAAAGATTACTTCACTTAACGTTTATTCCAATTGGAGTTCAGTGAACTTCGTTTGGAACGGATAGCGGGAATAGCTCCTAAAAACAGTTACAAATTTAAGGATTCTAGCTAGTTTAAAAAAATGTATTAAAATAAATTTCGAATTATTATTGGTAAAAAGAATAATTCCATTTATATTTGTTGAGTATTTAAAAATTTCGAATAATCATGGTAGAATTTCCACAATATTTAGGTTTCCTTCTTTTCTTGACTGTTTTAACAATCGGGTTTTGGTTGATGTTTTTTTTGGTAGCATTTGTTCAGTACTGGATAGGTGGTGCTTTGTGGGAAAGATATAAAGAGAAGAAAGCGGCTAGAGAAGCTGAAGAGTCTAATTAATTAGATCTATGAAATAAAAAAGAAGCCGTAATATATAGTATTACGGCTTCTTTTTTATTTCATAATTTTTTTAATCCTCTTAATTTACAATTAATTATAGCAATTAAAAAATATAATCCAGTTACGTTACATGCGTATTTGATTAAAATATACCAATCTTTAGTTAAAAGTAAAGCCGCCTCAAATTTTATTTTGAGACGGTTTTTTTTTAATAGGGTGAAGAAATATTAGAAAACAAAAATGGCTCTTTCTCCCATCATGTCGTTTACTTCGTCAGCAACTTCCTCCAGAATTTCTTCGTTAGTATGATTCATAATTACTTTATCGATAAAAGCAACAATAGTTTCCATATCTTCTTCTAGTAAACCACGCGTAGTGATTGCTGGTGTTCCAACACGAATTCCTGAGGTTACAAATGGTGATTTATCATCAAAAGGAACCATATTTTTGTTTACCGTAATTTCGGCTTTTACTAAAGCATTTTCGGCTTCTTTACCAGAAATATTTTTATTTCTTAAATCAATCAACATCATGTGATTATCGGTTCCTCCAGAAATAATATTATAACCTCTTTTTACGAAAGCGGCTGCCATAGCTTTAGCATTTTTTTGTACTTGCATGGCGTATCTAAAAAACTCATCGGTCAATGCTTCTCCAAATGCAACTGCTTTTGCGGCAATAATATGTTCTAAAGGACCACCTTGATTTCCAGGAAAAACAGACATGTCTAAAATGTGCGACATCATTCTAATTTCACCTTTTGGAGTGGTTAAGCCCCATGGATTTTCAAAATCTTTCCCCATCATAATCAATCCGCCACGAGGACCTCGCAACGTTTTGTGTGTGGTAGTGGTTACAATATGACAATGAGGAATAGGATCGTTCATTAATCCTTTTGCTATTAATCCTGCGGGATGCGAAATATCTGCCATTAAAAGTGCGCCAACAGAATCGGCTATTTTACGAAAACGCTCAAAATCCATATCGCGAGAATACGCTGAAGCTCCTGCAATAATTAATTTTGGTTGTTCTTTTGTGGCAATTTCTTGTATTTTATCATAATTCAGCATGCCTGTTTCTGGTTCCACACCATAAAATGTTGGATTGTATAATTTTCCTGAAAAATTTACTGGCGAACCGTGTGTTAGATGACCTCCGTGAGACAAATCGAAACCTAAAATGGTGTCGCCAGGTTTCAAGCAAGCTGCAAAAACGGCCGTATTTGCTTGTGATCCTGAGTGTGGTTGTACATTTGCATACGCTGCACCAAACAAGTCTTTGGCTCTGTCTATAGCAATTTGCTCGATAACATCGACTACTTCGCAACCTCCATAATATCGTTTTCCAGGATAGCCTTCGGCATATTTATTTGTTAGTACAGATCCTGCCGCTTCCATCACTTGGTCGCTCACAAAATTTTCAGAAGCAATAAGTTCTAAACCGTGAATTTGTCTGTCTTGTTCTTCAATAATTAGGTCAAATATTTGTTCGTCGCGTAACATATTTTTTATTTAGTTAAATTTCGTACAAAAATACAAAAAACGTTTGGTAAAATAATAGTTTATAATATATTTGGTCTATAAATTATCAACAAATAAATAACACACTATATGCCCATTACAGCAAACGATCCTACTAGAAAATCATGGTTAAATGTAGATGCCGATAGCGATTTCCCTATCCAAAACATTCCTTTTGGAGTATTTTTAACCAAAGAAAATATTGTCACCGTTGGAACTCGAATTGGAGATTGCGCTATAGATTTAGGCGCTTTGCAACAATTAAATTACTTTGAAGGCATCGAATTAACAGACGATGTTTTTATGCAAGACACCTTGAATGATTTTATTTCGGATGGAAAAAAAACATGGCGATTGGTTCGAAATCGTATTGCCGATATTTTTGATAGCAACAATCCGAAACTTCGTGACAATAAAAAACATCGTGATGTAGTTATCTTTAAAATTGACGATATAGAAATGCAACTTCCTGTATTTATTGGCGATTACACCGATTTTTATTCCAGTAAGGAGCACGCTACTAATGTAGGAAAAATGTTTCGTGATCCAGAAAATGCTTTGTTACCAAACTGGTTGCACATACCAGTGGGGTATCACGGACGGAGTTCGACCATTGTGCCTTCAGGAATTCCTGTGCACAGACCAAACGGACAAACTGTAGCAAATGGAGAAACAGCACCTGTTTTTGGTCCTTCAAAATTAGTCGATTTTGAATTGGAAACTGCCTTTATTACAACCGATGCTAATATTATGGGGGAGAACATTCCTGTAAATGAAGCCGAAGAGCATATTTTTGGAATGGTTTTGCTAAACGATTGGAGCGCTCGAGATATTCAAAAATGGGAATATGTACCACTAGGGCCTTTTTTAGCAAAAAACTTTGCTTCTTCAATTTCGCCTTGGATTGTTACAATGGAAGCTTTAGAGCCATTTCGTTGTGCTTCTCCTAAACAAGAACCAGCGCCTCTAGCGTATTTGCAACAAAAAGGGAATCATGCCTTTGATATTAATTTAGAAGTAGCTATCCAACCTGAAAATGCAGAAGCGACTACCATTTCTAGAACAAATTTAAAATACATGTACTGGACGATGAGCCAACAATTAGCGCATCATACTAGTAATGGTTGCCGAGTAAATTCTGGAGATATGATGGGTTCTGGAACTATTTCTGGGCCAACTCCTGACAGTTATGGTTCGATGTTAGAATTGACTTGGGGCGGAAAAAATCCAATACAATTGAATGATGGTTCTGAAAGAAAATTCATAAACGATGGCGATACCGTGATTATGAAAGGATTTTGTAAAAATGAAGAAATACGAATTGGTTTTGGCGAAGTTTCTAGCAAATTGTTGCCTGCAAATAAAATGAAATAGTATCCTTATACAAACAAAACACCGCTATTTTATAAAAAATAGCGTTGTTTTTTGTTATTTTGATTATTATTAAGGCAAGAAAGCATATCCTTTTCTGCTTTTCCACATAAAATATTTTTCTAAAATTACCTTGTTAAAATCATAAATTACGTTTGGAATCATAATCGCAAAAGTTCTGGGTTTGAACAAATGGTTTGAAAAAATAATGACTTCTTTTTTACCAGCATCCATAATACACAATCCTGGAATTTTACCCCAAGCTTTGTGCATCAAATTAGTTTTTCCGCTAGCTAAGCGCACAATGTTCTCGGCAACAATTTTTCCGGTTTCGTCCGATGGATAACCTGTTTTTGGCGCTGCAAAAGGAACGTTTTTACACGTAAAAGGCAAATCCACCTGCACTGCAATTCCTGCTGCCCATACATGAGGCACCGTTTTGTGTTGATACGTGTCTTCTACAGGAATATATCCGTTTGGCGTTGGTGTTAATGAAGGTGAATTTTGTACAAAATCAACCCCAATAAACGGAGGCATTAATTGTGTCAAACTACTTTTTAGAACTTCACCTGTAGAAAGAATCACACTATTGGCGGTAACTTCTTTGATTCCAACAGCAGTTCTATAATGTATATGAAACATTTTCATGAATGTTTTTAGCATGGTTTCCCCCATTGGCATACCATCGATTCCGAAATGGCCTAAATAATCTTCGGGAGTTACCCAATACAAATCGACTTTTTTACGGATATTTTGTTCTCTTAGCCATTTTTCAACATTAAACAAAAATTCATATGCCGCACCCATGCAACCTGCATTTTGAGTGGCACCAATAACTATTGGGCCTGGATTTTTCTTAAACTCTTCTAATGCAGTACGTAATTTCATAGCACCGTTTGGAGTTCCCACATAGTGAGAATGCTCTGCAATACCTGGAGCAATGTCAAAATTAACCTTTGGCCCTGTAGCCACCACTAAATTATCGTAAGTATAATCTCCTTTGTCTGTATATACTATTTGTGTTTTTGTATCAACAGTCAATGCTTCTGCATGTACAAAATGGACTCCCTTTTTGGTTAAAATATCTTCTTTTCGAAAAGATATATCCTTAATATCTCTTCTACCGAATGGTACCCAAATTAGAGAGGGTATGAATAAAAATAAAGGTGATTTATCGATTAAAATTACTTTGTGATTGCCTTTTCCTTTTCGCTTAATTTCGAGAGCAGCTGTCATTCCTGCAAAACTTCCTCCCACTACTACTGTTGTTGTCATGATTTATCTTGAATTAATTTAACACAATAAAGGTACGCTGTTACTAAATTATCTACAGTAACATATATCACATAACGCAGTTTTTTAATACTAAATAGTTGAACACTCAAAAGACTAAGAATAGGTATTTATACGTATATATTATGTTAGAAAAAGCTTTTATATTTGAAAATAATAAAGATGATAATTATCATGTTTAATTAATATAAAAGGTTGTAACTTTAAGTGGTGTAAGCTATTTTTTTTATTTTAAAACAGCTTAGAAGAATAAATAAGAAATGTTTAGATTTTTTGAATGTGAAGAATTTAAAAAAACATGATAAATATCATTAAATTAAACAAAAAATAGTTGTAAAAATCAAAATAACTATTTAAATTTGAAAACAACTTATATTAAATACTAACCCAAAAAAAGTAAAATTATGTCTCAAGAAATTGCCAGACCAACCCCAATCGACAAAGAAGTAATATGGGACAAAACACAAACCATTATTAGCAAAACCGATTTAGTAGGAACAATTGAATACGTAAACGATGTATTTACAGATGTTTCAGGCTATGAAGACAGTGAGATAGTGAGTAAACCACATAATACCATAAGGCATCCTGATATGCCAAAGGCTTTTTTTAAATTAATGTGGGAAAATATAAAAGTAGGAAACCAGTTTCACGGCATTATAAAAAATTTGGCTAAATCTGGACGCTATTACTGGGCGATTACTAATTTTGAGTACACCAAAGATGCTAAAGGAAACATAACTAACTATGTTGCTAAAAGAAAAGCAGTACCTCAAGAAATAGTAACCAAACATATAGAACCTTTGTATAAAAAAGTTTTAAGTATCGAAAAAGCTAGTGGCGATGTGGCAGGCGAAAAATATCTAATAGGCTACCTAGAAGATATGGGAGTTAGCTACGTGGATTATGTTACCAACTTGATGATGGATCATGAAAAAGCATCAATACCCGCTACTGAATCATCCGAAGTGAAAAAAGAAAAAAAATCAGGATTTTTTAGTAGCTTTTTTGGAAGCTAATTAATTTGTATAACTATTAATCTGTATATATAAAATCAGGTTGTACTAAAAATAACCACAAAAAGGCAAAAGATAATGACTCAAGAAAATACAAATACAAACAGACCTGTTCCTATTGACAAAGAAGCTATATGGGATAAAAGCCAAACAATTATGAGCAAAACAGATTTGTTTGGCACTATTGAATATGTAAATCAAGCTTTTGCAGATGTTTCTGGTTATGAAGAAGATGAATTAATGGCGCATCCTCACAATATCATACGACACCCAGATATGCCAAAAGTAATTTTTAAAGTACTTTGGGAAAATATAAAAGCAGGTAACCAATTTCATGGAATTGTTAAAAATCTAACAAAATCAGGACGATATTATTGGGTAATTACGGACTTTGAATATTCTAGAGATGCAAAAGGAACTATCCAAAACTACATTGCTAGAAGAAAAGCAGTGCCTGAAAATGTTATTACTAATCATATCGCTCCTTTGTACAAGAAACTTTTAGAAATTGAACACACAAGTGGTGTAAGTACCAGCGAAAAATACCTAACGGGCTATTTAGAAGATCAAAATCTAAGTTATGTTGAATTAATCACAAAATTGATGGTTGAAAACGAAGAAAAGTCGCCAAATCCAGATTCAAACAAGAAGAAAGAAGGTTTTTTTAGTAGATTTTTTGGAAAATAACATACAAATAACCCTAATAGCTAACACGTATTGGAAAAAAAAATCAATCCTAAAATAAGGTTTTAAATAACCTGAATTTAAGTATTTTTGTAAAAAAAATACCTCAAATTTAACCTGAAAAATAAGTAATCTAAAAAAGTAAAAAAATGCCACTAGAAAACGACACTAGAAAACGACCAATCCCAATTGACCAAGAAGTAGAATGGGATAAAAATCTCACCATTATGAGTAAAACCGATTTGTTTGGAACAATCGAATACGCAAATGATATTTTTACAAAAGTTTGCGGCTATGAAGATTACGAGTTAATGGGTCAACCACATAGTATTATTAGACATCCAGACATGCCAAAAGTAGTATTCAAGGTGCTGTGGGAAAATATAAAAGCAGGGAATCAATTTCATGGTATTGTAAAAAATTTAGCCAAATCTGGAAAATATTATTGGGTAATTACCAATTTTGAATACCAAAGAGATGACAATGGCAACATAACAAAATACATTGCTAAAAGAAAAGCGGTACCCGCAGCTATTATAAAAAACCACATTGAGCCTTTATACAAAAAACTATTACAAATAGAGGAAGCCAGTGGTATAGAAACTAGTGAAAACTACCTAATAGGTTTTCTAGAAGACGTAGGTTTAAGTTATGTGGATTTAGTTACAAAACTAATGATAGATAACGAAAAAGAAGAGCAAGAAAAAATAATAGAAACCAAAGCTACTCCAGAAGTAGAAAAAGAGAAAAAAAGTGGTTTCTTTAGTCGTTTCTTTGGAAACTAATTCTAGAATAACACACATCAAAATCAATGAAAACGGAAAAGAAATCTTTTCCGTTTTTTTATACACAAATTCTTTATAACCTTCCTTTTAAATCATTTGCATCAATATCACTGTGAGAAGCATTGTAAATAGCTTTTCCTTCTTTAATCAAAATAATTTGTGGCGATTGATGAACTACATCAAATCGATTTGCAATTTCATTTGAAACATCTCGAAATGCTATCAAATCTAAAAAATAAGGAGTAACTTCATCCTGAAAATCAAATTCATTTTCAAACTGTTTTAGCGCCATCCTACTTACACTACAACGCGTGCTGTGTTTAAAAATAACAACTGGTTTGTCATGAGATAAATTTATAATTTCATTTAACTGCCCTAAATCAGATAGGATATTCCATTGCAACATCGGATTATTATTTTTCTCTTCAGTATTCCCAAACATATCTTTAAAAAAACTCATTTTGTCTTGTTTTAAGTCATTTTGTCTTCAATAAGCACTGATTAACAGACATTTTGTCCTATTTTTCGTATTGGAATAACAATTGACGATTAGTTATCAAAGTTAACTATTTAAGATAAACTACAAACCTAAAAAATATGAACATTAATAAATTTACAATAAAATCGCAAGAGGCTATTCAAGCAGCGCAACAATTGGCGCAAAGTTTTGGACAACAACAAATAGAAAACGAACACATTTTTAAGGCTATTTTTGAAGTCGATGAAAATGTTGCACCATTTATTTTAAAAAAAATAAATGTAAATATTCCGTTATTTCAGCAAGTACTTGATGCTACAATACAAAGCTTTCCAAAAGTTTCTGGGGGAGAAATCATGCTTTCTAGAACGGCGAATACAACACTTAACGAAGCGGAAATCATTGCAAAAAAGATGAACGACGAATTTGTTTCTATCGAACATTTACTATTGGCCATTTTTGCATCAAAAAGTAAAGTAGCACAAATTTTAAAAGATCAAGGTGTTACAGTAAAAGTCCTAAAAGCAGCCATTGGTGAACTTAGAAAAGGAGAACGAGAAACCTCATCATCTGCCGAAGAAACTTATAATTCTTTAAATAAATATGCTAAAAACTTAAACGAATTAGCAAAAAGTGGCAAACTAGATCCTGTTATTGGACGTGACGAAGAAATTCGCCGTGTTTTACAAATTCTAACGAGAAGAACTAAAAATAATCCTATGCTGGTTGGGGAACCAGGTGTTGGTAAAACTGCTATTGCAGAAGGTTTAGCGCATCGAATTGTAGATGGAGATGTTCCTGATAACTTGAAAGATAAAATAGTCTTTTCGCTAGATATGGGTGCATTAATTGCTGGAGCAAAATACAAAGGTGAATTTGAAGAGCGTCTAAAAGCGGTTGTAAAAGAAGTGACTGCTGCCGAAGGAGATATTGTACTTTTTATTGACGAAATTCATACTCTTGTAGGTGCTGGTGGTGGAGAAGGTGCTATGGATGCAGCAAATATTTTGAAACCAGCTTTGGCTCGAGGTGAGTTACGTGCTATTGGAGCAACAACATTAGATGAATATCAAAAATATTTCGAAAAAGACAAAGCGCTCGAACGTCGTTTCCAAAAAATTATGGTGGAAGAACCAGATACCGAAAGTGCTATTTCTATTCTACGTGGAATTAAAGAGAAATACGAAACACATCATAAAGTTCAAATAAAAGATGAAGCTATTATTGCTGCAGTCGAATTATCTCAACGGTATATTACCAATCGTTTTTTGCCAGATAAAGCTATCGATTTAATGGATGAAGCTGCTTCTAAACTGCGAATGGAGATTAACTCTAAACCAGAAGAACTCGATGTTTTAGACCGTAAAATAATGCAACTTGAAATAGAAATCGAAGCCATTAAAAGAGAAAAAGACGAAAG
>CAXYWC010000033.1:0-27897 GCA_964292845.1 uncultured Flavobacterium sp. | reverse complement strand
TCAATTTGAGATTGAAGTTGTGCTAACGAAACATTTTCAGCGGCAGTTCTGTACAATACATTAAAAACCACTGGAATTTGAATTTTTCCATTCACAATACGTCCAGTAGTCATAGCATTTTCAGTAAATCTTTCGATTTCTGCCATTTTTGACGCTAAAGCAGGATTTTCTTTAAGTTGACGTTCCAATACTTCTTGTGAAGCACAGCCTCTTTGCGTAACAGTATTTAGTGCTGCCGCTGCTGGTTGAACATTAGTAACATCATTGTCTTCTTTTTGACAAGAGAACATAAAGAAAACTACCGAAGCAGTCAATAACATTTTTTTCATAATTTAGTTTGTTTGGTTGGTTAATTATTAGTTTTTTATTCAAATGTTTGGCAATACTATAAATAATTAAATGATATACAAAATATTTATTCAAAAAATAATAATTAATAATTGAAAAAAGAAAGCTATAATAATGTTAATAACTTAGGAATAGATAGTAAAATAAGCTGATTAGAGTTTATTTATTGTTAAAAAAGTATCTATAAAAAATAGTTGTATTTTTTATAGATTTAATAATTTATAACGCAATTATTTATGCAATCAATAAATTTTGAAAATAAAAAATATAAATATTTCATTTAATTGAAAAACAAAATTTGTAATTCAGGTCAATTACTAGTTTTTAAAAACGTAATTTATGATATTACTACCCATTTTCAATGCTCTATCTCTCACTTCTTTAGGGTCATTGTGAACTTCTGGATCTTCCCAACCATCACCTAAATCGCATTCGTACGTATACAATAAAACTAATTTAGTTTCTATAAAAATGCCAAAAGCTTGAGGTCTTTTTCCGTCATGCTCGTGTATTTTGGGTAATCCGTCAGGAAAAGGAAATGGTTTTTGAAAAATAGCATGATTGGCAGGAATTTCTATTAAAGCATCATTAGGGAACAGTTTGGCAATTTCTTTACGTATGTATTGATCCATACCGTAATTATCATCAATGTGAAGAAAACCGCCAGAACGCAGGTAGTTTTGTAAATTTTGAACTTCCGCTTCATTAAAAACTACATTCCCGTGTCCTGTCATGTGAATAAATGGATACGAAAAAATAGCAGCACTTGATGGCGTAACCGTAATAGGTTTGGTTTTTATAGTGGTGTTTATATTCTGATTGCAAAATTTTATCAAATTGGGTAACGAGGTAGGATTCGCATACCAATCGCCGCCGCCGCTGTATTTGAGCAACGCAATTTCTTGCGAAAATACTGGTGTTGTAACTAGAATTAAAAATAAGATTATTTTTTTCATTTTTTACTGATACCTTTTGCCTTATTACTAAATTTACTCATTCACAAAAACCACACTATGACAAGCAACCACAGCGGCAGTTTCTGTTCGTAATCGCGTATTTCCCAAAGATACAGGAATATAATGGTTGGTTAAGGCTAATTGGATTTCTTTTTCAGAAAAATCGCCTTCAGGACCAATTAATATAGTGTATTTCTCTTTTGGTTTAATAGTGTTTTTCAATAGTTTTTTGTCAGTTTCCTCACAATGTGCAATGCATAAGTTTCCGTCGTGTTGCTGATTTATAAATTCTTTGAAGGAAATAGGTTCGTTTAACTTTGGCAGAAAAAATTGCAATGATTGTTTCATTGCCGATAGTATAATCTTATCGAAACGCTCGTTTTTGATTATTTTTCTTTCAGAACGATCACATATAATAGGCGTAATTTCGTGAACTCCCATTTCGGTAGCTTTTTCAAGAAACCATTCGAAGCGATCGTTCATTTTGGTTGGCGCCACAGCCAAATGAATATAAAAATCGGTCGGTTGATAGGTTTCGGTTGAAATGATTTTTACAGTGCATTTTTTTTCGGAAGCTAAAATAATTTCGGTCGAAAATAAATCCCCTAAACCGTTGGTTACATGTAAAGTGTCGCCTTCAGTTTTTCGTAATACTTTAACAATGTGTTTGCTTTCTTCTTTATCGAAAGAAAATTCATTTAAATCGATATTGATATCGGGATTATAAAATAATTGCATATTAAAAATCGATTCGTGCTTGGCTTACTACAGCAGCATCATTAAATTTATTTTCTAAAAAACATTGGTAACCTACAATACCAATCATGGCGGCATTGTCAGTCGTATATTCAAATTTTGGTATAAAAGTTTTCCAACCGTATTTTTTTTCGGCTTCTTTCAGTGTATTTCTAATGCCTGAATTTGCCGAAACACCACCACCAATCGCAATTTGTTTTATTCCTGTTTGTTGCACGGCGAGTTTTAGTTTTTCCATCAAAATCTCGATAATGATATGTTGTATAGAAGCACAAATATCGTTCCGATTTTCATCGATAAAATTCGGGTTTTCTTTTACATTGTTTTGAACAAAATACAATATTTGTGTTTTTAGTCCCGAAAAACTAAAATCTAAATTGGGCATTTTGGGTTTGGTAAATTGATACGCTTTCGGATTTCCCAACTGTGCATATTTATCAACTAATGGGCCACCAGGATAGGGAAGACCTAGTATTTTGGCACTTTTATCGAACGCTTCTCCCACCGCATCATCGGTAGTTTCGCCTATAATTTCCATATCAAAAAAGCTATTTACTTTTACAATCTGCGTATGTCCGCCAGAAATGGTCAAGGCTAAAAAAGGAAATTCGGGTTTGTCGAAACCGTCTTCATCAATAAAATGAGCTAAAATATGAGCGTGCATGTGGTTTACGGCAATGAGCGGAATATTCAGTGCCATGGCCATACTTTTAGCAAACGAACTGCCTACTAACAACGAACCCATAAGTCCTGGTCCTTGTGTGAAGGCAATGGCAGACAATTGGTCTTTGGTAATATTGGCTTTTTTGAGTGCGACATCAATTACGGGAACAATATTTTGTTGGTGCGCTCTAGAAGCTAATTCTGGAACTACACCTCCATATTGCTCGTGTATAGCTTGTTGTGCCACAATATTTGACAAAACTTTGTCGTTTTGTAGTATTGCTGCGGCAGTATCGTCGCAAGAACTTTCGATAGCAAGAATAAAAATTGGTTTTTGATGCATAAAAGGCACAGATTTTGCGTTATATTTTGAAAAATAGATATAAAATGGCTATTTTTACATCGAAGCACAAAAATAAGAATTTTTATTGGTAATAAAATCAGATGGCTTCATTTTTGGAAACAACAATTATTGGAAGAAAATAAAAAAAATACAAGGTTTAAAAAAATTAAAAAAGTTATACTATTCTTCTTTTTAGGATTAGTATTGTTGCTACTTACACTTGGAATTTTGCTTTCTATGCCCTCGGTGCAAACCATGTTAGGGCAAAAAGCAACTCAGTTTTTAAACGAAGAATTTAAAACCGATATTACTGTCGAAGAAGCTAATTTTACCATTTTTGGAGGTGTAAAGCTAAAAAAAGTGTTGATTCGCGATCATAAAAAAGATACTTTATTTTATATTAAAACACTAAAAACAAATATTTTAGATGCTAAAAAACTCTACGAAGGCGATTTGCATTTTGGAGAAGTTCGTATGGACGGATTGTTTTTTAATTTGAAAAATTATAAAGGCGAAAAAGACAATAATCTCGACAAATTTATCGATTTGCTTGATGACGGAAAACCGTCTCAATCTAAAAAGAAATTTTTATTAACGGCAAATGAATTTCATTTAACCAATAGTACTTTTTCGTTTAATGATTACAATCTAGAAAGCCCATTACTTTTTTCGGCTAAGAAATTGAATGCAGTAACCACAAAATTTAAAATACTTGGTCCTGATGTAACTACTTCTATAAAAGAAATGAGTTTTGTGGACAATCGAGGTCTTGTGGTTGATGATCTGATATCGGATTTTACCTATACCAAAAAGAATATTCTATTAGAAAAACTAACGGTAAAAACCCCAGAATCTAGACTAGAAGGGAATGTTGCTTTGCGATACGACCGGAAAGATTTTTCAGATTTTAACAACAAAGTTATTTTTGACATAAAAATAGATAAAGCGTCTGTTTCTTCTAACGATATGAAGCATTATTATGGCGAGTTTGGTCGAAACCAGCAATTCAATGTAAGAGGAAAATTGCTGGGAACATTGAATAATTTTTCTACAAAAAAACTGAAATTAATAGATGATAATAACTCAGAAATTATAGGCGATTTTACATTCAAGAATTTGTTTTCAAAAAATAAGGGAGATTTTTATATGAAAGGCGATTTTTCTAAAGTTTCTTCCACTTACACTAATCTTATCGCTATTTTGCCAAAAGTGTTGGGTAATAATTTGCCCACCACTTTTAAGAAATTTGGCGCATTTACCCTTTCAGGAACGACAGAAGTTACTTTGAAAACCATAAAAGCCGATATTTTGCTCAAAACAGCTTTAGGCAATGCAAAGTCAAATTTGAGTATGACAAGTATTGACAATATTGACAATGCTACTTATATTGGAAACATACAATTGGATAATTTTAATTTAGGAAAACTATTAAACAGAACCGATGTAGGAGTTGTAAATCTTGATTTAGAGGTTGATGGGAAAGGTTTTATACAAAAATATTTAAACACAAAATTAGAAGGAAAAGTAAATAGTATTTTTTATAATAACTACAATTATACGAATGTGGTTGTAGATGGAACGATGGTAAAATCGATATTTTCAGGAGAAATTACCGTAAACGATCCTAATTTGCAAATGGATTTTGATGGAAATTTGAATCTGAATAATAAAGAAAACAAATACGATTTTCATGCCAATGTTGAATATGCTAATTTGGAGAAATTAAAATTATATACCGCTGATTCTATTTCCGTTTTTCGAGGTGATGTTACGATGAAATTGGAAGGAAACACAATCGATAATTTGCATGGTGACGTATTTATAAATCATACCTCATACGAAAATAATAAGGACACCTATTTTTTTGATGATTTTGTTGTAAAATCTTCTTTCGATGAAAATCGAGTGCGCACCATGACCATCAATTCGCCCGATATTATTGAAGGGAAAGTAGTAGGGAAGTTTCAGTTTAACCAGCTTCAAAAATTAATAGAGAATTCATTAGGAAGTTTGTATGCCAATTACTCGCCCAATAAAGTAAATAAAGGGCAGTTTTTGAAATTCGACTTTAATGTGTACAGTAAATTGATAGAAATATTTTATCCAGAAATTTCACTCGGGGAAAATACCATTATGAGAGGTACTATCAATTCGAATAGTGATGAGTTTAAATTTAATTTTAAATCGCCAAGTATTAAAGCTTATGATAATTATTTAGACAATATAAATATTGATATCGATAATAAAAACACATTGTATAATGCTTATATTGAAGTGGATAGCATAAAAACGAAGCGTTACAAAGTCTCTGATTTTAGTCTGATAAATGTAACTGCAAACGACACGTTATTTTTTAGAACTGAGTTTAAAGGAGGTGAAAAAGCTGCTGATTTTTATAACCTCAATTTATACCATACCATTAATAAAGAAAATAATAGTGTCGTTGGAATCAAAAAATCGGAAGTTAATTTTAAAGACTATTTGTGGTTCATTAATGAAGATGAATCCAAAGACAATAAAATTATCTTCAACAAAAAGTTAACTGATTTTTCTATTGAAAAAATAGCAATGTCTCATAAAAACCAGCGAATGGAGCTTATGGGAGTTTTAAGAGATTCGACCTACAAAGATTTGAAACTGTTGCTAAAAAATGTTGATTTAGATAAAATAACCCCATCTGTGGATAGCCTAAAATTTGAAGGAAAAGTAAATGGTTTAGTCAATTTTAAGCAAAATAAGTCTATTTATGAACCATCTTCAGCTATTACAATAGATAGTTTGAGCATCAATAAATTGGCATTAGGGGATTTAGTTATTGATATAAAAGGCGATAATACTTTCAAAAACTTTAAAGTCAACTCCGTTTTAAAAAATAATGGATTCGAATCATTTTCTACCGAAGGAAACGTATTTGTCGAAAACAAGAAAACAATACTCGATTTAGGTCTCAGACTCAATAACTTTGATATGGCTGCCTTTAGTCCATTGGGCGGCGATATTATTACCAATATCAGAGGATTGGCATCTGGAACCGCAAGTTTTACAGGAGAGTTAGAAAATCCAAACATTGTTGGGCGATTGTATCTTAGTAAAGCAGGACTAAAAATTCCGTATATAAATGTAGATTATAATTTTAAAAACAACGCCATTGTCGATGTTACCGAAAATCAATTTTCTTTTAGAAATATAGAATTAACAGATACAAAATACAATACCAAAGGTATTTTGAGTGGTGGAATTAGACACCATAATTTTGGAGATTGGTTTTTAGATTTGAATATTTCATCAAAGCGGATTGTTGCTTTAGATACAAAAGATGCCGACGATGCGCTATATTATGGTACTGCTTTTATAGACGGTGAAGCTTCCATAAAAGGTTTAACGAGTGGACTAGTAATTGCTGTAAACGCTAAATCTGAAAAGGGAACATCTATAAAAATACCTATTAACGATTCAGAAGCCTCGTCAGAAAACGATTATATCAAATTCAAATCACGTGATGATTTAGCGAGTAGAAAAAGAACTAAAAAAGGAAAAATATACAACGGAGTTGAACTTAATTTTGAATTGGATATAAACCCAGAGGCCGAAATAGAAGTTATTATTGACAAAAATTCAGGACACGGCTTAAAAGGGCGAGGGGTTGGAAGTTTGCTTATGGAAATAAATACATTAGGTAAGTTTAATATGTGGGGCGATTTTCAAGTGTATCAAGGAACATACAACTTCAAATACGGAGGATTAATAGATAAAAAGTTTGATGTTAAAAAAGGAGGTTACATTTCTTGGGACGGAGATCCAATAAACGCAACCTTAGATATGGAAGCCGTTTATAAAACCCAAGCAAATCCAGGGATATTATTAGAAAATGCCGCATTTACTAAAAAAGTCCCTACCGAAGTTGTTATAAAGCTAACCGATAAGCTAACCAATCCAGTTCCCGATATTTCGATTAATTTCCCCACACTAAGTTCCGTCTTAAAATCAGAATTAGAATATAAATTGAGCGATAAAGACAAGCGGCAAACACAAGCCATGGCATTGCTATCATCAGGAAGTTTCTTGAGTGACAAAGGAGTAGGTGAAAATATTATTACTGGAAACTTACTCGAAAAAGCCAATAGTTTATTTCAAGATATTTTTTCAGATCAGGAAGACAAACTTAAAGTAGGACTGAACTATGTACAAGCCGATAGAAAAAGCTTGTATTCACAAACCGAAGGACGTGTAGGGCTTACACTTTCTACCCAAATAAGCAACAAAATCACTATTAATGGTGTGTTAGGAGTTCCAGTTGGAGGCGTTTCAGAATCAGCAATAGTTGGAAATGTAGAAATAGAACTACGCCTTAACGAAGACGGTTCGCTCAAAGCAAGAGTTTTTAATCGTGAAAATGACACCAACTATTTAGGAGAAAATATAGGATATACACAAGGTTTAGGAATTTCGTATGAAGTCGATTTTGATACCTTCAAAGAACTAATAGCTAAAATTGTAAATTCTAAAGAAAATAAAAAAGAAAAAGAATCTAAAAAAGAGGAGATTCCTGATTCCGACTTATCACCAGAGTTCATCCAATTTACGGAACAGCGTCAGAAAAAATCAGCCGAAAAGATTAAAACACCACCTGAAACAGCTCCCGATCCAAACTAAAAAAGGGAATTAAAAAAAAAACTTATTAACGAAAACGTTTGAAAAAAATCACCTCAACTAAATTTCGTTAGAAAAGAATATTCTGTTGTAATACTTTGAGTAACTTTACAATCAATAATTAAAATAATGCCAACAAAAATAAAAAAAATAGGAGTTTTAACTTCTGGTGGAGATTCTCCAGGTATGAATGCTGCCATTCGTTCGGTAGTACGTACATGCGCTTATCATAATGTCGAATGTATCGGAATATACCGCGGCTATCAAGGCATGATAGAAGGCGATTTTAAGGAAATGGGACCACGGTCGGTAAATAACATCGTAAATAAAGGAGGTACCATCTTAAAATCGGCTCGATCTAAAGAGTTCATCACTATTGAAGGACGTAAAAAAGCCCATCAGCATCTTCTGGAAGCAGGAATAGAGGGTCTTGTAGTTATAGGTGGAGACGGAACTTTTACAGGTGCCGAAATATTCAATGCTGAATTCCAATTTCCAGTAATGGGAATTCCAGGAACAATCGATAACGACATTTTTGGAACAAGTCATACTTTAGGATACGACACCGCATTAAACACCGTGGTAGAAGTTATTGATAAAATTAGGGATACAGCAAGTTCACATAACCGTCTTTTCTTTGTTGAAGTTATGGGTCGTGATGCAGGTCATATTGCTCTAAACGCAGGTATCGGAGCAGGAGCAGAAGAAATTCTTATTCCAGAAGAAGATTTAGGTCTCGATAGGTTATTGGAATCTCTCCAAAAAAGTAAAGCAGCAGGAAAATCCTCTAGTATTGTAGTCATTGCTGAAGGCGATAAAATAGGAAAAAACGTTTTTGAACTTAAAGATTACGTTGAAGAACATATGCCAGAATACGACGTTCGCGTTTCTGTATTAGGACACATGCAACGTGGAGGTTCACCATCATGTTATGACCGAGTGCTTGCCAGCCGATTAGGAGTAAAAGCAGTAGAATCATTATTAGAAGGAAAATCTAATTACATGGTTGGAATACTAAATGACAAAGTAGCTCTTACACCATTAGAATTAGCCATAAAAGGACATACAGAAATTGACAGAGAATTATTAAGAGTTTCAGACATCATGTCAACATAACAATTGTAATAAATAAAAAAAATAATAAATAAAAAAATGGTAAAATTAGGAATAAACGGTTTTGGTCGTATTGGTCGAATAGTTTTCAGAGAATCTTTCAACAGAGATAATGTTGAGGTAGTAGCTATCAACGATTTATTAGAAGTAGATCACTTAGCCTATTTGCTAAAATACGATTCAGTACACGGACGTTTTGCAGGAAAAGTAGAAGTAAAAGACGGCAAACTATATGTAAACGACAAATACATCAGAGTAACTGCCGAAAGAGATCCAAAACTAATTAAATGGGATGACGCAGCCGTTGACGTTGATGTAGTAGCAGAATGTACAGGGATTTTCACAACGCTCGAAACCGCTCAAGCCCACATTGATGGTGGCGCTAAAAAAGTAGTTATTTCAGCACCATCAGCAGACGCTCCAATGTTTGTCATGGGTGTTAATCATACCGATGCCAAAGCATCAGACTCAATCGTATCAAACGCTTCTTGTACCACAAATTGCCTTGCACCTTTAGCCAAAGTAGTTCATGATAATTTCGGAATTGTAGAAGGATTGATGACCACCATTCACGCCACCACAGCCACACAACTAACCGTTGACGGCCCATCTAAAAAAGATTTCCGTGGCGGAAGATCAGCCTTACTAAACATGATTCCATCAAGTACAGGAGCGGCAAAAGCAGTAGGAAAAGTAATTCCAGCACTAAACGGAAAACTAACAGGAATGTCCATGAGAGTCCCAACTGCCGATGTTTCTGCAGTAGATTTAACCGTAAAACTAGCTAAAGAAACCACCTACGAAGAAATAATGACGGTTTTGAAAAAAGCTTCAGAAAACGAACTAAAAGGAATCCTAGGATTTACCGAAGATGACGTAGTTTCTCAAGATTTTGTGTCAGACTCACGAACTTCAATTATTGATGCAAAAGCAGGAATTGGACTTAATTCAACTTTCTTCAAAATTATCTCTTGGTATGACAACGAATACGGATATTCTAGCAAACTAATCGATTTATCTGTACATATTGCAGGTTTACAATAAATTTTATATATTTAATTCCCATTAATTTTAGTATTAATGGGGATTTTTTTTTGAAGCCAATCCCGCTATTCGTTACAAACGAAGTTCATCGAACTCCGATAAAAACAAACGTTAAGTGAGGTAATCTTTTCCTGGCTAAAGGAGCAGAAAAAGGATTTTCACTACAAACGAAGTTCACTGAACTCCGATGAAAATAGAAATAATGTGAAGTAATCGGGGCTAAAAATCAACCAAAATCACACCTTTAGATATTAGTCAAAAATCTAAAATTGAACCCAAGCGTCAGCGAACTGGCGTAGTAAATCTAAATTTGAAATGAAACTACTCGTAGATAGCGGCTCTACAAAAGCCGATTGGATTGCCATAGACGATTCAGGAAAAGTATTATTTACCACACAAACACTAGGGCTTAACCCAGAAGTGCTCACTAAAGAAGAAATCGTCAGTCGATTAGAAGACAAATTCGACATCTCGCATAACAAACACAAAGCAGCAAAACTGTTCTTTTACGGCGCAGGTTGCGGTACCGATAGAATGAAAAATTTCTTGACCGATGTTTTTCAAGACTATTTTCCTAACGCTGTAGTGGTTGTTCATGAAGATACTTATGCAGCAGTATATGCAACAACACCAAAAAATGAACAAGCCATTGTTTGTATTTTAGGAACAGGCTCAAATTGTAGCTATTTTGACGGTTCCGTTTTACATCAAAAAGTACAATCTTTAGGATACATTGCCATGGATGATTGCTCAGGAAATCGTTTTGGAAGACATTTATTAAGAGCTTATTATTTTAATAAAATGCCAGCCGATTTAGCAAAAGAATTCGAAACTACGTACAACGTAGAACCTGATCCAGTAAAAAACAATCTATATAAAGAACCCAACCCGAATGCTTATTTAGCCACTTTTGCTAAATTTTTAATCAAGCACAAAGACACCGATTTTTGCCAAAAAATTATAACCGAAGAAATGGAATCGTTTGTAGACAACTACATCAAACAATTTGACAATCATAAAGAAGTACCAGTACATTTTATAGGTTCTATAGCATTTTATTTGAAAGACGAATTGCAACATATTTTAGAAAAACACAATATAAAACTAGGCAATGTACTTCGTCGTCCAATAGACGGGCTAATAACATACCATGTTTTAAATAATTAAAAACAAAATGATGGAAATTGCAATAATTGCTCACGATAGGATGAAAGCCGATTTAGTTCAATTTCTAAACAAAAATGCAACTATTTTGCATGCCAAAAATATTTCGCTAATTGCAACAGGAACAACAGGAAGCAAAGCAGAAAAGGCAGGATTTGAAGTCACAAAAATGTTGTCAGGCCCTATGGGAGGCGATGCGCAAATTGCCGCTAGAGTCGCCGAAGGTAAAACAAAAATGGTTTTGTTTTTTAAAGACCCTAACTCTAGCCATGCACACGAAGTAGATATTAATATGCTCATTAGAGTTTGCGACGTACATAACGTTCCGCTAGCCACAAACGAGGCTACGGCACAGTTATTATTAGATGCTATTTCAAATAAAGAAGACTATTGAAATTCTAATTTCAATAGTCTTCTTTATTTTTTTAGTTTAAGTGTAGGATAAAATAAGGATTCAAAAAACTATGATTTTTGCTCTTTATTAAAGTACACTAAATAGTAATACATTTGTTTTTCTTCGTCCCAGCCTTTTTCTACAAATTTTTCGGCACTTTCTGGATTGATGAAATCTAACTTTATTTGAATATTGGTATCCAAATTGATTACGTTTTTCATGCTTCGTCTAGCATCCGAAACAGCAGCGTTTGCAATAGGAAAACTGGTTAAATCTTCGATGCTATATTTTTCGCCTTTGTCCACTTTGTAACTCTTGAATTCCGAAATTAAATCTGGATTGTCTATTACTTCGTTCAAAAAGTTGCTTTCTTCGAACTGGTCGTTTTTTGCAAAATGATTTACAGCTCTATTCATAAACATGACTTCTTCTTTTTTGTCTTCGGCAGGAAAAACCACTTCTTTTGCAAAATCTTGACAGAATTTTAAGTACTTTTTAGTTTTAAAATTCTCATCTTGAAATGCATCTACCGAAAGGAAATGCTCCAACCAATAGCGAGCATCGTATCGATTACTGTCAACAGTTAATATTTTGTAGCCTTCTTCTTTTTTATAATTAAAAATCAAACAACCTTTGTCCAGTTTGTTCAAATTAATTCCTTGTTGCAAAATCATTTCTAGGGTTGTTCCTTTTTCTTCAAACTGTAGGAAATCGGCTTTAAGCTCACTTTTAAAAATTCCGATGGCGTCAACCACGTTATTGTCAATTGAAATATTGGTTAAATGAGTTACATATACTTCCCCATTTTTAATGTGTGGATGGTTGGATTGCTCAAAAAGATGTTTGGTAATTTTTTTTGAAACGTCGTGAGTTTTACTCGGATTTTCAAAAATTTCGGAAGTAAAAAGGAACATTTCGTTGTACTCTAAATCTACTTCGTGAGCAAACTGGAAATAATTTTCTTCTTTATCGCGAAAGGCTTTTAGGAAATATTCTTTGAGTAACGGCATGATTTCATCGTTTAACCCATAAGGATTTTCAGACAAAAACATTTCTTCGTTACGACTTACGTTTCCTACTCTGTGAATGGAAAGCGATTCTATATGGGTGTTGAATAAGTTGATCATATTTTTTTATTTTTAGAAATACAACCAAGATTAAAGACGGATTGAATGTCTAAAATCTTGGTTGTATTTTAATTCGTAATTCGTTTTTTTCGGTTAATTCCAATTCTCCTCAAAACCGTAATCTTCAAAGCTATCGTCTCCGCTAAACATGTCTAAATCATCTTCATCAAAATCATCTTCAAATTCGTTATAGTCTTCTTCCTCTTCCGCTGTTTGAAAATGTTTTTCCATCGCTTCAGCAGGCATTTCACCATGCGAAAATAAAGTTTCTGGGTACGTATTTCCAGCTTTAATTTCTTCAACAGCAGCTAATTCAACAAGAAAAGTCCACATGTTTATAAAATCGTAAACATATATTATTTTAGTATTTTCGGTATCTAAAATATCGGAAAGCATGTAATCGCTCATGATTTTGCTTTCGCCTGGAATATCTCCTGCATCAAACATTGGAATTTCATCTTCCTGATTCCAAGTGTCATCACAAGTGTAAAATGAAGCTACTTCAAGTCCATCAAACCCAAAAGAATTAAAAATAGCATTGTGCAAATCTTCTAATGTATCTTCTGCAAGTATTGCAATATCTCTAAAAATGTCTTCCTCTGCATCCAGAATTACTCTAAACTTATAAACCATAACCATATTTTTATTAAAGCTTCAAAGGTAAAATATAAATTATGAATTACGAATTGTTAATTACGAATTGTTAATAATATTTTCTGAGGTCATATTTGCAATAGCATGTCGCAATTCCTGACTAAAAAAAGCTATTTTTGGTTTGAAAAAGACTATTATCGTACAGTTCAGTTTCAAAAAAGTACAATTCGGTAAAAAAATAAATCAAAATACATTTTCTTCTTGCAACTTTGCCTCAATAAAAAAAATAGAATGAAAACAATTTTAACCATTATCGTTTTACTAGTAACAACAATTGGATTTTCGCAAACCGTCATTTCAGGAAAAATTCTCAACCAAAAGGACATTCCTGTTTCTTTAGCCAATATTTACATCAGCGGTAGCTATGATGGCGCTACTGCCACCGAAAATGGCGAATTTAGTTTTACCACTACCTTGTCAGGAAACCAAACTTTAGTGATTACAGCTTTGGGATTTGAAGATTTTTCGAAGGCTATCGTTATTGAAGAATTTCAAAATCAAACCATAGTACTCGAAAAGAAAGCGAATCAACTCGAAGAAGTTGCCATAACAGCGGGTTCGATGCATTCAGGAGACAAAGCTCGAGTTTCGGTACTCAAACCATTAGATATTCTGACCACTGCGGGTAATCCTGGCGATATTGTTTCGGCACTAAAAACCTTACCTGGAACCCAAATTGTGGGCGAAAGCGGCAAACTTTTTGTTCGTGGTGGTACTGCCGATGAAACGCAAACCTACATTGATGGTATTCGGGTAGCGCAACCGTATGTGCAAACAGCCAATAATGTTCCTACTCGAAGCACATTTTCGCCTTTACTTTTCAAAGGAACTACCTTTACCACAGGAGGCTATTCAGCGGAATTTGGAGAAGCTTTGTCCAGCGTTTTGCTCATGAACACGATAGACGACCCCGATTTAGCAAAGACAGATGTTTCGGTAATGAGCGTTGGGTTAGGGCTTGGAAATATTCAAAAATGGAAAAAAAACTCGTTGAGTTTTAATACGTCGTACATCAATTTAGCACCCTATCAGTTTTTGATGCCGGACAATATCCAGTGGAATAAATCCTATCAATCTCTAGGAGGAGAAACTGTTTTTAGACAGCATTTTGACAGAGGATTGCTTAAAATTTATGCTTCTTTTGCTACTTCGGAATTCGATTTGAATCAAGAGGATATTAATTTTCCAAATGCCATTCGTACGGCTTTTAAAACAAATAATTTTTATACCAATGCTTCTTACAAAGGTAGTTTTGGTTCCAATTGGAAATTGGCAACGGGTTTTAGTTTTGGATCCAACAGCAACAGAGGAATTTTTGATGTAACTAATTTGCAAACCAGAGAAAATGCCACTCATGTAAAACTAAAAATAGCGAAACCGGTTTCAAATGCTATCAAAACTATTTTTGGAGTCGATTATTTTGACACTTATTTTGATGAAGAGGCAAATGCTTCGTTAGTGGCGTACAATGCTAAATTGGCGGCTTTTTATTCAGAAACCGATGTTTTGTTTTCTGAAAAAGTAATAGCTAAAGTGGGTTTTAGAGCTACAAGAAATTATTTGTTAGACGAAAATACTATTTCACCAAGAGTGGCTATGGCTTATAAAGTAACTAAAAACCATCAGTTTTCTACCGCGTATGGTCTTTTTGACCAAGCACCGCAACAAGACTATTTGAAATATGCTAACAATTTGCAATCTGAAAAAGCGCAGCATTATATTTTGAATTATGAGTTGAATAAAGAAAAACAGTTTTTTAAAGCCGAAGTTTATTACAAAAACTACACTGATTTAGTAAAATATGATACCCAAAATCCACAATACAATTCGGTATATACAAACAATGGAAGCGGTTTTGCAAAAGGTTTAGAGCTGTATTGGAAAGACCAAAAAAGCATTAAAAATCTAGAATATTGGGTTTCCTATTCGTATATCGATTCGGAGCGAGATTACAAGAATTTCCCCAAACAAGTTACGCCTCATTTTGTGGCTAATCATACTCTTTCGGTGGTTGGGAAATATTGGATTCAAGATTGGCGTTCTCAAATAGGAGCCACCTATAGTTTTAGTTCGGGGCGACCGTACAATAATCCTAACGAATTGCAATTTATGGACGGGAAAACGAAAATATATAACGATTTGAGTGTCAATTGGGCGTATTTGATATCGCCTCAAAAAATACTCTTCTTCTCGGTTTCTAACATTTTAGGAATCAAAAATGTGTACGGTTACAATTACAAAAATACCCCAAATATAAATGGAATATTCGAAAGTAAAGCCATAACACCCACAGCCGACAGATTCTTTTTTGTAGGTTTCTTTTGGACAATAAGCAAGGACAAAAAAACAAATCAGTTGGAGAATTTGTAATGTATTTTAAAAATACAATTCATCCTAAGGAATCAACAATTGAGTAAGTATAACTTTCAAAAGGAGTACAATCGCTATACATTTGTTCAAGAAATTAATAACAATTTAAAAATCAAGTAATATGTGTAAAAAAATAATTTTAGGTTTAGTATTTTTAGTGTCTAGTTTTGTACAGGCACAAACGGCAACATTAACCGTAAATCTAGCAGGTTTTAGAAATAACGAAGGAAATGTAAAAGTTGGTTTGTATAATAATGAAGGAAAATTTTTGAAAGAAACTTTTCTATCGGTAACCACAGAAATCAAAGCGTTAAAAGCAAGTGTACAATTTAAAAATCTTCCTCTTGGCGAATATGCCGTTTCTGTTTACCATGATGAAGATAACGATGGCAAATTGAAAACAGGTATGTTTGGTATTCCTAAAGAAGATATGGCTTGTTCCAATAATGCAAAAGGAAAAATGGGACCACCTCAGTACACAGATGCAAAATTTAAAGTTACAAAAGACAGTATAATTGCTGTTACCTTAAATAATTAATTTATAAAAATCAACAGATATGTTAAAAATCGCTACCACAATCGCCTTATTCATTTGCAGTATTCTAACGGCACAAACACAGTATGAACAAGGAATGAGCAAAGCACTCGGACTTTGGCAAGAAGGAAAAGTTACAGAATCGACCGCTTTATTCGAAAGAATCGCTTCTGCAGAAAAAAACAATTGGTTACCTAATTACTATATTGCACTAATGAATTCGACTTCGGCAATAGGAATGCAAGACAAAGAGAAAATGACTGCCATGGCTAATAAAGCACAATCGGCGTTGGATATTGAAGTTATAAAAACGCCTGATAACCCAGAATTACTAATAGTGCAAGCTCTGATACATACCGTTTGGTTGGTTTCGGATCCTATGACAAACGGACAAAAATTGTCTCCAAAAATCATGGAGTTATATGAAAAAGCTTCAAAAATAGCACCCGAAAACCCAAGAGTTATACTATCTAAAGCCGAATTTGAAATAGGAGGTGCTGCCTTTTGGGGAACCGATACCAAACCAATGTGCGATCAAGTAAAACGTTCGATACCTTTGTTTGAAAACGAAAAACCAGCAACTCCTTTTTCACCAAAATGGGGGAAAGATAGAGCAGAGACTGTATTGAAAAATTGTAAATACTAATCTTAGAAAGAGTAAAAAAGAGAAATGAATAAACTAATAAAAGAAATTCCAAGAGCTTTAGTAATATGCTTCTTTATCTTTTTGTTTTTGTTGCTTATTGATTTTATGAGTAACGGACATAAATATACAACAGCTTATGAATTAGCTTATTATATTGGACAATCATTTTTATATTGTATGCTTTACAGTTTGACTTTGTATATGGTAAATGCAAGTATTTATATTTATTTTGACCATGTTTTTGTCGATAATATGCTTTCCTCTAAAAGATTAATTTTAGGATTTATAGTTTCATTTGTAGCAACAATTTTGGTTTATTTCTTTTTGCGAATCTTTCATTATGTAATAATCGAAAAAAATACTGTTGAAGCCTTTTTGTCCTTTGAAAAAACATCTAATTACATAATACCTTCGGTAGTTACTATTGTTGTTTTACTTTTAATTCATGCCATCGATTTTTATAAATTATTGCAAGAAAATAAAGTTAAAGAACAAAAAATTATTGCAGGAACCGCCAATGCTAAATTTGAGAGTCTTAAAAATCAAATTGATCCTCATTTTTTGTTTAATAGTCTGAATGTGTTAAGCTCGTTGATTGAAGAAAACCCAGAGAATGCACAACGGTTTACCACCTCATTGTCTAAAGTGTATCGGTATGTTTTAGAACAAAAAGACAAAGAATTAGTATCGGTAAATGAAGAATTATCATTTGCTAAAACGTATATGAATTTGCTAAAAATGCGTTTCGAAAACAGTTTGACGTACGAAATACATCTCGAAAATAGCCATCCAGAGGCAAAAGTGGTGCCACTTTCCTTACAACTTTTGCTCGAAAATACCGTAAAACATAATATTATTAGCGAGCAGAAACCGCTGCATATTAAAATTTTTAATCAAAACGATTATTTAGTCATTCAAAATAATTTTCAAAAGAAGGATGTCTTGCAGGATAGACAAGGCGTTGGTTTGCAAAACATTGTCAATCGCTACGGAATTATTTCCAATCGAAAAGTAGTAATAGAGCAAAACGAACAGTTTTTTAATGTCAAAATACCTATTTTAACCAAACAAATTTCAGTTATGGAAACTTTTAATTATAATGAAAACAACGCTTATTTTAAAGCCAAAGAAAGAGTAAAAAAACTAAAAGGATTTTACGGAAATTTGATTTCCTATTGTACAGTAATCCCAATTTTAATTTTTATAAACTTGAATTATACCCCAGAATTTCAATGGTTTTGGTTTTCGGCAGGTGGCTGGGGATTAGGATTATTATTCCATGCTTTTGAAACATTTGGGTATGGAAAATCGTGGGAAGAAAAGAAAATTCAAGAAATTTTGAATAATGGAAACGAGAAAACCAATAAATGGAATTAATTATGGAACCAAATCAAGACTATAAAAAGTACCAAGAAGCGGTAAAAAAAGTGAAAGAAATAAAAGGATTCTACGGTCATTTATTTTCATATATTGTAACCAATTTATTTTTGCTATTCATTAATTTAAAACATACTCCAGAAGTATATTGGGTCTTTTGGCCAATGTTTTCTTGGGGAATCGGTCTTGTTTTTCACGGAATGAAGGTTTTTGGCTATTTTCCATTTTTTAATAAAGATTGGGAAGAACGCAAAATTAGAGAGTATATGGAACAAGAAAAATACAATACAAAATAAGATGGAAACAATAAATACTATTGACGAAATTCGCTATCAAGAAGCGTTACAACGAGTTAAAAAAATCAAAGGATTTTACACACATTTAATCGTTTATATAGTGATAAATACTATTATTTTTACCCTTAACGTCCAACATCAAAAAGAAGGTGAAAGTATATTTCAATTTGATAATTTTGGTACCGCCTTATTTTGGGGAATAGGATTGGTTGCACATGGTTTGAGTGTTTTTTTGCCCAATTTTGTACTTACCAAAAATTGGGAGGAGCGCAAAATAAAAGAATTGATGGAGAAAGAAAAAAAAGGCAAATGGGAATAAAATAGTATTCCGATTTTAGAATTTAATACAACTTTAAACCATAAAAACTTGAAACAAAATTTTACTACAATAATTATTGAAGACGAAAAACCAGCGGCAAGGTTGCTACAACGTAAATTAAGCAAGCTAGACCTTGAGGTCGATGTTATGCTTCATTCGGTAGAAGAAGCCTTGCTTTGGTTTTCTGATAATGCGCATCCCGATTTGATTTTTTTAGACATTCAATTATCTGACGGATTATCATTTGAAATTTTTGAAAAAGTTGATATTAAAAGTGCGGTAATTTTCACGACAGCTTATGACGAATATGCTTTGAAAGCGTTTAAATTAAATTCGATTGACTATCTGCTAAAGCCTATTGATGAAGACGAGTTGGAAACAGCCATTTCTAAATTCAAAAATCAATTTCAAAAAAATCCAGTCGATTTATTGGATTTTGAAATGATTAAAAAAATGCTAGTCAATCCATTTGATAAAAATTACAAAACCCGATTTACGGTCAAAATAGGGCAGCATCTCAAAGTAATTTTAATGGACGAAATTGAATGTTTTTTTAGTGAAAATAAAGGAACTTATATTCATACTTTCGATAATCGAAATTACTTAATCGGTACAACACTCGAAGTTTTAGAACACGATTTAGATCCTCAAAAAACATTCAGAATAAGTCGAAAATTTATCATTCCCTTACAATCCATCAAAGAAATTCAAGTACATTCCAACTCTCGATTGAAGATCATTTTGCCAACATACAAAGAGGAAGACGTTATTGTTTCCCGAGAGAAAGTTTCGGAATTTAAAAACTGGATTGGGTAATTTTATATTAATTTTTAGATTATATAAAACCGTTTAAAATTTTGAATATAAAACATATAGCTATATAGTATAATTTTTTTCTATAGTCCTTTTTAGCCTATTTCGAAAAGCGATGTACTGTGTACGTCATGGCGGTTAGTAAAAAGAACGCAACCACCTGATGTGTGAGTCCTAACCAAAGCGGCACGCTAAATAATAGTGTAAAAACACCCAATGTAAATTGAACAAAAACAATAGCAACCAAAACGGTAAGTCCTTTTCTTTGTTGCTGGGTTATCTCAATGGAATGGCTTTTATACGCCAAAAGCAAAATCAATCCTACTACAATATACGCTAAGGTTCGATGCACAAATTGCACACCACTTTTGCCTTCTGTTAATCGGAGTAACCAAGATTCTTTTTCTAATGCAATACTTTCGTGAAAAAATTGTCCGTCACTCATTAAAGGCCAATGGTTGTGAATTAATCCGGCATTTAGCCCAGCTACAAATCCGCCATAAATAATTTGTAGAATTACTATTGCTAAAGTGATTCTGGCAAGATTTCGTAAAGGCAAAATGATTTTTTTTCTTTCAGGATAAATTAAATCGAGGGCAACCCATAAGGTATAGGCAAAAGTAATAAAAGCAAAAGTTAGGTGTAATGATAGACGGAAATGACTTACATCTGGCGCATCAATCAACCCGCTTTTTACCATAAACCAGCCTAAAAATCCTTGAAAAGCACCCATTCCTAGTAGAATTCCACACTTTTTTAGTGTTTCGGTATCTAATTTTTTCTTTATCAAGAAGTAAACAAACGGAATAATAAAAACCAATCCAATAATTCGACCAATAAACCGGTGAAACCATTCCCAAAAATAAATAAATTTATAATCAGAAAGCGTAAAATCGTTGTGGATATTGATTTTTTGGTATTCTGGAAACTGTTTGTATTTATCGAAAGTTTCTTCCCATTTGGCTTCGGTAAGCGGCGGGAAAGTGTCGGTTACTAAATGCCAATCGGTCATGGACAACCCAGAATTTGTCAACCTTGTGATTCCGCCCACGACAACCATTACAAATACTAAAAAACACCCCGAAAGTAACCAGATTATTACAGATTTATTATTTTTCATTACTTATAAATTTTCAACATATAAAGTTAGACAGTTTAGATATTTTTTATTTTAAAACAAATTATAATTAAATATTAATTATTTAAAATTTGTTAATTCAATACTTTTTTTAAGCCCAATTTTTCCGCTCGTTTCAAAACAAATTCATAGGCTGCTGGATATTCATTCGGGATTTCACCTTCTAAAATAGCTTCTTTTACAGCTTCTTTCAAAACGCCAATTTCTCTACCTGGTTTTATGTCAAAAATTTCCATAATCTGTTCACCAGTAATTGGAGGTTGAAAGTTTCGGACAGAATCACGTTCTTCGACTTCAATGATTTTCTGACGTACAATTTCGAAATTTTTATGGTATTTTTTGAACTTGTTTGGGTTTTTTGTAGTAATATCGGCTTCGCACAAAATCATTAGATTTTCCACATCTTCACCAGCATCAAAAACCAAACGACGCACCGCCGAATCAGTCACAATATCTTCCGACAAAACGATAGGACGAGAACTCATCATGACCATTTTCTGTACAAATTTCATTTTATGATTTAATGGCATGTGCAAACGTTCAAATATTTTTTTAGCCATTTTCCCACCTAAAAACTCATGTCCGTGAAAAGTCCAACCTTGTTTTTTATTATAGCGTTTGGTTGGTGCTTTGCCAATATCATGTAATAATGCTGACCAACGCAACCAGACATCATCAGTATTTGGACAAATATTATCAACGACCTCTAAGGTATGATAAAAGTTGTTTTTGTGTGTGTGACCTTCTATTTCTTCTACTTGATTTAAAGCGGTTAGCTCAGGAAGAATAATGTCTAATAATCTTGTTTTAAATAGCAATAAGAATCCTACAGATGGTTTGTCTGATGAAAGAATCTTGTTTAATTCATCGACAATTCGTTCGCCTGAAATAATATTAATTCGATCTGCATTTTTAGTAATAGAATTTAAAGAATTTTCTTCAATCGTAAAACCTAATTGCGTTGCAAATCGAATACCTCGAAGCATTCGCAAAGGATCATCAGAATACGTAATACCTGGATCTAAAGGCGTTTTTATGATTTTATTTTCTAAATCAATTAGGCCATCAAAAGGATCTAATAATTCGCCATAATTTGTTGCATTCAAAGAAATTGCTAGGGCATTTATTGTAAAATCACGACGATTTTGATCATCTTCTAGTGTTCCGTTTTCTACGACAGGGTTTCTGCTATCTTGATTGTAAGATTCTTTTCTGGCGCCCACAAACTCAATTTCGGTGTCTTCAAAACGAAGCATCGCTGTTCCGTATGTTTTAAAAACCTGTACTTTAGGGTTATTAGGAAGTAACTGAGAAACTTTCCACGCCAGCTCAATTCCTGAGCCTACTGCAACAATATCAATGTCTTTTTTGAAGTCTCTTTTTAAAATTAAATCGCGCACAAAACCTCCAATAACATAACTCTCTACGTTAAGTTCTTGGGACGCTTTTGAAATGATTTCAAAAATTTTATTTGTTAAGGATGTTTTGTAGTTCATGTTTTTACCGCAGATTCGCAGATTTTTATTTTTTTGTGCGAATGATTCGTTTGTGTTCTAAGGAAATAGAATTGAAATTCACTAATAAGGCTAATTCATTATCTGAAACTCTTAGGTAATTTAGACATTGATTGTAGTGATTATTATTGAAACATTCAACCGTTTTAATTTCTAAAATTATGGAGTTAAAAAGAACGAAATCAGCGTAAAATTTGTGCTGTAATATTGTGTTTTTATAGTTTACAGAATATTCTTTCTCTCTCTCAAAAGGTATATTGTTTATTTTAAATTCATACTCTAACGCATCTTTATATACAATTTCAGAAAAACCTTTTCCTAATATTTTGTGCACTTCAAACAATATTCCAATAATTTGATAAGTCTCTTCTTTATATTTATAATCTTCCATAATTAGTTTAAAAAAAATCTGCGAATCTGCGGTTAAACTTTATTTACGAATAACCTTCACCTGAGAATCGCTCGTCAATTTTATGATGGTTGATGGTTTTCCTCCAATTTTTTCGTGGTGCAAATTTACAACATAGTCAACACCTTTTAAAATTTCTGGACTGATATCTTTGAACGCAATAGGAGTGGGCTGTCCCGAAATATTTGCAGAAGTTGAGACTAACGGTTTTTTCATTTTTTCCATTAGTTTAAAGCAAAAGGGCTCTTTTACGATTCTAATTCCTAGGGTTTTATCTGCTGCGATTAAGTTGGGTGCTACATTTCTTGGATTATCTAAAATTAAGGTAGTTGGTTTTTCGGAAATATCAATAATTTGCCATGCTACTTCAGGAATGTCTTTAAAAACGTTGTACATCATCTTTTCTCCGTTCATTAAGCAAATCATGCTTTGGGTTTCGGCTCGTTGTTTTAGTTTGTATATTTTGGCAACAGCATCAGGATTTGTGGCATCGCAACCTATTCCCCAAACGGTATCCGTAGGATATAGGATTATGCCACCTTCTTTGATGACTTCGTAGGCATTGTGTATTTCGGTAGTACTATCTTGATTCATTAGTTATTTTTTAGGGGTGTAGTATTTTTTTATAACGGCTGGAATTCCTGCCACCATACAATTGTCGGGTACATTTTTTGTAACAACTGCTCCAGCTGCAACGATAACATTAGAGCCTATTTTGGTTTTTGGAATAACGGTTACACCAGCACAAATTTGGGTGTTGTTTCCAATAGTGCAACTTCCTAGGACTTGTACTGCTGGTGAAATTTCGACAAAATCGCCAATATTTGCACCGTTCCCAATAATACTTGTTTTATTAATTAGACAACCTTTTCCTATTTTTATATCAGCGCTTAGTATAGCATCTGTCATGATGATTGTTCCAGATTCAATTTCAATACCAAAACGCCCCACTTTTGCAAACGGACTGACTATATTTGCAGGTTTTCCGCCTAATGCAACAAATTTTTCATACATGAATTTTCGGTTGTGAGGATTTCCCATTCCAATAACAAATTCACCACCAGATTGTTCTAAATAGGTTACAGCATCTTCATCATTAGTTATGATTCTAAACCCGTAAAGTGTTTCGGGTAAATCGGTACTAATATTGTCATAAAAAACTAAATCCTCTAGAAGATTACATTGATCAAAAACAGCTAGTAGCTCTTTTGCAAAATCTTTAGCACCTAATACCAGCATAATTATTTATTTTATATTTTAAAGTTCAAAAATACGTATTTACTTTTTTATTCATTTCGTAAATATTCGTTGAATCAGATTTTTTGATTCAATTTTTCTAATTTTTTGTTGCAATTTATTTAGTTCGTTATTTAGTTCGATGTTTTTTTCATGTCCGTACTTTGCTTTGTTTTTTAATAAAACAGTTTCTCTAAATAAGTCTAATTTTTCTAATTTTCTAAAATTTGCATACTCCGTAGGTAGTGTAGTTTCTATTTCGATGAGATTTAAAAATTCTTCAATTCGCTCATTTAAAATAGTTACCACAGGATTGTTTTTTTCTAAAAAATAGTCTCGTAATGCTATAAACATGATTGCAGTATTCTTAATTCTGAAAAGATAATCTTTTGTAGACCAAGTGCCTACGCCATTTCGGTATATTGCCATTACCTCTTCAAAGTAATGAATTTTTCCGTGTTCTGCTAAAAGCATTTGCTTAAAAAAATCACCCGCAGGGGTTACTTCAAACTGATTGGGGTATTTGAAATGAATGTTTTTGAATACAATTGATGGTGTGTGTATGTAATTTCCAGCTCTTGCTAAATCTTCAAGAGTTTCATGTTCTTCAGGCACTCGAGTAATATTATCTTCTATAATACTTCCATCAGGTTCTTCTAGATTTACTTTATGGAAGCAAATGCTGTATTCTTTATGGTTGGAAAGAAAATCGACTTGTTTTTGTAATTTATTTGAATCGATCCAATAATCATCACCTTCGCAAATTGCAATAAATTCACCTTTGCATTCTTGAAGTGTTTCCTTTGAATTATTTATCATCCCAATATTTTCTTTCCGATTGATGTATCGAATGTTACTCGATTTAGGATGTTCTGATATTAATTTTTCAATTATTTCATGCGTGGTATCGGTAGAATTGTCATTGGAAATTACTAATTCGTATTCAAAATCAGTTTCTTGCATTAAAACGCTTTCAATGGCTTTTTGTATATATTTTTCATGATTGTAGGTAATCATGCAAACGCTTAATTTCATATTTTTTTATTTAATTATAATAAGATTGAAAATGGTACGATACCCCATGGGGCGCTTTATAAAGTTAGTAAATATAGCATCTTTATTATTAATTACAAAACGAAACTATTTGTCATTTATTTTGAATCTAAATTTTATGGCTATTTTTTTTGCTCTTAGTAAAATTTAAAACTTTATCTAAAGAATTTCTGAAATAAATTTGCGAATGCTAGAAACTCCGTTTTCTGTCAAGTTTTTGATAAAAGCGCTTCCAATAATGGCTCCTTTTGCAAATTTTGTAGCTTGATTGAATGTTTCTTTATTATTAATACCAAAACCTACAATTTGTGGGTTTTTAAGGTTCATTTCTGAAATTCTTTTGAAATAATTGGTTTGAATATCTCCGAATCCATTAGAACTTCCAGTTACAGAAGCCGAAGAAACCATATAAATGAATCCGTTGGAAACCGAATCTATATATCTAATTCGTTCATCAGAAGTTTGAGGAGTAATTAAAAATACATTTATTAAACCGTATTTTTCGAAAGTTTCTTTATAGTTTTCGGCATAAATATCGACAGGTAAATCTGGAATTATCAATCCGTCGATTCCTATTTCTTGACATTTTTTGCAAAAAGCTTCAACTCCATATTGTAAAATCGGATTGAAATATCCCATAATTACTAATGGAATTTTTACAGTTTGACGAATGTTTTCTAATTGTTCGAAAAGTACTTTTGTGGTCATTCCGTTCTCTAAAGCTTTAGTCGAACTTTCTTGAATAGTTGGACCATCAGCTAATGGATCGCTAAAAGGCAAGCCAATTTCTATCATATCAACTCCAGATTTTTCTAAATCTTGAATAATTTTAACGCTATCGTTTAAGTTAGGATATCCCGCCGAAAAATAAATGGAAAGTATCTTCTTGTCTTCTTGTAATTTTTGATTTAGTCTGTTCATTTCTATAATTTAAAATAATCGATATAAGTGTTCAAATCTTTGTCACCACGCCCCGAAAGATTGATGACAACAATATCGGTCGGTTTGAATTTTTTCTTGTCTAAAACTGCAAAAGCATGTGCACTTTCTATCGCCGGAATAATGCCTTCGGTTTGGGACATTTTGATCCCCCAATTCATAGCTTCATCATCTGTAATAGAAATAAATTCGGCTCTTTTTGTCTCGAATAAATGAGCATGCATAGGACCAACTCCTGGATAATCTAATCCTGCGGAAATAGAGTAGGGTTCGGTAATTTGTCCGTCAGGACTTTGCATGAGCAGTGTTTTACTTCCGTGAATAATCCCAATTTTCCCTAATGCGGAAGTGGCTGCACTTTCGCCAGAATCGATGCCTTTTCCAGCAGCTTCTACAGCAATGATATTTACTTCTTTTTCGTCAAGAAAATGATAGAAAGTACCTGCTGCATTGCTTCCGCCACCAACACAAGCAATAACATAATCGGGGTTTTGTTGACCTTCTTTTTCTAATAATTGCGTCTTTATTTCTTCTGAAATGACACTTTGAAAACGTGCCACCATATCTGGATAAGGATGCGGACCTACTACGGATCCGATAATATAATAAGTATTTATTGGGTTGTTTATCCAATCTCGAATAGCTTCGTTTGTAGCATCTTTTAGGGTTTTTGAACCTGATGTTGCGGGACGAACTTCGGCACCGAGCATTTTCATTCTCGCTACATTTGGTGCTTGTCGTTTGATATCGATTTCACCCATGTAAACAATACACTGCAAACCCATCAAAGCACAAACGGTAGCAGTTGCAACACCATGTTGTCCTGCGCCTGTTTCGGCAATAATGCGGGTTTTACCCAATCGTTTTGCTAATAGAATTTGTCCAATAGTATTGTTCACTTTGTGAGCGCCTGTATGACACAAATCTTCTCTTTTTAGATAAATTTTCGTATTGTATTCGGCTGATAATCTTTCTGCAAAATAGAGTGGAGTAGGGCGACCTACGTAATCTTTTAACAGCTCATGAAATTCTTTTTGAAATTCTGGTTCTGCTGTTATCTTGAGGTAATTTTGTCTTAATTCTTCTACATTTGGATAAAGCATTTCGGGAATATATGCTCCTCCAAAATTGCCGTAAAATCCTTTTTCGTTAACGTGAAAACTCATAATATTTAAAGTTTAAATGTTTTAAAGTTTACAAGTTATTCTTGAAACTTTTTAATAATTCAATGTTTTTTAATCCTGCTTCGATTTCAAATTTGCTGTTTACATCGATGGCATAAATGGGCAAATTCAGGTTTTTAATATTTTCAATTTCTTCTAATCCGATTCCTCCGCTTAGAAAAAATCGCTTTGTTGATTTGTAATGCTGTAATATTTGCCAATTGAAAGTTATTCCGTTTCCACCAGGTAATTTTCCTTTGGTATCAAATAGAAAATAATCGCAACCTTTTTCAAATGGTTCTAATATTGAAAAATTAAAATCATCATTTACAGAAAAAACTTTAATGATTTCGATATTTTTTTGCTTTAGTTTTTTACAAAATTCGGCACTTTCATTTCCGTGTAATTGAATAGCATTCAAATTGTATTTTTTTATTTTTGAAATTATTTCTTCTAAAGTTGCATCTACAAAAACACCTACTTTTTTTATTGATTTATTAATTTTAGGGATTTCGCTATCAAAATAACGACTGGATTTCTTCCAGAAAATAAAACCGATATAATCTGGAAGTAATTGGCTTACTTCGAGAATGTTTTTAGGATATTTCATACCGCAGATTTTAAGTTTCATTGTTTTAGTTTATAGTTGTTTGATAAAATCCGAAGCCGCTTTTCCTGGATTATCTGTTTTCATAAAATTTTCACCAATAAGGAATCCTTTATAACCATAAGGTTTTAATTCATTAATGGCTTCGATGGAAGAAATACCACTTTCAGAAATTTTTACAAATTCATCAGGAATTTCTGAAGCTAGTTCTTTACTGAAATCTAAACTGACTTCGAATGTTTTGAGATTGCGATTGTTGACACCAATCAT
>CAXYWC010000032.1:0-28697 GCA_964292845.1 uncultured Flavobacterium sp. | reverse complement strand
GAACAAGAAATTATCAATTTAAAAAACACATAATAAGTTAACCACAAAGTTCACAAAGGTTTTCACAAAGAACACAAAGGAATAAGCTACGTGAACTTTGAGGATTCTTCGTGAACTTCGTGTTTAAAAAATAAAACATGACACCAGAAAAATTACAATCTATAGCCTTTCGTTGGTTTGACGCTTTCAATAACAAAGAATTGGAAAAATTACTAGCACTTTATGATGATGAAGCGGAGCATTTTAGTCCAAAACTAAAAATTCACCAACCAGAGACTAAAGGTCTTGTTGTTGGTAAAGAAGCCATGAGAGTTTGGTGGCAAGACGCTTTTAACAGATTGCCAAGTTTGCATTATAAAGTAAAATCACTCACAGCAAATTCTGATAGGGTTTTTATGGAGTATATCCGTCAAGTAGAAAACGAAGACGATATGCTTGTTGCCGAAGTGTTAGAAGTTAGAGACGGGAAAATCATTTCTTCTAGAGTATACCACGGATAATTTTAGAAAACGAAACTATTTTAAACACCTCAAGCCTAACAAAATGTTAAGTTTGGGGTGTTTCTTTTTTTAATCTAATTCAATTTCACTAGATTTATAATCTAAAATTCAATTTTAAATTCCTTTTTATGAAAAAAGCATTTGTATTATTTTCGATATCATTAGCAACATTGTTTTTTACCAATTGTAAAACCGATAAAAAAATGCAAGATTTTAAATTAGTAACAGAGAATTATTTTAAAGACAAAAACGAATTAAATCCGCTCGATGCTACATTGAATGGATTTAATGAGTACAATGACAAATTGCAATTTGAAATGACAGATAACTATCGGAAAAAGCAAGCAGATTTTTTTGATAAATATGAAAAACAACTATCAGCTATTGATGCTAATGATTTATCTGCTGAAGAAAAAATCAGCTACGAAATTATAAAATGGGAAACCTCGGTAGGGAAAGATTTATTAAAACAAGAATCTAATCTAATGCCAATTCACCAGTTTTGGGGAACTCATCTTACCATGTCACAATTTGCTAGCGGAACAGCAGCACAGCCTTTTAAAACAGAAAAAGAGTATCGCGATTTTTTAAAAAGAATGGACGCTTATACTATTTGGCTTGATTCTGCTATGGTTTATATGAAAAAAGGAATCGAAAAAGGAATGGTTCTGCCAAAAGCATTAACCGAAAAAGTGATTCCTCAATTTCAAGATCAGATTACACCAAAAGTGGAGGATAATTTATTTTATTCAGCAATAAAAATAATGCCAGCAGACTTTTCAGAATCAGTAAAAGCATCTTTAAAAAAGGAATATGCAACTGCAATTAATGAGAATCTAATGCCGCGTTATAAGAAAATGGCAGAATTCTTGAAAACAGAATATCTTCCGGCTTCTAGAGCGACAAGTGGAATAGGTAGTTTGCCTAACGGGAAGGATTTATATTCCGTTTATGTAAAACAATGGACAACAACTACTATGACTCCCGAAGAAATACATTCTTTAGGGTTAAAAGAAGTGGCAAGGTTAAAAAGTGAGATGGAAAAGGTAAAAGAGCAAGTTGGTTTCAAAGGAACTATTGTGGCATTTTTTGATCACGTCAGAAACAGAAAAGAGCTGATGCCGTTTAAAAAACCAGAAGAAGTCATTGCCAATTTCGAATCTATTTACCAACGCATTAAGCCAAACGTAGACAAGCTATTTGCATTGCAACCCAAAACAAAATTCGAAATTCGTCGTACCGAAGCTTTTAGAGAACAAACGGCAAGTGCCGAATATATTCAGGGCACAGCAGATGGAACACGACCTGGAATTTTTTATGTACCCATTCCAAATGTCACAAAATACAATTATTACGGAGATGAGGATTTGTTTCTGCATGAAGCAATTCCTGGGCATCATTTTCAGATTTCTTTACAACAAGAAAACGAATTATTGCCAGATTTTAGAAAATTCAATTGGTTTGGTGCATACGGAGAAGGTTGGGCATTATATACAGAAAGTTTAGGGAAAGAATTGGGTTTGTACAAAGATCCGTACCAATATTTTGGAATGTTAGGTAACGAAATGCATAGAGCGATTCGTCTAGTTGTGGATACTGGAATACATTCGAAAGGCTGGACACGTGAACAAGCAATACAATATTCGTTAGAAAATGAAGCAGAAAGCGAAGCAAGTATTGTGTCTGAAGTAGAAAGATATATGGCAATTCCTGGGCAAGCATTGTCATATAAAATTGGACAACTAAAAATCATGGAATTGCGAAAAAAAGCACAAGAACAACTAAAAGACAAATTCGATATTAAAGTTTTTCATCAAAAAGTATTAGAATCTGGCGTAATGCCGCTGGCTTTATTAGAGAAAAAAATTAACGATTGGGTTGAAAAGGAAAAGTAGAAACAGTTAAAAACAAAAAATCCGAATATTTCTATTCGGATTTTTTTGTGGTACCTCCAGGGATCGAACCAGGGACACATGGATTTTCAGTCCATTGCTCTACCATCTGAGCTAAGGTACCGTGCTAATGCGGGTGCAAATATAAGATGATTTTTCGTTTATCCAAAACATTTTTTTAAAAAAATCTATTTGTATCTTTGTAAAACCAAAATAAAGAAAATGATTCTGACGATAGATGTTGGCAATACAAGAATTAAAAGTGCTGTTTTTGAGAACGATACACTCATTGACTCGCTCGTTTTTTTAATAGATGATTTTAAAAATACTGTCGAAAATATTTTAAACAAACACAATAAAATTACAGTTTTAGTCATTTCTTCTGTAGGGAAATTAGACAAAAAGGAATTTGAACCGTTTTTAAATAGCGTAAAAATCCACTTTATTTCTCGAGAAAATATTTTTCCGTTTCATAATATGTACGGTACCCCAGAAACTTTAGGAATAGATCGAATGGTATTAGCCGCTGGCGCGGTCTTGCAATTTCCAAACCAAAATAGATTGGTGATAGATGTAGGAACATGTGTTACCTATGATTTTATAGATAAAAATGATACTTACCAAGGCGGAGCCATTTCTCCAGGAATTAGACTTCGATACGAATCAATGCACAATTATACAGCAAAACTACCTTTGTTAGCGCTGGAGGAACCAGAAGATGTTGTCGGAAAATCCACAAATCAGTCTTTGCATTCTGGAGTTGTAAATGGATTAACGTTCGAAATCGAGGGTTATATTGAGGCTTTAAAAAGTAGAAACGAAAACTTTATCATAATTTTAACGGGTGGAGACACGAATTTTTTGGCTAAACGATTAAAAAATACCATATTTGCCAATTCAAATTTCCTTCTGGAAAGTTTGAACAATCTTTATCACTATCAAAAATGATTAAAAAAATTTTATTAGGCAGTTTTTTATTGCTATCGTTACATAGTTTTGCACAAGAAGGAACTGCTTCTCCTTACTCTTTTTATGGTGTAGGTGAAATCAGATTTAATGGAACTGCTGAGAACAAAGCCATGGGAGGCTTAGGTATTTTACCCGATAGTATCCACATCAATTTACAAAATCCAGCCTCGCTACCGGCGCTTAAATCGACTTCGTTTGGCGTTGCAACTTCTTATAATACGGTGTCTTTAAAGAATGCCACTGCTACTGAAAAAGCACGAAGAAGTACTTTTGACTATCTTGTGATGGCTTTTCCTGTAGGAAAAATAGGCTTAAGTTTAGGAATGATGCCTTTTTCGTCTGTAGGCTATAAAATACAAAATACGGCTGCAAACGGATATTTTTACAAGCGTTCGGGTAGTGGTAATGTGAATAAAGTTTTTGTGGCAGCAGGTTATCAAGTTACTCCAAAATTGAGTCTAGGAGCTGATTTTAATTATAATTTTGGTAAAATTGAAACAAGTTCCGCTATTTTGCCGAATGTTCAATTTGGGTCTAGAGAGCTAAATACTGCCGTTATAAGCGGAATGAGTATCAATGCAGGAGCCATTTATAAAACAAAATTCAAGAAATATGATTTTGTTTCCAGTGTAACGCTATCGCCTTCTGTAAATTTGAATTCTACTAACGAGAGAAATTTAGCAACCATTACTTATGCTTCTACGGGAATAGAAAGAGTATGGGATTCGCAATTAGTGCCTGTTAGTCAGTCTAAAATTAAATTGCCAACAAAATTTGCTTTTGGAGCAGGATTAGGAGACTTGAAAAAATGGTTTGTTGGTTTTGAAACTACGTTGCAAGGATCCAGCAATTACGGAAGGACTTATGCAGCAAACGTATCAGTTGAAAACGCAACAAAATTCACTTTAGGAGGATATTATACGCCAAATTACAATGCGTATTCAAACTACATAAAAAAAATAACATACAGAGCTGGTTTGCGCTATGAAAATACAGGTTTGGTTATTAATAATGAATCGATTAATGATTCTGCATTTACATTAGGTTTTGGACTGCCGGTAGGAGGAAGTATATCCAATCTTAATCTCGGAATAGAATACGGAAAAAGAGGGACTACCAATGCAGGATTGCTTCAAGAAAACTATCTTAACTTTAGCCTCGGTATGTCATTTAACGACAGATGGTTTGTGAAAAGAAAATTCGATTAATGTCAATGACAATAAAATTCAGGATACTCAAAAAACTTCAAAAAGTGCTGTTACTTATGATAGCAACACTTTTTTTAGTTTCTTGCGAGAGTTCAATCAATGAGGTTCGAAACCTAAATGTGGTTGAGTTTAGCCCCGTAGGTGAAGCCAAAGATTTTAATTTAAAATACACCGATTCGGGTAAAATAAAAGCCGTTTTAGTTTCGCCCCAAATGCTCGATTATTCTCATTTGGAATTTCCTTTTACCGAATTCCCAAAAGGCATAGCCGTAACCGTGTATGACGAACAAGGGAATAGCAGTTTTATAACTGCAAAATACGCTATTTCCTATACCAAATCTAATTTGATTGATTTAAGTAATAAAGTAAAAATCACTACGCACGACGGAAAAATACTGGAAACAGAACAATTGTATTACGACCAAAAAAACGAATGGTTTTTTACACAAAAAGCCTATAAATTTACAGATAAAGGCAGTGTAATAGAAGGCTTAGGAATCGATTTTAGTAAAGATTTTAAAGTTTTAGACACGCAAAAAATAACAGGAATATACAGCATTTAAAAAAAGAAAACATGAATTATTTAAAATACACACAATACGTTTATCTCATCGCAGCTATTTTCTTTGCGTATGATGGTTTTTCAAAATTAAATTCAGGTACCGATATGCCGTATTTGAGTTTTATTCTTGCAGGAACAGCCGTTTTTATGTTTTTCTTTCGTAGAAAATTTGCTAAAAAATTTGAAAACCAAGAGAAGAATAATAAATAATTAAACTTTCTATCAAAATAAAGACGTTATACTTTCATTATTTGATAGATAATTGTATTTTCGCCCACTGAATAAAAAATATTTTTAAAAAATGGCAGTTTTATCAAAAATTAGACAAAGATCATTTCTTGTTGTAGCAATAGTAGGATTAGCATTATTCGCCTTTATAATAGGTGCATTAATCGAAAATGGAGGTTTTGGACAAACATCTAGAAATGCAGGAACCATCAACGGAGTAGATATTCCATTTGAAGGATTTAGAAGCAAAGTAGATATGGCTCAAAAAAACCAACAAGCACAAGGGCAAAACATATCTATTATGCAAGCCACAAACGGAGTTTGGGATCAAGAAGTACGAAGAGTTTTACTAGAAGAACAATACGAAAAAGTAGGATTGCGTGTAGGTGACGATCAACTTATTAATATTATTAAAGAAGATCCACAATTTACGCAAAATCCACAGTTTTTGAATGCTGCAGGAAAATTTGACAAAAACAAATTCAACGAATTTATTATATCCATCAAAAAATCTTCTCCTGAGCGTTGGCAACAATGGTTGGATTATGAAAAACAACTAACACAAGCTACTACTGAGCAAATGTACACAAACATGATTAAATCAGGTTTTTATACCACTCAAGCAGAAGCAAAATTTAACTACGAGTTAGAAAACAACAAAGTTACTTTTGATGTGGTTTCGGTGCCGTACACTACTATTGAAGACAAAAAAGTAGAGCCAACCGATAGCGAACTAATCGCTTTCATGGAAAAAGACAAGAAAAAATACAAAGCAGACGAATCTCGTGAAATCGAATTTGTAATGGTGGAAGACAAACCTTCTGCAGAAGACGAAAAAGTAGTTAAAGATAAAGTAAACGGATTATTAAATTCTGTTGAAGACAATCCTGTAACTACAACTGTAAACGAAGCCACAGTTGGATTTAGAAATACACCAAATGTAATTGAATTTGTAAATGCAAATTCAGATATTAAATACGATTCAACGTATGTGTCTAAAAAAGATTTACCAGTAGAGCACGCAGAAGCGTTGTTTAATCTAGCATCAGGACAAGTTTACGGGCCTTACATGCAAGGGTCTTATTATTGCATTACAAGAGCATTGGGCAAAAAAGCAAATGCAAACGTAAAAGCAAGTCATATCTTAATTAGTTATGAAGGAACCCAAGTGCCAAACAAAAAAGAAAAGAGAACAAAAGAGCAAGCAAAAGCAAAAGCAGAATCACTTTTAGCTCAGGTTTTAGCCAATCCATCATCATTCCAAATGTTGGCGTACACCACTTCTGACGATTCTTCTTCTCAGCAAGGTGGTGATTTAGGATATTTTGCACAAGGACAAATGGTAAAACCGTTTAACGATTTTGCATTCTCTAATCCAGTTGGAAAAATTGGAATGGTAGAAACTGATTTTGGATACCATATTATTAATGTAACCGACAAGCAAGATGCGGTTCGTTTAGCTACCATTGCTCAAAAAATTGCACCATCGGAAGCAACAAGCGACAAAATTTTTGCTACCGCTACTAAGTTTGAAATGGCTGCAAACGAAAAAGCGTTTGATGTAGCTGCCAAAGAATTGAAACTAACCGTAGCACCAGTAGCTAAATTATTAGCTTTAGACGAAAACATTAATGGGGTTGGTAGTCAAAGAGAAATTGTTCGTTGGGCATTTGCTGCAAAAGAAGGCGAAGTAAAACGTTTTAATATTCCAGCAGGTCATGTTATTGCTCGTTTGAAAAAAGTAAATGCAGCAGGTTTGTTAACAATTGACGAAGCAAAAATTGCAATTGGGCCTAAGTTAAGAAACGAAAAGAAAGCGCAATTAATCAAAGTTAAAATGACAGGAGCTACTCTTGAAGCCGTTTCAAAAGCTACAGGTTCTCCAGTAAAAGAAGCTTTAGATGTGGTTGCCGCAAACGCATACATACAAACAATAGGAGTAGAACCTAAAGTAGTAGGAACAGCATTTGCTCTTAAACCAGGAGTTGTGTCACAAACCATCGACGGAGTTTCGGGAGTATTTAAAATTAAAGTAAAATCTACAACAAAACCACCTGTTGCTACAGATTATAAAGATGTTGTAACAAGACTAAACGGACAATCTAAAGGATCTGTGCAAGGAAGAGTTTACAATGCACTTAAGAAAGATGCTACTATTGAAGACAACAGAGCACAATTTAATTAAGAAATTAAGTTGTATAAATATAAAAATCCCGAGCAATCGGGATTTTTTTGTTTATATTAGTTAAGGTTTCTTGTATTTATGAGGAATGAATAATTTTAGAAAGGCTCTAATTTTGTAGTTTTAAAATAAAGTATAATATTAAAGACTGCAAAGTCAGAGACATTAGGAGTAGTTCTAAATTTTTAAATGCTCATGCAGGAAAATAGTAGAATATAGAGTTACCTGCTCTTATAGAATCTTCAAGTATATGATGAGCAATCTAGGAGTGCTTTTGAATTATTTTTCGTAGTTTTGCAAAAAAAAATGAAATATATGTCAATTAAATTTAAAACAATAATTTTAGTATCTAGTTTGTTCTTTTCATACCTGTTTGTAACCGCTCAAGTACAAATAGGAACAGATATAAATGGTGTGGCACCAAACAATGTAAGTGGGAAAAGTGTCGATTTTTCTGCTGATGGTAGCACTGTAGTTATAGGTGCTCCTGGTCATAATGGCGGAGGAATTGGCGGAGGACAAATACGCGTGTTTCATAATAACTTAGGGACTTGGACACAAGTAGGTACAAGTATAAATGGTACTACATCTGAAAATATTGGTTGGTCAGTTGCTATCTCTGACGATGGGAATACAATCGCTTTTGGAGCTTTTATCAATTCTAATGTTCTTATACGGGTATATCATAATAATTTAGGTGTTTGGTCACAAGTAGGCTCAAGTTTTAGTGGTACACCAGGAATCAATACTATAGTTAATAATTATGATTTAACTCTTTCTGGTGATGGAACTACCTTAGCCATAGGTATTCCAGGTAATTTGCAAGTAACTATTTTTCATAATACTGCGAGTGTTTGGTCACAAGTGGGATCCCCAATAAATATTTTGAGTAGTAATGCCAATCATTATAGTGTTTCATTGTCTGCCGATGGAACTACAATAGCAATTGGAGATCCAGGGAATTCAGGAGGATTTTTTTTTAATGGTCAAACTAAAGTTTTTCATAACACTGCTGGAACTTGGACGCAAGTCGGCTTAGCTATAGAAGGCGAAGCGATGGCGGACTTTAGTGGTTATTGTGTTTCTATTTCAGCTGATGGAACTACCTTGGCTATCGGAGCTCAAGGTAATGATGTAAACGGAAGTAATTCAGGAAATGTGCGTGTGTTTCATAACACTGCTGGTACTTGGACACAAGTTGGTTCAAATATAAACGGAGAAGCGGCTGGTGACCAGAGCGGTTATAATATTTCAATTTCTTCAGATGGAACTATACTCGCAATAGGAGCTTACAGTAATACAGGAAATGGTGTTGATTCGGGTCATGTGAGAATTTATCGCAATATAGCTAATGTATGGACAAAAATAGGTGCAGATATTGATGGTGAAGCTGCTGGTGATGAAAGTGGTTATAGCATATCGCTTGCAGGAAACGGAAGTGCTTTAGCAATAGGAGCTCGTAAAAATGATGGAAATGGAGCAGAATCAGGTCATGTACGCCTATATGATTTATCCGCATTATTATCCTCTGATAGTTTTGTATTGGATAATTTTGGAGTATTCCCTAATCCTGCTTCAGAAAAAATAACGATTACGTTGCAAAAAAATCTAGAATTGAAGGCAGTAAATATTTACAATACTTTAGGACAATTAATTAAAACAGGAAATAACAATACGATTAATGTCTCTAGTTTCTCAAAAGGGAGTTACTTTTTTGAAGTAATTACTAATAAAGGAAAAGCAACTAAAACTATTATAATTGAATAAATTGGACATTATTAAAGCTCTCAGGGCCTTCTTAATTTGTACCAATAAATACCCTTTAAAAAAATAGGTAAGTACCTTTTTTTTTAAAGGGTATTTATTTTGCTACCTATAAAACCCATAGTAATCTAGATTAGCAACAAGTCAAAAAATTATAGAATACCAAAAAAAGGGTTTTTATCAATTTGCATTAATATGAATAGCGCCGTTTTCGTCTTTTAATTTAGCATATTGACTTTCTTCCATCAAATCGTAAGCGCTTTGCGATAGTGCCTTTCCGTTTTTTGGGGCTTTTATTGTTTTTTTATCTTTCGGATTTAGAATAACTTTTGAACATAAGACAATTAGGTTGTTTTCATTAACTTCCATTATCAATCCAGGTAGCCCCCAATATTGGTCTGGCCCATGGCTTACCGGAATTTCTGGGTTAAACCAAACAGTTATTACATTGTCTTTTGGTTTTTCTAGATTTAAAAAATGGGTTTTGTTTTTACGTTGTTTTGCCTTTTCAGCTTCATATTCCTGAAGTTCTTTTTTAGTTACTTTTCTAATTGAAACAGCTTTATAGCAGGTATAGCCTCCTATTTTTTTACTTTCTTGTTTGATGTCCCAATTGAAATTTTTTAAAACATCGGTAATAGTATAATTCTTATTGCCAAACTCTTCGGCTTTACTGTATTTTTTGGTGCTACTATTTTTGTAAAGTTCTCCTTCTAATTCATTGGCAGCAGCATTTTGATTGGTTCCTAATGGTTGCAGTTTTTGTACTTGTTGGTATAACGATTCTGTTTTGTTGAAATTTAAAACAAATGTTTTTTCAAACATTTTATTCATTTTTTCAGTCAATGCTTTGACTTTTTCATCGCTCATGCCTTTTGATTCAAAAACTACGTTGTGTAGTGTTTTAGACGCATAAATCGCTCTGCCTTGAAATTCTTGTGCGTTGCTAGCAATAGCAAACAATAGGGAGATTGCAAAAAAGCTGTATTTTAATTTAATTTTCATGTTTTATTTTTCTTCAAAAATATTCTTTTTTAGTAACTATTCAGCCTGTATTCTTTTTTAAAATACTGATTAACAGTAATTAATAAAATTTTTAATTTTAAAAAAATTAAACTGTAATTTTTAAACCAAGATAATCAATTATTTAGTTTTTTCATGAATTCAATCTTAGATTTACTAAAGTTTATAACAGTTTGAATATCAAATATTTTAAGTGGCTGAATAGTTACAATTTATTTATTTAGAATTATTATAAATGGCTCTCTCAAAGTGCTAAAATAAAAATTACAATAACATTTCTTCATACGAAACCACAACATCATACCCTTTAGTTTCAAAATAAGCAATAGGATTGTTTTCTGAAATAACCATCACAAAATCGCCACCCCAAGCCCCAAGACTTTTTAGAGTACCCTCAAAATCTGGAAATAAACTTTGTTTTACGGTTTGCATTCCTAGAATTTCGCTCATGATACCTTCGTGTTTTTCTATTTTTTTAGCAAAATCGTGTAATTCGGTTGTATTTATTAAGGCTTCTGTAATTTCATTTATTATTACAATGGAATTTGCAACATCTCCTTGTTTGCTTCGATAATTCGCAATAGCCGTTTTGCTATTTTGTTTTTTGTTAAGGTAAACAAAGTAAATGTTCTCTTTGAATGTTGGATTAAAATCGATGGTTTTTATAATTGGTTTTTGGTTTACCAATTGATATAAAATAGCCGAATCATTTTGTGCACAAGCAATATCGTAACCACTTCCTCCAAAAGCATTTTTAAGCAATGTAAAAGCATCAATTTGCAACCAACTAGCTATATTATTTATTAAAGTTGATGAAGTGCCCAGTCCCCAAAATTTAGGAAAAGTTAGATTTGTAGAAACGATGTAGCCATCAGATTCATCAATAAAACTAGAATTTAAATGGTATGATTCATGTAAAATCTCAATTAAAGTGGTTTTAACTGAATTATTTTCAAAAGATTTTTTAGTTGTAATATCAGAAAATAGGATTGTATCATCAAACCAAAGACTTCCATCAAAATCATAGCTTTTCCAGACAATTTCTTTATTAAAACCATCTTCTATAATTAAATTCTGCCCCATTTTTGTAGGCAAAGCCAAAGCAATAGCACCGTCTAAAACGACATATTCGCCTGTAATGAGCAATTTTCCGTTACTGTAAAATGTTTTTTTCAAGTTTCTTTTTTTAGCCCCGATAGCAGTGAAAATCCTTTTGCTTTTTTCTTTAAAAAGCAAAAGATTGTAACGAATAGCGGGAATAGCTCCTAATTTTATTTCCTTAAATTCTCAATAAAATCGACAACTGCCGAATGTGATACCATATTTTCTTTGAAATAATTTTTTATCAAAACCCTTTCGTTTTCAGTAGCTTCAAACTGGTTGATAATATTATTCAGGTGCATTTTCATATGTCCTTGCTGAATTCCAGTTGTCGTTAAACTTCTTAAAGCAGCAAAATTTTGCGCCAATCCAGCGACAGCAACAATTTGCATGAGCTCATGTGCCGATGGTTTTCCTAACATTTCTAAGGACATTTTTACTAACGGATGCAATGAGGTCAATCCGCCAACGGTTCCTAATGCCAATGGGATTTCCATCCAAAAAGTAAAAATATCATTTTCTATTTTGGCATGTGATAAGCTAGAATATTGTCCGTTTCTGGAAGCATAAGCATGAATTCCTGCTTCGACAGCACGAAAATCGTTTCCAGTAGCGAGAACCACGGCGTCTATTCCGTTCATGATGCCTTTGTTGTGCGTCACAGCTCTGAAAGGTTCTATTTCGGCAATTTTGACCGCACGAATAAACTTTTCTGCAAATTCTTGTGGGTTTTCTATGTTTTTTTCTGCTAAGTCTGAAACTGGACAAGAAACTTCGGCTCGAACAATGCAATTAGGGACATAATTTGATAGAATACTCATTACGACCTCAATATTTTTTTCTGTTTCAGACAAAATTTCAGATTGTAAAGCTTCTTCTTTTAATGTTTTTGCAAATTGCTCTAAACAAGAATTGATGAAGTTAGCACCCATCGAATCTTTGGTTTCAAAAGTGGCATGCAACTGGTAATAATTTTCTAAATCGGAAGTTTTATCACGCAATTCGATATCGAGAATGCCACCACCACGTTTTTGCATGTTTTTAGTAATGCTTTCGGTACCAATAAATAATTTTGGTTTTAGTTGATTGAAAAAAGTTTTTAGATTTTTAGAACTTCCTTTAAAAATAAAATGAACTTGCCCTATTTTTTCAGAATTTAGAACCGTGGTTTTAAATCCGCCGCGAGTTCCCCAGTATTTAGCTGATTTTGATGAGGCTGCCACAACTGAACTTTCTTCGATAGCAAACGGAATAGTATAGTTTTTACCATTAATCAGAAAATTTGGCGCAACACCAAGAGGTAAATAGAAATTTGTGATGGTGTTTTCGATAAATTCATCATGAAGTTTTTGCAATTCTGTATCAGAATTCCAGTATTTTTTGATGGTTTGGGTTGCTTCTTCGGTATTTGAAAAATGGGTAGAAGCAATCCAATTTATTTTTTCTTCTTTGGTTAATTTTGAGAATCCAGTAATCGCTTTTGGCATTGTTTTTTTGTTTCTAATAGGTGTTTTTATTCTTAATAATGCCCAATATAATTACTAATTGATCCTTATTATTAATTTGACAAGTAATTGTATAACCTTTGTGAACATAATCCCGATAATTATCCTCATCAAAATATATTGATTTTTTATAGTTATACGGAAATTGCAAATCTTTTTTAATTGCTACAACTAACTCTTTTTTAAATTTCCTTGCTGCTTGTGGTTTGTCTTTGGCAATATAGTCAACGATTTCATTTAGTTGAAAGTAAAAAGATTTTAAAAATTTAACTTTCATATTTAGAAATTGTTGCTTCCAACATAGCGTCTAACTCATCAATATCGTATAATTTACTTTCGCCTGATTTAAGTTTTTCTAATGCTAAATGCAGTTTATTTCTATGTTCCCAGTAAGCGTCATCTTTAATAACAGTGCTTTCTTCTTCAATAACATGCAATTCATTCTGAGAAAAAGAATTAAAAAATTCAATTAATTTCTCTTTGATACTTGGTTGAAATTCAATTGTGATAGTTTCCATAAAGTAGTTATTTACGATTCAAAATTAGGAAAAAAAACGATATAAAATTCGATTTTAGTACTTGTTTGTAATTTTGCAGAACAGAAATTAACACTCATAATTGCGATTATGTCCAAATTTTTCACTAAAATTGGCATCGTTTATAATAATTTTACATGAAAACAATACAAAAAACATTCGTTTTATTCTTATTTGCTTCATTATCAGCTGTTGCACAACAAAAGATAACGTTAGAAGAAATCTGGGGTGGCGCCTTTAGAACAAAAGGCATGACCGAATTGGCGGCTTTAAAAAACACGAACCAATATACGGTGCTCAATTATGGGAAAACGTCGAGCACAATCGATTTGTATGATTTTGCAACATTAAACAAAGTAGCAGCTTTAATTGATACTAAAGATTTTTCAGAGTTACAAGGAATAGATAGTTATACTTTTAGTAATGATGAAAAGAAAATTTTGATTGCTAATAATTCCGATCAAATATTTAGACATTCTTCGGTTTCGCATTTTTACATTTATGATATTGCTTCAAAATCAGTAACAAAAATTTCAGACGACAAAATACAAGAACCTACTTTTTCTCCCGATGGTTCTAAAATTGCTTTTGCTAAAGAAAACAATTTGTATGTGTATGAATTAGCCTCTAAAAAAACCACACAAATCACGACCGATGGAAAACGTAATGCCATCATTAATGGAATTACGGATTGGGTTTATGAAGAAGAATTTGCTTTTGTGAGAGCTTTTGATTGGAATGCTTCGAGCGATAAAATTGCTTTCATTCGTTTTGATGAAAGTCAAGTTCCCGAATTTTCGATGAATGTTTATGGTCAGGATTTATACCCTGTAACGGATAGATTCAAATATCCGAAAGCGGGCGAGAAAAATTCGGAAGTTTCCTTACATATCTATGATGTGAAAACGGCAAATACCAAAAAAATAGATTTAGGAAATTACAATGATTTTTATATTGCTCGATTAGACTGGACAAACGAAGCAAATACATTGTCGGCACAGGTTTTGAACCGTCATCAAGACAATTTAGATTTGTTGTTTATTGATGGGAATACAGGTGCTAAAAAAGTGGTGCTTAACGAGAAAGACAAAGCTTATGTTGATGTAACGGACAATTTAACGTTCTTGAAAGACAATAGTTTTATTTGGACTTCCGAAAAAGACGGTTTCAATCATATTTATCAATATGACAAAACAGGAAAACTGAAAAACCAAATTACAAAAGGCAATTGGGAAGTAACTAGTTATTACGGTTTCGACGAAAACACGGGAACAATTTACTATCAATCGGTAGAAAATGGTTCGATAAATCGTGATGTATATAGTATCAAATTAAACGGAAGTGGAAAAACGCGTTTAACTTCTTCGACAGGAACAAATGCAGCGACTTTTAGTCCAAATTTTCAATATTTCATCAATTCATATTCTAGTGCTAAAAATGCACCAAAATATACTTTGAATGACTCTAAAACGGGAAAAATAATTAAAACCATTGTATCTAACGAAGCTTTAGAAACCAAATTAGCGTCTTACAATTTGCCATCGAAAGAGTTTTTTGAACTAACCACGACAAAAGGAAACAAACTAAATGCTTGGATGATTAAACCAAAAGATTTTGATGCCAATAAGAAATATCCTGTATTTATGTATCAATATTCTGGACCAGGATCGCAACAAGTAAACAACGATTGGAATGGAGCTGACGATTACTGGTTTATGATGTTGTCACAACAAGGCTATATTGTAGCTTGTGTGGACGGTCGTGGAACAGGTTTTAAAGGAGCCGATTTCAAAAAATGTACTCAAAAAGAATTAGGAAAACTGGAAGTAGAAGATCAAATTGATGCTGCTAAACTTTTTGGAACATATACTTATGTTGACCAATCTAGAATTGGTATCTTTGGCTGGTCTTACGGTGGATTTATGGCGTCAAACTGTATTTTTCAAGGAGCCGATGTGTTTAAAACAGCTATTGCCGTTGCGCCGGTAACTTCTTGGAGATATTATGACAGTGTGTACACCGAAAGATACATGCAAACACCACAAGAAAACGCCAGCGGTTACGATACTAATTCGCCAATTACACATGTAAGCAAATTAAAAGGAAACTTTCTTCTCATTCACGGAACTGCCGATGATAATGTGCATGTGCAAAATTCTATGAAAATGATTGAAGCATTAGTACAAGCCAACAAACAATTCGACTGGGCCATTTATCCAGATAAAAATCATGGGATTTATGGAGGAAAAACAAGATTGCAATTGTACACTAAAATGACCAATTTTATAAAAGAGAAGTTGTAGATTTGATGTCATCACAATTGGAGACAACATAATAGTAAAGAGATATGGTAAATTATCAAAACATAATCACTAGAAACCCGAACAAAAGATTCGGAAAGCCTTGTATTAGAGAGACTAGGATTTCTGTTTATGATGTTTTAAATTGGTTAGCAAACGAAATGACGATGCAAGAAATTGTATTTGATTTTCCAGAATTAACAGAAAAAGATATTTTAGCGTGTTTAGCTTATGCCGCTGATAAAGAGCATAAAATTGAGAGTGTATAATGAAATTATTGTTTGATCAAAATATTTCATTTAGAATTGAAAAAAAATTACCTGCAATTTTTTCAGAATCAAAACACATTTCCAGTGTAGGACTGATGAATGTAAATGATATTGATATTTGGAATTATGCTAAAAAAGAAGGTTTTATAATTGTTACTTTTGATTCTGACTTTTATGACATAAGTATCATAAATGGTTGTCCACCTAAAATAATATGGATGCGAAGAGGAAATTTAGCGACTAATGAAATAGTTGAATTGCTGGATGAAAAACATTTAATGATAAGAAATTTTATAACAAATCCAGAAAAGCATGAAATTGCTTGTCTTGAAATAGATTAACCAAAACTAAAATAAACAAAAATGAGTGAAACAGTAAAAACAGGACATCCAAAAGGACTTTGGGTATTATTCGGAACAGAAATGTGGGAAAGGTTCAACTTCTATGGAATGCGAGCTATTTTAACCTTATTTATGGTTAATTCTTTGTTAATTAAAGAAGCAGATGCAGCAATTATATATGGAGGATTTTTAGCATTATGTTATTTAACGCCACTAATGGGGGGGTTTATTTCTGATAAATATATTGGAAATAGATACAGCATTATGTTTGGTGGAACTTTAATGGCTATAGGTCAGTTTTTATTGTTTATAAGTGCTTCTACTTTTGATTCAAATATTGGTAGCGCAAAGGCGTTTATGTGGATTGCTTTATTTATTATAATTTTTGGGAACGGATTTTTTAAGCCAAATATCTCTTCAATGGTAGGGAGTTTATATCCAAAACAAGAAAAAAGTAAATTAGATTCTGCATTTACTATTTTTTACATGGGTATCAATATTGGAGCATTTTTAGGTCAATTTATTTGTCCATGGGTAGGTGATGTTAAAGATGCTGAAACAGGTGTTAGAGATATCTTTGCTTTTAAATGGGGATTTTTAGCGGCTTCAATCGCAATGGTAATAGGTACAATTACTTTTTTCATATTAAAAGACAAGTATGTTGTTACGCCAGAAGGAAGAGCAATTGGTGGTTTGCCAAAAAACAATGATGCTGGAGATTTTGAAGAAGGAGAAACTCAAACTGCTAAATTTACAGGTAAATCTATTGGGATTGCATTTGGATTGTTTGCTGTATTGTTTTTTGTATTCAGATATATTTTAGTTGGAGAATTCGGAGTTACATCAGTTGAAATGGGACAATTAATAAAAGGACTTATATACCCTTTTATATATTCAGCAGGAATATCTTTAGCTTATCTAATTATGAGCTCTGCTGAAAACAAAGTAGAGAGACAAAGAATATGGGTTATTTATATTGTGTCTTTCTTTATAATTTTCTTTTGGGCAGCTTTTGAACAAGCAGGTTCTTCGTTAACTTTTATTGCAGATAATCAAACAGATAGAAATATTTTTGGATGGAATATGCCTCCTTCAATGGTTCAAATTTTTAATGGAATTTTCGTAGTGATGTTGGCATTGCCATTTAGTTTACTTTGGGATAAGTTAAGAGCGAAAGGAAAAGAACCTGTTTCACCATTAAAACAAGCAATGGGATTAGCTTTGATTGCTCTAAGTTATTTTATTATTGCTCACAATGTAAAAGATTTAGGTAATTCAGGATTATTAGCAATCAAATGGTTAATGCTTTTATATTTAATTCAAACTATGGGTGAGCTTTGTTTATCTCCAATTGGATTGTCTTTAGTAGGAAAATTAGCGCCGAAAAGATTTGCTTCACTTTTATATGGAGTTTTCTTTATTTCAAATGCCGCTGGTTATGCTTTAGCTGGTTCACTAGGCGCAATTATTCCAGCAACGGGTGATAAATTCCAAAAAGCAGAAAAATTAGGAGTTAATTTACAAGATGTTTTGGACAAAAAAGCAACATTAAATCCAGAACAACTTGCATTGTTTGATAAAGAACAATTACCTCTTGAATATACGTCTTTTGCAGGTTTCGAGATTCATAATCTATATGAATTCTTTATGGTTTTCGTTGTTTTATGTGGAATTGCAGCTATAATTTTAGCTTTATTATCACCTAAATTAAAGAAAATGATGAATGAAACGACCTAATTAATTTAAAAATATTTTATATCTTTCAAACCTGTAACATTACTGTTACAGGTTTTTTTAATTTTAGACTATGAAAAATAAACACCCTAAAGGATTAGCTTTTCTATTTTTTACCGAAATGTGGGAACGTTTCGGATATTATTTAATTATAGGAATTTTTGTCCTTTATATGATTGATCCCACTTCTACAGGAGGGCTAGCATTTAACGATAAAAACGCCGATGATATTTTCGGAACCTATATCGCATTAACCTATCTCACGCCATTTTTAGGCGGTTTTATTGCCGATAGAATTCTAGGTTATTTCAAATCAATTTATTTAGGCGGTTTTTTGATGGGCTTGGGTTACATCGGTTTAGGGTTTCATAATCTTACTATATTTTACATTTCGATGGCATTAATCATCATTGGAAATGGATTTTTCAAACCAAGTATCTCCACATTAGTGGGAAATTTATATTCGACAGAAGAATACAAAGCTCATAAAGATGCTGGGTATAATATTTTCTATATGGGAATCAATATTGGTGCTTTTATTTGCAACATTATTGCAGCTTTCATGCGGAATCAATACGGCTGGAGTGCAGCATTTTTTACAGCAGGAATCGGAATGTTTATTGGATTGCTAATTTTCTCAAGAGGGAGAAAACATTTGGAATTTGCCAATGTGATGAAACCAAAACAAGAAGGGGATATCAGTTTAGGACGAATTTTGAGTTCCGTTTTTTTACCCGCAATTATTGCAGGAATCATTGGTTGGGTAATTCCAGGAAATATTTTCAAAAGCGATTCAACCGATGCGTTTATCTTTGCTTGTATTCCAGTAATAATTTTTTATGTACGCTTGTACACTAAAGCGAATTTAGAAGACAAACGACCATTAGGCGCATTATTGGCTATTTTTGCAGTAGGTATGCTGTTTTGGGCAGTTTTCAAACAAAACGGAACGGCATTAACGCGTTGGGCAAATTATTATACAGACAGACAAGTTACAGGAACTACCGAAAAAGCCCTTTCTGCTATTTATTTAGTAGAAAGTAAAGATTTTCAAACCAAAGAAGTTCAGAAATACGACAATCAATTCAAAGCCGAAAAGAATGAAGCTGATGAACCAATAAAAGTGCAAGGAAAAGATGTGTATTTTACCAATGTTTCTGCTGAACAAAAAGCAGTTTTAGAACAAGAACCTTCTAAAAAAGTTTCTTTAATCAATACAGAACTATTTCAATCGGTGAATCCAGGGTGGATTATTTTGCTCACACCTTTAGTAGTTGGATTTTTTACTTTTATGAGAAGAAGAGGCAAAGAACCATCAACGCCGTCAAAAATTGTTTTAGGATTATTCATATCGGCTCTTTCCTGTTTGGTTATGATTGGTGCCGTCTATTTTGGAAGTAATGGGACTGTAAAAGTATCGCCATTATGGTTAGTAGGAACGTATGGAGTAATTACAATTGGAGAATTATGCTTGTCGCCAATGGGATTGTCAATTGTTTCTAAATTGAGTCCTCCAAGATTAACCGCATTAATGATGGGTGGCTTTTTCTTGTCCATTTCTATCGGAAATAAATTATCAGGCGTTTTAGCCAGTATGTGGTATGATTATGAAAATAAAGCTAACTTTTTTTTAGTAAATAGTTTGTTATTGTTGTTTGCCACAACATTAGGATTGTTGATATTGAAAAGATTAAACGCAGTAATGAAAGAAAAAGGAATCAATTAAAATTATGGAAAAGCAAATTACAATAGAAGAAATTCAAAATTTTGAAGGAAAATACCCAAAACAGTTGTGGTATTTATTTACAGTAGAAATGTGGGAACGTTTCTGTTTCTACGGAATGCGCGGTGTACTTACTTTTTTTATGGTAGATCAGCTTTTGCTAAAAGACGACGCAGCCAACTTGCAGTACGGTGCTATTCAGGCATTTGTGTATGCGTTTACATTTATTGGTGGAATTTTTGCCGATAAAGTTTTAGGATTCAAAAAGTCGTTGTTTTTTGGTGGAATTGTAATGATTCTGGGTAATTTGCTAATTGCATTTGCACCACAACAAATGTTCTATTACGGAATCGCTTTTTCGATTATTGGAACAGGTTTTTTCAAACCCAATATTTCGTCAATGGTTGGCGAACTTTACCACGAAAAAGATCCTCGACGTGATGCAGGTTACGGAATGTTCTACGCAGGAATCAACATCGGCGGATTGTTTGGTGGAGCACTTTGCATCTATTTAGGAAAGTTTCATTCTTGGACATTGTGTTTCTTGGCAGCAGCCATTGTTATGATTGCGGGGTTGCTGACCTTTTTGTTTACTAAAAAACATTTAGGTCCAATAGGCGATTCTCCATTATTAACATTGCCTGAATCTAAAAGAAAAACAAGAGAAATTGCAGTTTATATTGGTTCACTTTTAAGTATTCCATTTATATACACCATGGTAATTAATACCGATTATACCGATTATTTCATGTATACTATCGGAATAATTGCAGTGGGTTATTTTATTTTTGAATTATTAAAATTAGGCGAAGCTAGTTTGCAGAAAAAATTAATTGCAGCTTTTTCATTCATCTTTTTCTATTTTTTGTTTAACGCCATTTATGAACAAAGTGGTGGTTCGTTATCGCTTTTCGCAAAAGACAATTTATCAAATAATTTGCTAGGTTTTACCATAGACCCCAACGTGGTAAACAATAGTTCCAATACTTTTTTTGTTATTATTTTAAGTCCTCTCATCGGATTGTTGTGGTTGTGGTTGGCTAAAAAGAAATTGGAACCCAACACATTAATCAAATTCGGAATTGGATTTTTGTTTCTTTCCGCTTCATTTTATTTGTTTTATTACACCAAATTTTTTGCAAATGTTGACGGAATTACTTCGTTAAATGTTTTTACGTTTGCTTATTTTGTAACCACAATAGGAGAGCTTTGTTTAGGGCCAATAGGAATGTCAATTATCACGAAATTATCACCCAAACGATTGTTCGGAATGATGATGGGTTTGTGGTTTTTAGCAAGTGCTTTCGGGCAATTAGCCGCAGGAAAATTAGGCGCAGCCATTTCACAATCCAATGGAGGAACTACCTTGCTGTCTAAGTTGCAATCGTACACAGATGGTTATTATACATTGGCAATTTACGCATTAGTTGCTGGAATAATTTTAATTGTAATTTCGCCATTAATTAAGAAATTAATGCAAGAAGTGAAATAAATTTCTTCTTTTCGGCATTATTTTTGATAGTAAATAAAAAAAGTAAATAATGAAAAAACTAATTTTAGCATTCTTCTTGTTGCTAGGAGTGCTATCTGTTCATTCTCAGGAAATTAGATGGATGTCTATAGAGGAAGCATTGGCGAAACAAAAAAAAGCGCCAAAACCTATTTTTATGAATATATACACCGATTGGTATGATCCATGTAAAATGCTGGATAAAAACACGTTTCAGGATGCCGAAGTAATCGATTTTATAAATAAAAATTATTATGCCGTAAAATTTAATGCCGAAGGCAACTCGATTATAACATTCAAAGGGAGTAAATTTTCTAACCCAGGCTTTGATCCCAACAGAAAAGGAAGAAATAGCGCTCACGAATTGACCTCTTTTTTGAAAGTAAAAGGATACCCATCAATGTATATTATTGATAAAAATGGCGAAACACAACAACAAATAGTGGGCTACAAAACACAGGAAGAACTATTGAAAATTTTGAAGTAATTTATTTTTGCTTCGTTTTCTTTTTTATATTTACCCAAAATAACTTAAAAACACAACCTAATGAACAAACTTAAATACCTACTTTTTTTGCTGCCAATAATCGCAGTATTCCTATTTTCTAGTTTTGACTCAAATAATAATGATGCTAAATCAAATAACGGAAGTCTAGTATGGCACACTAATGTAAAAGAAGCTATGGAAATAGCTAAGAAAGAAGACAAACCTTTGTTCTTGTTTTTCACAGGAAGCGACTGGTGCGGTTGGTGCATTCGTTTGCAAAAAGAAGTTTTCAAAACCCCAGAGTTTGAAGCATGGGCAAAAGAAAAAGTAGTCCTAGTAGAACTCGATTTTCCTAGAGGAAAAGCCCAAACAGAAGAAATAAAAACACAAAACAATGGCTTGCAACAAGCTTTTGGCGTGCAAGGCTTTCCAACAGTATGGTTTGCAAAAGCAGATAATAAAGCGGGAAAAATCAACTTCGAACAATTAGGCAGTACAGGCTATGTAGCAGGAGGACCAAGTGTTTGGCTTGCTGGTGCAGACCAAATTATAGCGAAATTTGTTCCTAGTTCTAAAGCAGGAAAAAAAAGAATAAAACCAGCAAAATCTAAATAAAAGCAGGTTATAATTTATAAAATCCCTTTTCGTACGTACTATGAAAAGGGATTTTTTCTGTAGTACAAGTTCGTTTCCAAGCGCTAACGTAGCTTTTGTAGTTAGAAGCGTCGGCAATAATAAGTTTGGGTTTTATGGTTAATAGCAGTCGTTCTAAATTAACTTTGGGCGAATCTCTTAAAATAATAACATCGGGCTTTATAGAGGTGTTATAAACGCTAGTTTTGTCTATAATCAAAATTTTAGTTGAATTGAAAAAAGCAGTATTTGTAAGGAATGTAGGCTCCTTGAGTGTACAAAAATTAGCGGTTACATACGACTGAACCATCCTTTTTTCAAAACTATTTTCTGTTAAAGAATCTTTTGAATAAAGCGTCACTTTTTGACCTATGCGTTCTGCTAAAATGGTGTTTTGTTTGGCATTAAAAACAATGAATTCTTTTTTGCTTTGCTCACGCCAATGAGTAGCTACAAATACAATTTGAAAGATAAGAACACTAATTAAACCTAAACGCATTTTTGTAAAACTTGGCTTTTTGAACCAAATAATCCAAGTAAAAATCAGTAAATAAGACGCGAGTAGTAAGGCAAAACTTAGTGGAATGTTTTTGATAACAAAAGTTTCAATCGAAGCTATCCATTTAATATAAGTATTGGTAAAAGTAATGCTTAACTCAACCATTTTAGAAAGAAAAACAGGGATTAGATTGAAATAAGCTAAAAGCATAAGCAAAACCCCAGCCGCCATAATTACCGAAAGGAAAGGAATGAGGACTAGGTTTGTTACAAAAAATAAACCAGGGAACTGATGAAAATAGTAAATACTCAGCGGCATAGCTCCAATTTGTGCCGCACAGGAAACGGTGATAATGTCCCAGAAATAGGTGCTAATTTTGTTTTTGGGTGTCCAAATTCCTTTTAGCAGGGGTTGTAGCCAAAGTATAAAAAACAAGGCAATATAACTGAGTTGAAATCCAATATCGAACAAAAAGAAAGGCTCAATAAGTAAAATTAAAAATAAGGAAACCAACGTACTATGAAAAATATTGGTTTCTCGATTAAGAAACATACCAACAGCCAAAAAGCTAAACATTGTGGCAGAGCGCACGACCGATGGCGCTAATCCAGCAACAAGAGCAAACAGCCACAAGGAAACTAAAATAACTACCAACCTAATACTATTGCCATATTTGTTTTTAGGCAATGGCTTTAATAAAAAGGTAATGAAGAACAATATAAAACCAACATGCAATCCTGAAACCGAAAGGATATGAACTGCTCCAGCATATTGATAATCCCGTAGAACTTCAGGAGAAATATCTTGTTGTTGTCCTAAAATTAAGGCAGATACAACTGCTAATTCTTCTTTTTTGAAACCACTACGCTCTAAATTTTGTATGATTTTATTTCGAAAATTGGACGTGTAATACCCAATAGATTTCTCGATTATAGGGCTAATTTTTAATTGCGATTTTTTAGTAAACACCTGAGCATAAACTCCTTTTGTTTCTAAATAGTTTCCGTAATCAAACTGGTTAGGATTGTTGGGTTTAAAATGGTGAGTCAATTGGTCTTCTATTTGCAGCCTGGTTCCAACACTAAAATCGTTGGATATGGAATCTTTTTTTAAATGTAATAAAAATTTTCCGGATGATTTTAAGCTATTAATTTCAGTAATTTCTGCAATGTATCGGTTGTTAGAATGGGTGTTTTTAAGTTTTTCGACAACGGTAGCCGTTATCAAACAAGGAGTATTAAAATTACTTTCGCTATGAATATAATGATTTTTTGTAAAGCGATCATTATGAACAATAGTGGTTGTAATTCCTATCGAAAATAGCACAGCATATAGAGTAGCACCAAAAAAAGGGTTTTGTTCAAATTGATCTTTCGACTGCAGGTAGGCAAGCCCAAAAAGAAACGAGGTTACACCTAATAGTGTAAACCCTAATAACGCACTCGGATTGCCATAATAAGCAGTTATGATGCCTAAAACGAACCAAAAATTGATTCGTACAATAGGGAATTGCAGTATTTTCATACGAGCAAGATGCTAAAATTATTTTTTCTTTTCTACAGTATCACTAACAATAAGACGAGCTGTTTTAAAACTTGCTCCAGCACCGCCTAATTTTTTTTCTAGCAAATCATAATTCGCCAAAAGTGCCGTCCGGTAGGATGAGGTTATTACTTTTTCCAGTTCCAGTTTTATTTTTTTCGAATTACAATCGTCTTGAATCAATTCCGTTACGACTTCCTGATCCATAATCAAATTAACCAAAGAAATGTATTTTAGTGTAATGATTCGTTTTGCAATTTGGTACGAAACCCAACTCCCTTTATACAAAACTACTTCAGGCACTTTAAACAAAGCTGTTTCGAGCGTTGCCGTTCCAGAAGTAACTAGTGCAGCATAGGAAACACTCAATAAATCGTAGGTTTTGTTGCTTATAAAATGCACTTGATTAGAAGTAAGAAATGGCTCGTAAAACGAATAATCCTGACTAGGTGCTCCCGCAATAACAAACTGATAATTCGGAAAATCAGAAACAACCGATAACATTTCGGACAACATTTTTTCAATCTCTTGTTTTCGGCTTCCTGGCAAAAGGGCAACAATCGGTCTTTCGTCTAAGTTGTTTTCTTTCTTAAATCGTGCAGCATCTGTTTTTTGACGATTCTGTATAGCATCAATCAGCGGATGACCTACAAATTCAACAGGAAAATCATGCTTTTTTTCGTAAAAATCTTTTTCAAAAGGCAGAATAACATACATTTTGTCCACATCATTTTTGATGGCTTTAATGCGACTTTCTTTCCAAGCCCAAATTTGTGGAGAAATATAATAATGATTCCGCATGCCCAGCTTTTTAGACCATTTGGCAATGCGCATATTAAACCCAGGATAATCTATAAAAATAAGTGCATCGGGTTGGAAATCAAGAATATCCGCTTTGCAAATTTTAATATTATTCAAAATAGTTTTCAAATTCAAAACCACTTCCAAAAAACCCATAAAAGCCAAATCGCGATAATGTTTTACTAAAGTACCGCCCGTTTGCTGCATCAAATCGCCGCCCCAAAAACGGATTTCAGCTTCTGGATCTTCGGCAAAAATACCTTTCACGAGGTTCGAACCATGCAAATCGCCCGATGCTTCACCAGCAATAATGTAATATTTCATTTTTTATCAATCTTGAATTCAATTAATACCTTTTTTTGGGGCGTTACCACAAGGGTCGGGTTTTCCGTTTCAAGTCCTCGCACTTCCTTCGTCAGGCTGTGGGCTTTCCACTACAGCCCCTAACGCAAAGAAACAAAAATCCTAAACAAATAGTGTAAGTACAGTCAAAAGAATCGTTGCTAGTACTACGCCGCGTGCCATGAGTTCTTTATTTATTTTTAATAACACAAAAAAAGTAACTAAGTTTAAAATAGCGCCTAAAGTAATTGCTTTTCCTAAAAAACCTTGACTTTTCATTCCTTGTACACCTTCTAAAAAGCCATAATTTGTAAAAAATTCAAAAAAAATGTACGTCCCTAAAAACGTGGAAATAAATCCTATTAGAACGCCAATGAGTAAATCTGTTTTTTTCATAATTATCTGTTTAAATTCCAATTATTTAATTGCGGAATCGCATGGTGTGCCGTCATATCAAACTGAACTGGTACCACCGAAATATAACCGTTTTCTAAAGCCCATTCATCAGTATCTTCGCCTTTATCTTGGTTTACAAACTCGCCTGTAAGCCAATAATAATCTTTTCCTTGGGGTGTTTTTCGTTTGTCAAATTTTTCTTCCCACATGGCTTTGGCTTGCCGACAAATTCGGATGCCTTTCAAATCCTCTTGCTTTCTTTTGGGGAAATTAACATTCAAAACGACGTTTTCGGGCAACCCTTTTTCGAGTACTTCGAGTGCAATTTTTTTGATATAGGGTTTAAAAGTCTCAAAATCAGCATTCCAATCGTAATCTAATAACGAAAAACCGATAGCAGGGATCCCTTCGATACCCGCTTCGACAGCAGCACTCATCGTGCCAGAATAAATCACATTTATCGACGAATTAGAACCGTGATTTACCCCCGAAACGCACAAATCAGGTTTTTGTTTCAAAATTTCATTTACCGCTAGTTTTACACAATCTACGGGGGTTCCAGAACAGCTATATTCGGTTACAAGCGCATTTTCGCCCGAAATTTTGTTCAAATGTAAGGTGCTATTTATGGTTATAGCATGTCCCATAGCGCTTTGCGGGCTGTCTGGCGCCACCACCACTACGGTGCCTATTTCTTGCATAACAGCAATAAGTGCTCGTATTCCTGGTGCCGAAACGCCATCGTCGTTTGTAACTAATAGTACTGGTTTTCTCATTTTTATCTCGATATACTTAAAAATTTAACATAAAAAAGTAATGCGAAATTAAACATTTTTACTTGCAACTAACTATTTTTACATCTTTAACAAAAAATTATGTGCAAATAATAATTACGGCATGGTTTTTTATGTACTTTGGTAAAATATTATGAATGCAATTTTAAATTATATGAAAAAGAACTTTAAAGTAATCTTAGCTATTCTGGCTATCTCTGTAGCCCTATGGAGTTTTATGCCTAAAAAGAGTAGTGATCCGGAAAAAGACAAGAATTTGTTGGATCTCATCACTTTTATTATTGAAAAAGCACATTATGATCCTGCCGCAATAGACGACAATTTTTCGAAAGCGGTTTACAAAGATTATCTAGAAGCCCTAGATCCTTCCAAAAGGTTTTTCCTACAGTCGGATATTGACGAATTCAAAACTTATGAATTCAAAATTGACGATATGCTTCATAATCGCGATTTAGCTTTTTTTACACTCACATACGAGCGTATAAAAAAACGAATGAACGAGGCAAAAGTAGTTTTTAAAGCGCTAAATGATAAACCTTATGATTTCTCTACAGACGAAACCATCAATATTGATTCTGAAAAAAATGTTTTTGCAAATGACTATGCAGACCTAAAAGCAAGATGGCGTTTGCAAATGAAACTTTCGGTACTAGCAACAGTTGTCGATAAACAAAAAGTAGAGGCAGATAAAAAAGAAAAAGACCCTAAATATGTTGCTAAAGAGTTTGCTCAATTAGAAAAAGAAGCTAGAGAATCTACCCAAAAATCATTAAACGATTATTTTACTTTTGTTGAAGAATTGCAAAGAGAAGATTGGTTTGAAGTTTTTGTAAATTCGATAGTAATGCAGTTTGATCCGCATACGTATTATTTTGCACCAACAGAAAAAGACCGATTTGATCAAAGCATGAGCGGCAAGCTAGAAGGAATAGGTGCTCGCCTTCAACGAAACAATGGAGTTACAGAAGTGTCGGAATTAATCTCTGGAGGTCCTGCTTGGAGAGGACGAGAATTAGACCCAGGGGATCAAATTATAAAAGTAGCTCAAGGAAAAGATGAGCCTGTTGATGTGGTTGGAATGAAATTAGACGATGTGGTAAAGAAAATAAAAGGACCAAAAGGAACCGAAGTTAGACTTACCGTCAAAAAAGTAGATGGATCAATTAAAATAGTTTCGATAATTAGAGACATTGTCGAAATTGAAGAAACCTACGCCAAATCTAGTATTGTAGAAAAAAAAGGTGTGAAATATGGCGTTATTTATTTACCAAAATTTTACATCGATTTTGAAAACAATGACAGTCGAGATTCAGCAAAAGACATAGCCATTGAAATAGATCGTCTAAAAAAAGAAGGTGTTCAAGGAATTGTAATGGATTTGAGAGACAATGGTGGTGGATCTCTAAAAACAGTGGTAGATATTGCAGGTTTGTTTATAGAAGAAGGACCAATTGTACAAACAAGAGATAAAAAAAATATTGAAGTATTGTACGATCACGACCCGAAAGTGCAATGGGATGGGCCACTTGTGGTTATGATAAACAATTTCTCAGCATCCGCATCCGAAATATTTGCAGCGGCAATTCAAGACTATAAAAGAGGAATCGTTATAGGAAGTAAGCAATCTTACGGAAAAGGAACAGTACAAACAGTAGCCGATTTGAATCAGTATGTCCCAAAACCTAATCTTTATGGAGATTTTGGTGCTTTGAAAATAACCACACAAAAATTTTATAGAATAAATGGAGGTTCTACACAGCTAGAAGGAGTGGCTAGCGATGTTGCTATTCCAGATCGCTATTCGTATATAAAAATAGGGGAGCGTGACGTAGAAAAAGCAATGCCTTGGGACAAGA
>CAXYWC010000031.1:0-28763 GCA_964292845.1 uncultured Flavobacterium sp. | reverse complement strand
CCAAAGCGAAAGCGGATGCAAAAACTGCTGCCGACAAACTAAAAGCAGAACAAGCGAAAGCTGAAGCTGATGCTAAAGCAAAAGCCGATGCTGATGCTAAAGCGAAAGCGGATGCAAAAATCGCTGCTGATAAATTGAAAGCAGAGCAAGCGAAAGCCGAAGCTGATGCAAAAATCGCTGCCGACAAACTAAAAGCAGAACAAGCGAAAGCTGAAGCCGATGCCAAAGCGAAAGCCGATGCAAAAATTGCCGCCGATAAATTGAAAGCTGAAGCAGATGCTAAAGCGAAAGCAGATGCCGACGCTAAATTAGTAACCAATAAATCAACAGAAGATAAACAGTTAGATTATTTAAGTCAACTTATTGATGATTCTAAGAAAAATCAAAACCAATCGTTATCTAAACTCGACTCTATTGCAAAAACAAAAGAAAATGAGCTTAAAGAACTAAAAAGAGTTAACGATTTATCAGATAAAGGAGTTGTAACTGAAGCTAAAGAATTTCAAAGTACCATAGGAGCAAATAGAGCGCTGGAGTCTCTTAAAGTTGAAATAGCTGAAAACACTAAAACCCAAGATAATTTTATCAAAGAATTTGAAGCATTATATAATGAAAGATTGAAAAAAGTGCCAAATAAAAATGATGCGGTTAATCAGAATTATCTAAAAACAATTGAAAAATTAAAAGCAGATAAATTAAATGCGGATAGAAAAAATGAAAATTTATTAGCTAAACTCGAAAATATAAAAACCGAGACAGATATTGAGAAAAAACGAAGAATCAAACTTGCAATAGCTGACACAGGAGGTGCAAAATATGAAAAAGACAGAGAAACGCTAAGACAAATAAAATCAAATACAAAACCAACAGGTAAACCATATAAATCAGCTGATTTCGATTTTGGTGAGGAACAATCTGGAACACAAATTGTTAAAAATATTGATAAGGAAGAAGAAGGATTTTACACTGTGCTGGCAGCACATAAAGATATTGCCAAGCGAGATGCTTTTATTACAAAAGCAATACAAGCAGGGGAAACAAATATTAATTTCTTCTACAATGCTAATAATGGAACATATTATATTTATAATGACAGATTTGATATTATACAAAATGCATCAAAAGCGGTGGAAGAAAAAGGTAACAAACCGTACAACGGCAAAATGTTTATAATCAAAATAGAAAAATAACACCACTTTTTTTTAGGATTTTTAGAGTCAAAAAATAAAAATCCTAAAAAAAAGTTAATTAATAAAAAAGAATTAGCTAATTTTAGCTCCATTTCCGAATTAAAAACCTACCCTATGAGAACAAAAAACTACTTACTACTACTACTTTTTGTAGTATCCGCAAATTTATTTTCTCAAAACTATGTTCCTTTTACGCCGCGTTTCGATCAGGATCTTAGGGGGGACATGCTTCTAATAGGGAACAATATTTTAAATAGATCTTCAGGAGGTGGTGTTAATTCACCCTACAATGGAAGTAATGACAATGGGAGTCTTGATATGCAATACATCGATATTGACGGAGACGCAAGTACCTTTTCTTCCAGTAGCGCTGACCTAGCTATAACAGGTTCTACATGTTATAAAATAAAATACGCAGGATTGTATTGGGGTGCTTTACTACAATCAGGATCTAGAACCGATATAAATAAAGTAAAACTTAAATTACCCGGTGGAGCATACCAAAATATAACAGGAAGCGTTATATACGATGCCAATGCCACCCCTATTAATGGAGGAAAACCATACGCTTGTTATGCAGACATAACTGCAGCCGTTACCGCATTAGCAACACCCACAGGAACCTATACTGTGGCAAACGTGCTTTCAAGTACAGGTTCAAACGGAGGGTTAGGTTTAAGTGCAGGTTGGTCTATTTTTATTGTTTACGAAGACCCAACACTAACTGCAAAATCTATTGTCTCTTTCGATGGTTTTAGTGGTATAGATGGCTCTACTAATTTAAATATACCTGTTACAGGTTTTAGAACTATACCAGTAGGACCCGTAAAAGCAAAATTTGCATTTACTGCTTTAGAAGGTGATCAGCCATTTACAGGAGATTTCTTGCAAATAAACGGTACAGCAATGTCCACCGCACAAAGACCAGCAAACAATTTTTTTAATAGTTCCATTACTACTACAGCAGGCTTTTTTACGACCCGAAATCCGAATAGTACTAATACTTTGGGTTATGATGCAGGAGTTATAAATGTTAACAATCCTTTAAACGGAGTAATTGCAAACAACGCAACCAGTGCCACAATTCGCTTGGGAACAGGTGGAGATGTGTATTATTACTTTTTTAATGCTTTTAACACGGAGGTTATTGCTCCTAAAATTTCATTAACGAAACAGGTACAAAATCTAGCAGGTGTCGATATTGCTTTTACTGGGGTTACTATTTGTCAGGATTTAAAATACGTAGTGTCTTTTCAAAATATTGGAAACGATGATGCTACCAACGTGACCATTCGGGATGTATTACCCAATAATGTTACCTTTAATCCAGCATCGTTAGTGTTACCTGCTGGAGTAACTGTTTTATCGTATAACCCAGTAACAAGGGAAATTATTTTTACAATTGCCAATAATTTAGTCAATGTTGGAGACCCAATACAAACCATAACCATTCCTGTAAAGGTGGTTTGTACGTGTTTAGAGTTAGACGACGCTTGTTCTAATCTTATTCAAAATCAAGCCTACGCAACTTATCAAGGAGTATTGAGCGGCACTCAAATTACAGATGATCCTAGTTTATCTACTTTTAGTGTTTGTAATCTAAGCCCACCAAGTCCAACAAATACATTAATTAATTTAGATTTATGTAATTTTGCACAAGATGTTGTTTTGTGCGGTACCACAGTTTCGCTAACCGCAGCAAATGGTTACGAAAGTTATGTATGGACAGGACCGGCGCCGTCAACAGCAGTGATAGGTAACACACAAACAATTACTGTAAATCAGGTAGGAGTTTACACGGTAAATGATAACATCAATCTTTCACCATGTCGATCTATTGTGCAAACATTTAATGTGGTAGACATTACAGGAACACCACCATTAACCAATCCTGTTTTGCCATATGCAGATCAAACTGTAATTTGTCCTAACGACGGTAAGGCTTTACCACTTATATTTCTATGTGGTGCAGCCGATTGCCAGTTGATATCCACCACTATAACAGGAGCAACTTCTATCAGTTGGGAACAACTGAATACAGCTAGTTGTGCCGCAGTAGTTAATCCAAATTGCGCCAACGAAAATCCTGCCTGTACTTGGACAGTGGTAGGAACAGGAGCTAACTATAATGCCTGTACAGCTGGAGAATTTAGAGTAATTGTTAATTACCCTGGAGGTTGTTCGCGTACATTCTATTTTAATGTTTTTAAAAATTTATTAAATCCAACAGCAATAGTTACTCCTATTTTTTGTGCTTCTGTAGGAAGTATAACGGTATCAGGAGTGCCTGCTTCAGGATATGAATATCAATTGAATTGTACAGGAGCATGGCAGTCAAGCCCTGTTTTTTCACCATTACCAGCAGGAATTTATTCGGTATGTGTGCGCCAAACCGGAGTAACAGGCGGTTGCGTGTTTACCATACCAAATATTAGTATTACTAATTTTAATACAACTTATAATGTAACACATACACTTACCCAACCACTTTGTTTTGGAGGAAAAGGCTGTATAAACATTGCAGCTAACGGTGGTTTACCTCAATATACTTTTAGCATATACCAAGGAGCTACATTAATTAGTACGGTGGGGCCAACGAATACAAATAATAATCTGTTTTGTAATTTAGCACCGGGAAATTATACATATACCGTTACAACATCTTTAGGATGTACTACTACTGTGCCATTTACTATTAATAATCCAGCTTCAATAGTAGCCACTGCAGCAATCACGAAACCATTAACCTTTTGTGCTCCAGGAGAAATTACAGTCGCGGCAGCAGGAGGAACACCTCCTTACAACTATATAGTTACAGGAGCGGTTACCGTTACACAAGGATCACCTGTTATTGCAGCACCAGTTGCAGGAACGTACAATATTCAAGTGGTAGATTTTAATAACTGTATTGTAAATGTATCGCAAATTGTAACAATGTTTAACACTCCAGTTTTCACGGTAAGTCAAACTAATGTTTTATGTTATGGAAGCAATACAGGAGCTATTAATTTTAATGTTACTAATGCTAATGGGTTTACTTTGGAATATAGTGCTGATGGAGGTCTAACCTATCAGGCATCCCCTAACTTTCCTAATTTAATTGCAGGAACTTACACTATCATCATACGATGTACGCTAACCACAGCAACAGGAACAGCAGTATGTACAATAAATCCTCCAGCAATTACAATTACACAACCCGCATTTGCTTTAACCGCTTCGGCAGGTGTTTCTGAGCTAGCAGGTTGTGGTCCACTAGGAGAAGGAAAAGTTAGAATTATAAACCCTCAAGGAGGTACACCAGGTTACACTTATAGTTTTAATAATGGAGTTACGTATACAGGTGTAAATGAAGCGTATTTATTACCAGGAACCTACACCGTATATATTAAAGATTCAGTAGGTTGTATTTTCCCAATGATAGTAACTATAGATCCAGCACCCGCAGCACCAACAATAGTGGTATCTCCACCTGTTTTTGCTTGTACTGGAACATCAACAAGTACAGTGACTGTAAACAATAATGGAGGAAGTTTTGCTTATACCTATTTGTTAGATGGAGTTCCTAATACACCATCAACCAATAACGTGTTTAGTAATGTTCCTTGTGGAAATCATGTGGTAACAGTAAATTACCAAGCTACCAATATTCCAACACCAAGTAACTTATTATTTGAAGATTTTGGTTTAGGTTCAGATACAACCTCTCCGGGTATTAATCCAGCGTACTGTTTTGAACGACAAATTAATAACGCTGCATTATGGTGCAAAACAGGACCACAAATAAATGATGGAGATTATAGTGTAACTAAAAAGATATTATTTCCTTTTGGAGCTTGGTTTCCGTTTCTAGATCATACAACAAACGGAACAAATCCTAACGCTAGATTCTTAGCTATAAATATTGGTGGAGCAGCTGGAGTAGGAGGTATTCTTTATACAAAACCAATTGCAAGTATAATACCTAATCAAAATATAAAAGTATCATTGTGGGCAGCCAATTTATTGAAAATTGACCCAAGTAATACACAAAGCCCCCCAGATTTAACAATTGAATTAGTTAAAGACTTTGGATTGCCAACTCAAAGTGTTATTGCTAGTTCTAATACAGGAAATATACCTAAATCAAATGTTTGGCTGAACTATAATTTAAACTTAAATCCGGGTCCAAATACTAATTTGAATTTTGTTATTCGATCAAATATTGCTGTAACAAGCGGTAATGATGTTGTTATTGATGATATAAATGTATATCAGGAACCAATAGCTTGTATCACAACTAGAAATTTCCCTATAAACATAGCTTGTAATCAAGCCTTCACAGCTCAGGTAACAGGTTCTAATAATGTGTCTTGTAACGGAGGAAACAACGGATCAATTACTATTGCAGCACAAAATTTTGCAGCAACAGGTTTTCAGTATAGCTTAAATGGTCCTGGAGGTCCTTGGATAACTTCATTAGTATCGCCAGTTACTATATCTGGTTTGACCGCAGCAACCTACAACATCCAAATTAGATACGATAGTAATCCAGCAAATACAGCTTGTAGTTTCCCTTTCACAACAATATTGACACAACCAGCGGTATTAGTGCCAACTGTTACTGCTACACCAGCTACTTGTTTAGTGGGTTCTACAATAACGGCATCGGCAGTTGGGGGTACACCAGCATACCAATATCAATTGCAAACCTCTCCAGGCGCAGCAATAGTCGTGAATTATCAAGCTAGTGGTACCTTTACCAATATTGCCCCAGGAAATTATGTGGTGCTTGTTCGTGATGCTAATTTATGTATTAGCACCTCTATTCCAATAAGTGTTGTTGCCGCAACACCACCAACAGCCGTTATAGCCGCAGCATCAAACTTCTGTTATACAAGCGGTGTAGGCGCAACATTAGTAGTTACCGCTTCAGGAGGAGTGGCACCTTATACGTATAGTAATGGTGGCGCTTATCAAGCTAGTAATACTTTTGCTAACTTGACACCAGGAAGCTATACGATTACAGTAAAAGATTTTTATGGTTGTACAGTTACTTTACCCGCACAAACCATAGCAGCTCAACTTACCTTAAACACCGTTTTAACTAAAGATTTAGATTGTACGGCTTCGCCAAACGCTGTTATTACAGGAACCATAGCAGGTGGATATCCAGGATATACATACCAAGTAAGTATCAATGGAGGTGCTTTTGGAGCAGTAGTTCCAGTTCCAGCCGCTCCAGGAAATGTATTCACTTATACCGCTGGTGCTGGAAGTTATCAATTTCAAGTGACAGACACTAGAGGGTGTACCGCACAATCTAGTGTTATTACCATAAACCCATTGGTTAATCCAACAGCAACAACAGCTGTAACAAATGTTACGTGTAACGGATTAAGTAACGGAAGTGTTGTTATTACACCAAGTTTAGGGGTACCGCCTTATGTAATTCAATGGAATGGTCCTCCAAATCCTTTTACGTCAACCACCACCTATTCAGGACTTGCGGCAGGTACTTATACTTATATTGTTCGTGATGCTAAAAGTTGTCTTTTCAACGGAAGTGTAACCATAACCCAACCAGCAACTTTAACAGGAATTGCCACATTAACGACACCTTATACTTGTACTGGAAACGGAGTAATTACTGTATCTGGAGTTTCTGGTGGAACACCAGGTTATACCTATAGTATTAGTGGATTGGCAGGACCATTCCAAGCAGGAACAACATTCCCTATTGCAGGGCCAGGCACTTATATTGTTACCATAAAAGATTTATCAGGTTGTACTTTTGCAACAGCGCCTATCATTGTAACACCCAATACACCACCAACTGATTTAACATTTGTGGCGACAGCTTTAACCTGTCCTACTAATGTAGCAACAGTAACGCTCACAGCAACAGGTGGATCACCAGCTTTAACATATCAAATAATAGCTCCATTTGTAGGAGTTTCACAAGCGTCTAATGTGTTTAACAATTTAGCTCCAAATACTTATACTTTTCAGGTTACAGATTCTAGAAACTGTACGTATCAGGAAAGCTATACAATTGCACCATTACCTGCTCTAACCGTTACAGGTAGTGTGGTGAATAATGTGAGATGTTTTGGAACTGCTACAGGATCAGCTACGTTTACAGTGGGCGGATTTGCACCGAATTATAACTATGTTATTACAGGCCCTGTGCCATCTTCTGGAACAGCACAAGTTGCTACAACAATAAATATAGCTTCATTATTAGTAGGAACTTATACTATAGTTATTACTAATCCAACAACTAATTGTACTGCTACCACATCGGTAACCATTACACAACCAGCTGCAGCACTAGCAATGACGCTTACACCTAGTCCTGTTACTTGTTTAATTAATGGGCAAGTAGTTGTCAATGCCGTTGGCGGTTGGGGAGGAAATGTATATACTATTTCTCCAGTGGCAGGAACATTGTCAGGCAATACGTTTTCAAATTTACCAGCAGGATCCTACACAGTTACTACTACGGATGCTGGCGGTTGCGCTGTAACAGCTAACTTTACATTAGTTGCACCAACACCACCAACAGCTACTATATCGGCAGCGTCAAACTTTTGTTATACGAGTCCGACAGGTGCAACAATTGTGGTTACTCCAGCAGGAGGTGTGGCACCATATACCTATACAATAAATGGTACTCCAAATGCAAGCAATACCTTTTCGAATCTTACACCAGGAAGTTACACTATTGTTGTAACAGATTCGTTTGGCTGTGCAGTTACTTTACCAGTACAAACCATTGCACCACAGCTTACCTTAAATACCGTTTTAACCAAAGATTTAGATTGTACGGCTTCGCCAAATGCCCTATTTACAGGAACAATTGCAGGTGGATATCCAGGATATACGTATCAAGTACGAATTCTTCCATCGGCAGTATTTACCAATTTAGGTGCGGTTCCAGCCGCTCCAGGAAATGTATTTACGTATACGGCTGGTGCAGGCAGTTATCAATTTCAGGTGACAGATACTAGAGGCTGTACGGCACAATCAGGCATATTTACAGTAAATCCATTAATACCTGTTGCAGCAACCCATGTTCAAACCAACAACCTTTGTTTTGGAGCAAATGCAGGAAGTGTGACCATTACACCATCTGGTGGTGTGGGTCCATATCAAATTAATTTTAACGGATTAGGCTTTAGTGCTACTACAACTTATTCTGGTTTGATTGCTGGCGTTTATCCTTATATAGTAATGGATAGCAAAAACTGTACTTTCAACGGAAGTGTAACCATTACGCAACCTGCCCTTATTGCTTATGCAGCAGTAGTAAACCCAATTCAATGTAATGCTTTAGGTGGATATACGCTAGGTTCTATCTGTGTAAACGGGTTGACGGGCGGTGTAGCTCCTTATACTTATACCTTAGTTGATTTAACAGGTGGTAATCCAAACCAAGTGTTTGTATCGCCAGCAGGAGCAAACCATTGTTTCCCAAATGTCGATTTTGGTATGTACACCATTACCGTTACGGATGCTAACGGTTGTACGATTGTAAAACCGAATTTAATCATGTCTAATCCACCAAATGACTTAACTTTTGTGGTTAGTCCAATGGGTGGTACTTGTGCTGCAGGTTCTTCGGTTACAGTGAATTTAGTGGGTGCTTTAGGTTTTGGGCCATTTGAATTTGGTATTGTCAATTTGCCAGCTTTCCCTTGGTCATCATCTTTTGTACCTGCCAATCCAGGACCATTGACACATATTTTTACAGGTCTTACACCAGGTGCCATATTTACTATTGTGGTGAGAGATACCACAACAGGATGTTACTATTTCGAGCAAATGACTGCACCAACTGCAACCAGCTCGGTTCTTAACGTAGCGCCATTAGTTGCTAATCCAGTACCTTGTAGAGGCGGAAACAATGGTTCGGTAACGTTTAGTTTAGCAGGTATTAATGCTGCAACAACTTCTATCAACTATAGTGTTCATTATGCTTCCAATAATTTACCTGTAGGAGCAGCAACGAATGGTACAATATTACCAGCTGGCTTTGGATTACCAGTAACTGTTGGCCCATTGGCACCAGGGACGTATAACATTCAATTTACTGAAATAGGCGGAGCAGCTATATCGGGTTGTGGAGTTACTTCGGCTAATTTTACCATTACCGAGTCAGCAACAGACTTAACTTTATCGGCAACGACTACAAATGATAATTGTAATGCAAACGCAGGTCATATTGCTCCTACTGCCATAGGCGGTACAGGACCCTATACTTTCCAATATTTAGCAACTGGAAGTCCTGCTCCAACTGCAATTTCTCCAGGTTGGGTTGCAACAAATCCTTTTAATGCAGAAAGCGGTACATATGATGTGTATGTAAAAGATGCGTTTGGTTGTATTAAAATGGTAACTGTGGTTATTGGTTTAGATCCTACCCCAGTTATTGCAGCTAGCGTGGCTAATGCTTGTGTGGCTCAAGGAACGTATGCTATTAATGTAACAATGCCTACAGCAGGTGTAGCACCTTATACTTTTAGTGTTGATAGTGGTACATTTGTAAGCAATACAGCACCGTTTACCATTTCAGGATTGTCTTCTGGAACACATACTATTCAAGTAAGAGATGTAAATGGTTGTGGTAATACTGTTTCGGTAACTATTTTAGATCCATTAATTGTTTCGGCTGTATTTACAACACAACCAACCTGTTTCAACAGTAATGGTACAGTTACAGCGACTGCTTCTGGCGGATCGGCACCAGCAAATTATACTTATACTTTATTATCAAGTGCTTCAGTTGTGTTAGCAGGACCTCAAGCGAGTGCTACATTTATAAACCAAGCTGCAGGATGTTATATTATTCGAGTTACCGATTCAGTAACGGGTTGTAGCGCAAACACTCCTTTCTGTCTTGATTTACCAATACCAGTTACTTTTACAGCAGTACCAACAGCGGTAAGTTGTAACGGAGGTTCTGACGGAACAATAACAGTGAATCTTGCTGCTGGAAACACAAATCCAACATATACATATCAAATTACAGCGGGTCCTGTTACAACAGGGGTTCAATCTTCTAATGTGTTTACAGGATTGCCTGCAGGAACCTATACTATTCAAGTAATTTCAGGTAGAGGTTGTCAATTAATTGACAATAATGTAATTGTAGGAACGCCAACACCAGTTGTGGCTTCTGCGGTGGCAACACCATTTACGTGTGCGGCAAATAATTCTGTTAATGTTTCTGTTATTACGGTTACAGGAGCAGGAGGTACACCAGCCTATACCTATAGTATTGATGGAATCAATTATTTTGCAACCAATACGTTTAATATTACCAATACAGGAGCTATTCAAAACTTTACAGCGTATGTAAAAGATTTGAAAGGTTGTATTGGAACAATTCCGTTGGTTGTTAATCCATTGCCAGCGATTACCAATGCTACAGTTGTACAAACAACCGCTATTACTTGTTCTAACCCAGAATTAGTAACCATAAACGTAGTAGGTGGTTCAGGTACATTTACCTACCAAACCATACCAGTGGGAGCAGCGAACGTTGCACAAGTTGGTGCTACCAATCAGTTTACAATATCGGCGCCAGGAACGTATTTCTTCCAAGTGAACGATGTAACTACAGGTTGTTATTTTGCTACTTTGGCTTATACCGTTGCACCATTCAATACTTTTGATGCGGTGGCTACAACAACAACCGCAGTAGCTTGTTTTGGAAACGGAAACGGTGCTATTTCACTTAATGTAACAGGCTATTCAGGAGCTTATTCGTACAATGTTTTAGATGCTGCTAATGCTGTTATTGCATCAGGAGTTGGAAACACTACGGTATTAAATCCAGCTCCAATTGCAGGATTGCCAGCAGGAAACTTTACAATTCAAGTAACTGAATCAGCAAGTCCTTTCTGTACTAAAATTTCAAATGTAGTTACCGTAGCATCGCCGACTCAAGTGGCTTTAGCTTTGGTATCTAATATAAATGCAAATTGTAATTCTGGAGCTCAAGTAACTGTTACAGGTTCTGGAGGAACACCAGGTTATACGTACGCATTTGTTCAAAACGGATTTATCCCTGTATTAGCGGATTATACAGCATCGAATACAGCCACATTAAATCCTTTGACTAATACCCAATGGGATGTTTATGTGAAAGATGCTAATGGATGTTTTGTCTTCATAGATGTGACTATTGCAACAGATCCGCTTCCAACCGTAACAGTGCCTGCTATAGCAACAGACCAATGTACTTCTACAGGAGCTACATTTACATTTACCGCTACAGGAACTGGTTTGGCACCATTGACTTATTCTATTGGAACAGGCTTCCAAGCAAGTCCTGTGTTTACAGTGGCAGCACCAGGAACTTACACGGTAACCATCAAAGATGTAAACGGTTGTACGGCTACAGCTCCAATTACTATTTATCCATCAATTGGAGTTAATCCAACACTAACAGCTTTACCAACATGTGCTGATAATGATGGTGTGATTACCGTGACTACAGTTGGTGGTTCAGGAACATTCAATTATGCAATTGTTCCAAGCCCAGCGGGAGTTACTTTAGCATTGAATGTATTTTCAAATTTACCTGCAGGAACTTATACTATAACGGTTACCGATGCCATTACGTTATGTACTAAAAATGTATCGGTAACACTTATTGCACCAACGCCAGTAACATTTACTACGCTAACTACAAATGTAACTTGTAGTGGAGGGTCTGATGGTACAATTACTGTAAATTTAGGAGCAGGCAATAACGATCCCGTTTATACGTATCAAATTATTGCTGGTCCAGTGACAACTGCTGTTCCGCAAACATCAAATGTATTTACAGGCTTACCGACTGGAATATACACTATTCAAGTAAATTCGGGTAGAAATTGCTCTACTGCAGATAACACGGTTGCTGTAGGAACACCAGCTCCTATAGTGGTTCCAGCAACAACAATCGCACAATTTGGTTGTACTGCAGGAACAAATGCAGTGAACTTGGCTACAATTACCGTAACGGGTGTTACAGGAGGTTCAGGTGTTTATACAAACTATGAATTTATATTGGGTGGTGTTGTACTACAAAGTGGATCAAGCAATACGTATTCTACTGCCAATGCAGCTGGAGGTACTTATACTATCAATGTTTTTGATGACAAAGGTTGTATAGGAACGACTACGGCAATTGTAAATCCTTACATATCAATAACCAATCCAACAGTTGTTGTGAACAATCCTGTTACGTGTACTACAAACGAACAAATTACAATTTCTGCTACGGTTTCTGGCGGTGTGCCACCTGTATTTACTTATACAGTTACAGGATATCCAACCAATGCAATTCCGTATAACGTAACACAAAACTCACCAATATTTACCGGTTTAACCATTGGTGATTACTTAATTACGGTATTAAATCCAGTAACCGGATGTAGTGTACAAACAGTTCACTATGTTTTTGATCCAAACACATTCGATTTGACTATTAATACCATAGTTGACGTTACTTGTTTTGGAGGCAATAACGGAAGTGCAAACATTATCATTATAGATAATGATGTGACGCCAACAAACGATGCTGGATCATTTAATTATACAATTTTAGATGCGGCTAGTGCTGTGGTTGCCTCAGGCGTAACGGCTAATGCAGGTCCAGTTACAATTTCTGGATTGCCAGCAGGAATATACACAGCCAATGTTTCTTTAGTGGCTACACCATTTTGTACAGTGTCTCAAAACTTTACTATTTCTGGACCAACAAGTGCTTTAGCGGTTTCAGCAACAAGCTCACCGATAACTTGTGTGCCATTAAATAACGACGGAACAATTACCGCATCAGCTACTGGTGGTTGGGGAGCTCCTTATGAATTCCAACTTCAGTTAGGTGCTGCCATTGTAGGAACGTATAGCTATAGCGCTAATGCGAATTTTACAGGTCTAACCGCAGGTACTTACACTGTTTATGCACGAGATGTGAAAGGTTGTATCGTTCAAACGAATGTTACTCTTACCATTCCAGCACCAATTAGCACGGTGTTTACCCCTAGTGCTTTATCTGTAGCGTGTAACGGAGATCATTCAGTTTCTATTAGTTTCCCTTACCCAACAGGAGGTCAAGGAAGCAATTATTCGTATGTTTTCCATTCAAACAATCCAAGCATTATTGCTTCAGGACCGATAGCAATTCCTAACGGTGCCGTGACCACTATTTCTGGATTGGGTGCAGATACATATACTATTGACATTATAGACGGCTTTAATTGCTCATTGACATCAGCTAATATTGTTATTACAGAGCCAGCTATTGTAAATGCGAGTTTGGCTATCAATACGACTCAAACCTGTTTAACTCAAACAACATTGACCCTTACAGGATCTGGTGGTACAATGCCTTACAGTTATAGCCCTACAGGTGTTGCAGGTTCGTTTATACCTTTTGCACCAGCTGCATCTACCACCATGACTTTGTCGGTGCCAGTAGGAACACATCATTATTATATTCAAGATGCGAATGGTTGTATTAGTGTTGTTTCAGGCGATGTCGTAATAGACCCATTGACCCCATTGACACTTTCTGCAGTAACACATACTGATATTTTATGTACAGGATTTAATACAGGTACGATATCTGCGACAGCTAATGGCGGATTGTTAAGCTATGTTTATACTTTGCTTGATGGAGCTTTAAATCCTATTGTAGGAGCAACTCAGCTAACACCAGGAAACTTTACAAATTTACCTGCAGGAACCTATATTGTTCATGTGGCAAGTTTAGATTGTAATTTTAATTCAGCACCAGTTGTAATAGTTGAACCAGCAGCAGCCTTTACTGTTGTTGCTACTGCAAATCCAGCGAAATGCTTTGGTGGAACGGACGGATTTATCAATCTTGTTATGGCAGGAGGAACAGGAAGTATTCAGTATGCTATTTCACCTAATTTAGGACAGTTCTTTACTATTACTGATCCATATAATGTAAATGGATTTAATATTCCAAACTTATCAGGAGGAGTATCTTATACAATAACAGTACAAGATCAGAATGGATGTGTGCCTTATACATTTACATTCCCAATTGGTCAGCCAGTAGCACCTTTAGTATCCAATATTGCTAGCCATGTTGATGAAGCTTGTGCTGAGCAAGACTTAGGAGAAATTCTAGTAACAGGTATTGGAGGAGGTACAGCACCATATAGCATTAACTATAGTGTAGTTTATCCAGGCACTACGACTGCGGTATTAGGAACGCCAGTGGCTTTAGGTGCAGGTGTTACAAGCTATAATTTTACAGGATTAAATGGAGGTGATTATACCATAATTGTTACGGATGCTCATAATTGTACATCTCAAAATCAAGTATTGGTTGGAAGCGGTGTAACGTATGCCCCAATAGTTGAGGTAACATATCCTTGTGTGGCTAATGCGCCAGCGGTTCGAGTAGAGGTGCTTAATGCAAGTAATGCGCCATCTTTTGCCTTTACTCCAATGTCAGATTATTTGTTCTCATTAGATGTGAATAGTTCGGTAGGAGCACAATCTAGTAACATATTTACTTCGGCTACAAGCCCAAGTTTATTAACACCTGGACCACATACTATTTATGTTTTCCATGTTAACGGATGTGATAAAGCAGCATTACCTAATCCATTTACAATTTCGGCAACCGATATAGATCCATTGACCTTAACCTTGACGCAAGGTGGTTTAAATACGATTTTGGCTACATCTACAGGAGGTTCAGGTGGAAACACCTATACTTTCAATGGATTTAATAACGGAAACAGCAATACGTATGTGTACGATCACACAGGCGACTACACTGTAACTGTAACTGATAGTAGTGGTTGTTCTAAAACGGTAACGAAGCCATTTGTTTTTGTACCAATTAAAATCGACAATGTGTTTACACCTGATGGTGATGGTAATAACGACGGTTGGGGCCCTAAAAACACTTCGAATTATAAAAACTTAGTAACTAAAATTTACGACAGATACGGTCGTGAGGTAGCAGAACTAAAAGAAGGCGAAGTGTGGTATGGTAAATATAACGGTCAGGAGCTGCCTACTGGAGATTACTGGTATGTAATTAAAGTGGATGCAGGAAACGACGAAGAGTATGTAGGTCATTTTACATTGTACAGATAATTTAAAACCAAGAACTATGACAACGTCTCCATATAAAATAGGAAAAATGAAAAAGTTTTTGATAGTTATTGTTTTACTATCCTTTGCAAAGAATGTAGCACAGGAGCTAAACGTTCCTCCAGCAACACAATACCTTGCCGACAACCCGTTTGTGTTGGCACCCGCTTATGCTGGTATTGGTGATAATTTTAGAATTCGATTGAACGGTTTTGCCCAATGGGTAGGCATTAAGGACGCACCAAACAATCAGGCGTTATATGCCGATTTTAGGATTGCAAGCCAATCGGGTATAGGACTTTCGTTATACAACGATAAGAATGGAAATACGCGCCAAACGGGAGTAAAACTCTCGTTTGCGCACCATATTATTTTAGATTATGTGTCGAAACAATATTTATCGTTTGGTATGTCTTATAATTTTAATAATTTCAGAGTAGAGACTCAAAATTTTAATATTATTGATCCAAGTGTACTAAATGATCGCTATGTTGGGAACAACAACTTCGATGTGAGTTTCCTATATCGTAAAAAAACATTCTATGCCAGTTTCAATGCGAGTAATTTATTGAATAAAAATATCGATCAGTTTTATAAAGCAGAGCCAAATTTGCTTCGAAACTACCAATTGTATACCGGTTACACTTTCAAAGGCAACAGAGGCAGTCGTACCGAAATAGAACCATCGGCATTTTTGCAATATTTTCAAAGTGACGGACGTTCCAGCACCGATTTGAATGTTAAGATGCGTTATTTAGACGATCAGCGAACTGGCTATTTTTGGGCAGGAGTAACCTATCGTTTTCTTAATGACCAACCAATGAAACCCCTAACACTTGGGCCTATGTTAGGACTTAAAAAAGGCGGGTTTTATGTAGGATATGCGTATCAAATTACGCTTAACGCCCTTTCTGCGTATAATTCAGGAACACACATGCTTACTTTAGGTTTCGATTTCTTACAAAAAGCCAGCAATTGTCCTTGTACCCAACCGCAAAATAACGACGAATAGCCTTTACTAAAAATAGCAAATGGAATTTATGGCACTAATGTCATTTTGACAAAGGAAGAATCTCATGTAGTATTTTATTACGAGATTCTTCCTTCGTTATTAAGTACCATTTTGTTTATTTTATTCAACCAAGATATAAGTAGAACATAAGACTTTAAAAATTTCGAAAAATAACAAATAACAATGAAAACCATTTACGATATCAATTTCAAAGCAAAAAAAGCCTTAATACGAGTAGATGTTAATGTACCTCTAGACGAAACCTTCCACGTTACCGATGCAACCCGTATCGAAGCGGCAAAGCCTACAATAGATAAAATTCTTGCCGATGGCGGAAGTGTTATTTTGATGTCGCACCTAGGAAGACCAAAAGGAGTGCAAGCTGAATTTTCATTGCAACACATTGTGGGTAAAGTATCCGAAGTTTTAGGACTTCCAGTTCAATTTGCTTCCGATTGTATGGGCGAAAACGCCGAAAACGCCGCTTCAAATTTAAAAGCAGGAGAAGTTTTACTATTAGAAAACTTACGTTTTTATGCAGAAGAAGAAGCGGGGGATATCGAATTTTCTAAAAACTTAGCCAAATTGGGAGATGTGTATGTAAACGATGCCTTCGGAACCGCGCATAGAGCCCATGCTTCGACCACGATAATTGCACAATTTTTTCCTGAAAATAAATGTTTTGGGGCGCTTTTAGCTAAAGAAATAGAAAGTTTAAACAAAGTACTCAAAAATAGCGAAAAACCAGTAACAGCGGTTTTGGGTGGGAGCAAAGTGTCTTCAAAAATTACCGTTATCGAAAATATTTTAGACAAAGTGGACCACATGATTATTGGTGGCGGCATGACATTTACTTTTGTAAAAGCATTAGGCGGAAGCATTGGAAATTCAATCTGTGAAGATGATAAGCAAGAATTAGCTTTAGAAATTTTGCGTTTGGCCAAAGAAAAAAACGTACAAATTCACCTTCCTGTTGATGTGATTGCTGCTAATTCTTTTTCGAATGAGGCAGAAACTCAAGTGGTTGATGTTGCTAAAATTCCTGATGGTTGGCAAGGATTGGATGCAGGACCAAAATCGTTAGACAACTTTAAAGCGGTAATTTTAGCTTCAAAAACGATACTTTGGAACGGTCCATTGGGTGTTTTTGAGATACCTTCTTTTGCTAACGGAACCATTCAGTTGGGTAATTTTATTGCCGAGGCTACACAAAACGGTGCTTTTTCACTTGTGGGTGGTGGCGATAGTGTGGCGGCTGTAAAACAATTTGGTTTTGAAGACAAAATGAGCTACGTATCTACAGGGGGAGGGGCTATGTTAGAAATGTTAGAAGGGCGTGTTTTGCCAGGAATTGCAGCTATATTAGAGTAAAAAATGCAATTTTAACATAAATTTTTACTTTTTTTACCTTATAAGTTAATAACTTTGCGTTTACCCAAATTATTGATTTATAACTACTTATAATTTAGCTATGATTAAGAAATTTTTCACGATATCCGTACTATTATTTTTTGCCAATTCTATATTCTCTCAAGCGCTTGTTTCATCAGACTCTGTACCAAAAAAGCCTGAACTTAAACTTTCTTTTTTAGATTCGTTAAAAACTACGTTTGTTATGGATGAAATGTCGGCTTGTGTCGATGAAAAATGTTTCAAAGAATTGACAAACGATGACATCTCGCAAGAACTTTTTTCGGATTTAAAAAATCTTGATTTAGATAAAACCGTCGATTTTGAACTGCCAACCGATTTATTGAAAGAACGTCTCCGATTGATGGACGAGAAATCGCCATTTAATATCGAATACAATGTAGGATTGGAAAACTTAATAAAATCTTTCCTAAAAAATCGAAAAAAAGCCTACGAACGGTTGATGGGAATTTCTCAATATTATTTCCCAATGTTTGAAGAAGCCATGGCGCGATACAATGTGCCTTTGGAGATAAAATATTTAGCTATTGTCGAATCGGCACTAAACCCAACGGCAGTTTCACGAGTAGGCGCTACGGGTTTGTGGCAGTTTATGTACGAAACTGGAAAACAATATAAATTGAATATTAATTCGTATGTTGATGAGCGTAGTGATGCCTTAAAGGCAAGTGATGCGGCGGCTCGTTATATGATGAATATGTATCAAATTTTTGGCGATTGGGAGTTGGTTTTAGCATCCTATAATTCAGGCGCTGGGAATGTTACCAAGGCGATACGTCGTTCAGGAGGACATCAAAATTTTTGGAATATCAAAAAATATTTGCCTCGTGAAACACAAAGCTATGTTCCTATGTTCTTAGCGACCATGTATATTTTTGAATACCATAAAGAACACGGTATTGTACCCGACAAAATGTTGGTCAATCATTTTGCAACCGATACCATTGCGGTAAAACGCAAAATGTCATTCAAACAAATTTCCGATTTGTTAGACATACCAGAAGCTCAAATTGCATTTTTGAATCCATCGTATAAAATGAAAGTGATTCCGTATGTAACAAAAGAAACGCACTTTTTGTGTTTGCCAAAAGACAAAATAGCCGTTTTTGCTTCAAATGAAGACAAAATGTATGCGTATGTAAATTATCAAGAGCAAAACAGAGAAAAACCGTTTTCAGCAAAACAAAGAATACGAGTACGAAAAGATACTGTTTCTAGTAATGAAGAGGAAGTTATTGCTTTTTCTGATACGAAAACCATCATAAAAAATGTTTCTAAAACCAAATACCACAAAATAAAACGAGGTGATGTTTTGGGTAATATTGCTGAGAAATATGATGTTGCTTTGTCAGATTTAAAAAAGTGGAATCATTTAAAAAGCAATAAAATTCAACCAGGTAAAAGCTTAAAAATTATTACTGAAGAGCGCATTGCTGTTGTTCAGAAAATAAAAAAGGAGAAAAACAGTGCTAACGATTTAAAATCGCCTAAAAACGAAGAAAAAAATACGGCTGTAGCTTCCAATGGGCTTGAGGTAAAAAACAATAAAAATACCAACGATACGGATAAAATCACTGTTGATAATGAGCACATTGTTAAAAAAGGAGAAACATTAATGGCTATTGCCAAACAGTACAAATTGGAAGTTGCCGATTTGAAAAAATGGAATAATCTAAAAACAAGCAGCATCAAACTAGGAGATAAGCTTGTTGTTTCTGAAGCTCCAGCAGTTGCCAATCAGGAGGGCACTAAAGTTTTAGACACTATTTTTTATACCGTTAAAAAAGGAGACAATATTTCGATTATTGCCGCCAACAACAAAGTGACCATTGACGATTTGAAACTATGGAATAACTTAGAAAACACGGTTGTAAAAGTAGGAGCGAAGCTACTCATTCAAAAACCTGTTGAAAACGTAGCAGAAGTTGCCACAACAGAAGTAAAAAAACGAAATAAATATCAAGAATTAAAATTATATATTGTTCAAAAAGGCGATTCATTATATACCATTTCTCAAAAACACAACACTACCGTTGCTGATATTAAGAAACTAAACGGAAACAAAGCAGAAAACCTGCAACCGGGTATGAAACTTAAAATCAAAGCTTAAATAGCAAAAACAGTAAGTGATTCACTAAAATTTGTCACAACAATCTCTTTATGCCTCTTCAATTCAAAATAAAGCCGTTTAACGAGCTTTCTGCTCACGAACTATATGAAATACTACGACTGCGAATAGAAGTCTTTGTGGTAGAGCAAAATTGCATTTACCAAGACATTGACAACAAGGATCAAAAAGCATTACACGTTTTAGGGTATTACAATAATGAATTAGTGGCTTATTGTCGTTTATTTGATGCAGGCTATTATTTTGAAAACGCTTCGATAGGACGGGTCATTGTAGCTCAAAAATTCCGAAACAAAAAATGGGGCAACAACCTTATGGTGGAAGCGATTGCAGGAGTTGAGAACTATTTTAGTAAAACAGAAATTACAATTTCAGCACAATTGTATTTGCAAAAATTTTATGAAAGCCATGGTTTTGTAAAAACATCCGAAATGTATCTTGAGGATGACATTCCGCATATTCAGATGAAACGCCTGTAAGCTTTTTTAAAAATGCCAAATTGACATTTAGTAAAAATGGCTCGCAATTTGATGACTATTTGATAAATTTAAAAACTAAAACAAAAAAAATATGGGAATGAGTTATATGATATTAGCAGGAGCAATCATGCTAGCAAGCTGGTTAATAAGCGCAAGATTGAAAAGCAAGTTTGAACATTATTCAAAGCTACAGTTGCAAAACGGAATGTCTGGGGCAGAAATTGCGGAAAAAATGCTTGCCGACAATGGTATTCGAGATGTAAGAGTCATTTCGACACCAGGACAATTAACCGATCATTACAATCCAGTAGATAAAACTGTAAATTTGAGTGAAGCTGTTTACAATCAGCGCAATGCTGCTGCTGCAGCAGTTGCGGCTCACGAATGTGGACATGCTGTGCAACATGCTGTAGGTTACGAGTGGCTAACTATGCGTTCTAAGTTAGTTCCAGTAGTAAACGTTGCCTCAAGTTACATGCAATGGATATTGCTGGCAGGAATCTTAATGATTAGAACTTTTCCAGCCTTATTATTAGTAGGAATAGTCATTTTTGCTGCTACAACACTGTTTTCAATTGTGACTTTGCCAGTAGAATACGACGCCAGTAATCGCGCATTAGCGTGGTTAAAAAATAAGAACATGCTAAATCAAGCAGAATACGCTGGAGCTGAAGATTCGCTTAAATGGGCCGCTAGAACGTATGTGGTTGCTGCTTTAGGATCTATTGCAACCTTGTTGTATTATGTTTCTATTTATATGAATAGAAGGTAAAAAATGAGTGTTTATAATTAAAATATAAGCTTTAAAGCATAAAAAAACCGTCTCATCGAGACGGTTTTTCTTATTTTAAAACAGTGTAGATTAGTATCCACCACGATTTCCACCACGGTCGTTAGAACCACCACGACTGTTTCCACCACCGTAACCACCGCTACTGCGAGAATCTCCACCGCGGCTGTTTCCACCACCGTAACCACCACCACTTGGACGGTTGTTATTGAAGCTTCTTCTTTCACCTTCTGGTTTTGGCTCTGATTTATTTACTACAATAGCACGACCATCAACTGATGCACCATTAAGTTCGTCGATAGCTTTTTGAGCTTCCTCGTCGTTAGACATTTCGATAAATCCGAAACCTTTACTTCTACCTGTAAATTTATCCGTAATAATTTTTACTGAATCAACAGTACCATAAGCCTCAAAAGACTCTCTTAAATCTGCTTCCTCAATACTGAATGGAAGGCTTCCAACAAAAATGTTCATATATTATATTTATTATATTAGGACAAAGATAAACTATTAATATTCTAAATCACATCGGGTTACCGTTTTATTTTAAAATCCATAGTAAAAGAGTCTTTTAGAATCTTAAAAACTAGAGTGCTAGGATTAGATACACTGAATTTGGTTTTAAATTTTTTCAAGAAGCAAGTATAAAAATAAAAACTTTCATTACAACTTCGCAAACCATTTAAAAGGCTACAAAGCTGAAATGAAAGTTTTATATGCTAAAAGAGTAATATTCGATTCAACAATCTTGGCGAATCGTAAATTTAGTTTACAGGAATTTTGTAAAAAACACCATCTCGACAAGATGTAGTTGTACCGCTTGCTGTGTCAAATGCAGTAAATTTAAAATTACCTGTTATTGTTGCGCCATCATATTCTGTAATTGTAATTTCCCCATTACTTTTTGTAACATTTTCTACTATGAATGTTGCGTTTCCGTTTCCTCCAACAATAGAAATTACATCTCCCGCCTGATAATTATCTCCTGGGGCATTTACTACAACACTAGTAACTATTCCAGTTGCGTTAGCTTCTATATCCACTTTTAGACCAGTTCCAGTACCACCCGTTGTAGTCACTAATTTAGAAGTTGTATAACCTAATCCTGCAGTAAGTAGTTTTATTTTGTTTGCTCCAGCGGGAGTTATATTTGTAGTATAATCAAAACTTGAAGTAGCGTTTGCTAATGAGTAAGAAACCATGTTTGACGGATTTGTAGTTCCAAAAACGCGAGTACCTAATGCGGTAGAATTCACGGTTAAGTTCAAATTTCCTGCTGCAGCTATTCCTTTTATAGTAATAGCTCCTGTTGCACTTTTAGTTGCAACCGTTGTCGAAGATTTCCAAAGCGTATTATTAACTAGACCTTGAAACGCTGGATTGTTAAATTCAACATTTTTTTCGCAAGAGGTCAACATCATTGCAGAAATAACAAGAAATATAATTTTTTTCATTTTTAGAGTTTTTCATTTTTAAAGTAAGACAAAAATAACGGATTACAATTAAAAAACTACTAATTCTAGAAAAGATTTGAATGAAAAATCAAAAAATCAATACTTTAACCATAAAGTTAAAAAAAAAATGTACATTTGCACCCTTAAATAATCGAGGTCGAGTACCTCAAAATTAATCATAAGATTATGTCAGTAAAAATTAGATTACAAAGACACGGTAAAAAAGGAAAACCATTTTACTGGGTAGTAGCGGCAGATGCACGCTCAAAAAGAGATGGTAAATACCTAGAAAAAATAGGTACTTACAACCCAAACACAAATCCTGCAACAGTAGATTTGAACCTTGACGCTGCCGTACAATGGTTGCACAATGGAGCACAACCAACGGATACTGCTAGAGCTATTCTTTCTTACAAAGGAGCTTTATTGAAACACCACCTTGATGGAGGAGTTCGTAAAGGCGCTTTAACACAGGAACAAGCAGATGCAAAATTAGCAACTTGGATTGAAGCCAAAGCTGGAAAAGTAGAGGCTAAAAAATCTGGATTAACAAAAGCTGAGGCTGATGCTAAAGCTAAAGCATTCAAAGCTGAAACATTAGCTAACGAAAAACGTATTGCTGCACAAGTAGAAGCTGCAAAAGTTCCAGAAGTTGTTGCTGAAGAAGAAGTTGCTACTGAAGCAGAAGAAACTCCAGCTGCTGAAGAAACTAGCGAAGAAACAGAAGCTTAATATTTATATTGCAACGATGCGTAAGGAAGATTGTTTCTATTTAGGTAAAATTGCAAAAAAATTTAGTTTCAAAGGGGAAGTTTTGATCTATTTAGATACAGACGAACCTGAAATGTATGAAGATTTGGAATCAGTTTTTGTTGAAGTAAACAAAAATCTGGTTCCATTTTTTATTGAAAATAGTAATCTCCATAAAGCCGATTTTCTTCGTGTTCGTTTTGAAGACGTTGACAATGAAGAAGAAGCGGATGCTATTTTAAATTGCGAAGTCTATCTTCCACTAAAAATGTTACCCAAACTTACGGGCAACAAATTCTATTTTCACGAAGTGATTGGTTTTGAAATTGAAGACAAGCGGGTCGGTGTTTTCGGAAAAATTGTTTCTATAAACGACACCACAGCACAACCTCTTTTTGAAGTTCTAAACGGTGAAGTGGAAATGCTAATCCCAATGATTGATCATTTTATTGTAAAAATTGATCGAGAAAACAAAAAAGTCGTGATGGATTTACCAGAAGGACTTGTCGAAATGTATCTTTAGGCAGATTGTTAGACTTCTTAGATAATTAGATTTTTAGAAAATACAGAAGCACGATTCTAAAATCGTTAATCATTAATCCCATGTTTTCCTTTAAAAAATTTTCTGTTCAACAAGATAAAACAGCTATGAAAGTGGGAACCGACGGTGTTTTACTCGGTGCTTGGACTCCTATAAATCACAATCCAAATACCATTTTAGACATAGGCGCTGGAACAGGTCTTATAGCACTAATGCTGGCACAACGAACATCTGCACAGCAAATAGATGCTTTAGAAATAGATGAGGATGCTTACGAACAAGCTACGGATAATTTTGAGAACTCTCCTTGGAGCGATCGCTTGTTTTGTTTCCATGCGGGCCTCGATGAGTTTGTAGAAGAACCCGAAGACGAGTACGATTTAATTGTTTGTAACCCCCCTTTTTATTCTGAAGATTATAAAACCAATAGCGAACAACGTGATTTAGCTCGGTTTCAAGACGCCATGCCTTTTGAAGAATTAATTGAAGCTGCCGATTTGTTGCTTTCTGAAAACGGCATTTTTTCGGTTATAATTCCGTATAAAGAAGAAGAAAAATTTATTGCTTTAGCTATTTTAGCTGAATTATACCCCTTAAAAATTACACGATTAAAAGGAACCTCCACTTCCGAAACGAAACGTAGTTTATTGGCTTTTAGCCGTGCTAAAATAACGCCTATTCCCACCGATGCGTTAGTGATAGAAACTTCTAGACATTGCTACACCGCAGCTTATACAGCACTGACAAAAGATTTTTATTTAAAAATGTAGTTTAAACGGGCTTTTTTAATTGGTTAAACTAAAAATTCAAAGCCAGCAATTTATTTTTTTACATATACATTATTGTCTCTATTCACATCAGCTAACAATCCGCTAGGATCAATGCTAATGCTTTTTATAGTACTTTTCTCTTTATCAATAGTAAATTCATATGTTGGATACGCCCAATCCCAACCTTCTAATACGGTTCTTTTTACAGATGGATTTTGGTTTTCTTTTGTCCATCGCATCAGCGTTTGAGGTATATAAAAACTTTCTTGAGTTCCGTCTTCATACGTTACTAAAATATCTAATGGCATAGGGGTTCGACCCAACAGACGCAAAGTTATCTTGGTGTTTAAAAGCCCGTATTCTTCCACTAATTTAATAGCATAATCTATGGTGTTGGTTGTTTTAGTCCATTCGGTAAGATACCAATCTAGGTTTGCTCCAGACACTTTCTCGGCAGTGTGTTTGATATCGTTTGGTGTAGGATGTGTGAATTTGAAATCCGCAAAGTAGCGCTTTATGGTTTTCATAAGATTCTCTTTGCCTATCAGATATTCTAATTGCGATAAAAAAATATTTCCTTTACTATAGGCTTGAATACTGTAAGAACGGTTTTCGTCATACCGGTCGGCGTGAGTTGTTTGAGGTTGCTCTTTACCCGATTTTACTAAAGAAAAGTAACTTGCATACGAATCGGCATGAGGGTTTTCTACTTTTTTATCAGCAATTTCATTCATTCCGTAATTTTCTAGCCAAGTGGTAAAACCTTCGTCCATCCAGCTGTTTTTTGCTTCGTTTGAAGCTAGTAGGTGCTGAAACCAAGAATGTCCCATTTCGTGAGCCACAAGCCCTGTTAATCCATTCAGATTTCCTTCGCCAAGCATCAGTGTACACATGGCATACTCCATTCCGCCATCTCCTCCTTGAATAACAGAATATTGTTCATAAGGGTATTTGCCCACCGTATTGTTGTAAATTTCCATTAACTGGGCTGTTTTAGGTTGTAACTTTTTCCAGTTGTCAATAATTTTTGGATTGTTTTTGTATAAAAAATGTAATGTCGTTCCGAAAGTAGTGATTAGTTTATCATGAATATAGTTTTTGTCGGCAGCCCAAGTAAAATCGTGTACGTTTGGTGCAATAAAATGCCACGTTAGCGTTTTTTCTTTCTTTGGAATTTTTACAACAACTCCAGTATCTTGGTAATTATATCCTATTTCGTTTTTGTTTTGCAAATAGCCGCTTCCTCCTAAAATGTAGTTTTTGTCAATCGTAATAGCAACATCAAAATTACCCCAAACACCATGAAATTCTCTTGAGATGTAAGGATCTGCCTGCCAACCGTCATTATCATATTCCGCCATTTTGGGATACCATTGTGACATTGAAAGTTCTATGCCTTCTTTATTGTTTCTACCAGAACGACGAATTTGTAAAGGAACTTGTCCATCAAAATCTAATGTAAAGGTGGTTGATGCGTTGGGTAGTATTGGTTTGGCTAAATCGACTTCAAGAATGGTACTTACCACTTTGTTTGTAAGTAAAATCCCGTCTTGTTGTAAGTTGGAAATTTTTAAATATCCAATTTCATTAAGTTGTAAGGGCGAAATTCTACTTTCTCTAGCTTCTTTAGCCCCGACTTTTGTTTTAGCTACCATTCTACCGTCTGGATCTTTTATCGATTTTAGTCGAGCATCCATGCAACTATTAGGTTGAAAAGCATTGTTGAATAAATGGTAATAGACGTGATATAAAGTGTCTGGAGAGTTATTTGTGTAAACCAATGTTTGTTTTCCTTTGTATTGATAGGTTTTTACATCCATCGAAACGTCCATTTTATAATCAACGTGTTGTTGCCAATAGCCCGGATTTGGATTTTTTTGGGAGAAAACAGAAACGAAACTAAGCAAAGTAAGTAGGAATATTTTTTTCATTCTAAATAATTTAAAAAACATATTTCACAATAAGCACAGATTTGGGGTGTAAATTGCTGTGCGATTTTGCGAAATATGTTTTTAGTGTTACGTTGTGTTAAACTATTTTTTTGTAGCCATTTTTTCGGCCAAAAGTAACGCTTGGTAAGCGTTTACAATTTTTCCTGTTTTAGAAATAGAGGCTAAATTGGTTTGAGTTCCATCGGTACCCGCCAAAGTGATTGGGTTTGTTAATGCTGTTCCAGAATCCATAATGATGTGTTTTACCTGCGATGCGGTTAAACTTGGATAGTAAGCCCGAATTAAGGCTGCAACTCCAGCCACATTAGGTGATGCCATAGAAGTTCCAGCTAGATATTCATAGGTGTTTTTAGGTGTTGTGGCATAAATTTTTACTCCTGGCGCAAAAATATCTACATTTTCTTTGCCGTAGTTTGAAAAATTAGCCATAAGCGACACTCCATATTCATAGTTCAAAGCTCCTATTGTAATTACATTGTCCGAATATTCTGGGTTTGTACCATCAGCATCGTTAGGGAAATTAGGTGCAGTATCGATATCTTTGGCATCGTTTCCGGCGGCATGTACAAATAAAACATCTTTAGAAGCAGCATATTTAATAGCATCGTAAACCCACTGTCTGTTTGGAGAATAGCTTTTTCCGAAACTTCCGTTAATTACTTTTGCTCCGTTATCTGTAGCATAACGAATCGCTAGGGCAATATCTTTATCGTATTCGTCTCCATTTGGAACGGCACGAACGGCCATTATTTGTACATTGTTAGACGCTATTCCGTCGCCTCCTTTTTTGTTATCACGAATTTGTGCAATGATTCCTGCTACATGCGTTCCGTGTTTTGCGCCTTCTTTTTTTGGACCAATAACGTTATTGTTTCCGTATGTTTTGTTCGTAATGTCATTTGGATTGTCGCCTACTATTTTGCGTCCGTCAAATTCGGTATTTAGATTATAGTTTAGCTGATCGTAAACATACTCTTTGTATTCTACTATTTGAGCATCAAATTCGGTTTTTGGAGTTCCTGCTAATATTTGCGTAAACATAGCTTTGTACTGACTCATGGTTTGGTCGGTAGTTTGCATTGCTTTTACATCTTCCAAAGTAAAATTATCTTTTTTCAAATACGCTCGTACTGCTTTGTCAGCCGTAATTAGCATATCCACTTGTTGTTTTTGAGGCATTAGCTCTCCTTTGTTTTTTTCGAGTTCGGCAAAGGCATTTTTATACTGTTCCGATCCGTCATCTCCTTTTTTTACCACACGAGTCATTTCTAATTGCTCGTTGTCGGCGTCGCCTAAAAAGTTCCAACCGTGTATGTCGTCTACAAAACCGTTGTTATCATCGTCTTTCTTGTTGCCTGCAATTTCTTTAGGATTTGTCCATATTTGTCCTTTTAAATCTTCATGATCAATGTCTATTCCTGAATCGACCACGGCAACAATAATTTTTGAAGCTTTTTTTCCTTTCAATAATTCGGCATAAGCTTTATCTACACTCATTCCTGGAACAGTATCTTTTGCTAAATCTAGGTGACTCCAGCGTTTTAAGTTCGCTTCAGGAAGCGGCGTTGTTTTTAACGGTGTTTTATCGATATTAGCAGGATTTGTTCCTACCATTCCTTTTTGAGCGTTACAACTAGCTAATGTAAAAGCGACAACTCCCGAAATAAAAATTGCTTTAAATAGTTTCATGTTTATTATTTTGAATGTATGATGGTATAAAAGTCTGAATTATTGGTTTTACTTTGTGTTTATTTAACATTATGTTAGTATTTCTTGACATGAGAACACTTCCTTAAGTCGAATTCCTTTCTCGGTTTGTTCGACAGTAATGATTTCGTTATGCGCATCGTGTTCTAGAAATAAATAATACTTATTTTGGGCTGCCGAAGTTAGAAATTTTGATTTTTCGGGCATGGTAAGTAATGGTCTTGTGTCATATCCCATAACATACGGCAACGGAAGATGTCCTGCTGTTGGAATTAAATCAGCACAGAAAGCAATTGTTTTATCTTGGTATTGAATGTGCGGAATCATCATTTTTTCGGTATGTCCATCGACATAAAAAATGCCAAAATTCAATTCTTCCGAGAAGCCAAAATCAGAATTTGGTGCTTTTATAAAATTTAATTGACCGCTTTTTTGCATGGG
>CAXYWC010000030.1:0-29864 GCA_964292845.1 uncultured Flavobacterium sp. | reverse complement strand
CAATACGGAATAGACCCAAAACGTTTGGCTGAATATGCTGAAGAAATAAAACAAATTCACGAACTAGGGGTAGAAATTGCTATTGTAATTGGAGGTGGAAACATTTTTAGAGGCGTTGCAGGCGCTAGCAATGGCATGGACAGAGTGCAAGGTGATTATATGGGAATGCTTGCTACCGTTATAAACGGCATGGCACTACAAGGCGCTCTTGAAGAAAAAGGAATGCTTACTCGTTTGCAAACTGCTTTAAAAATCGAAGCCATAGCCGAACCGTATATAAAAAGAAGAGCGGTAAGGCACTTAGAAAAAAACAGAATTGTTATTTTTGGAGCAGGAACAGGAAATCCTTATTTCACAACCGACACAGCAGCGGTTTTACGAGGTGTAGAAATTGATGCAGATGTAATTTTGAAAGGAACACGCGTTGATGGAATTTACAACGAAGACCCAGAAAAAAACAAAGACGCTGTAAAATTTGATTACATTTCGTTTGAAGACGTGCTCAAAAAAGGGCTGAATGTAATGGATACCACCGCATTTACCTTAAGCCAAGAAAACAAACTGCCCATCATTGTTTTTGACATGAACAAAGAAGGAAATTTACTCAAAATTTGCAAGGGCGATAACATAGGAACAATAGTAAATATATAATAGAGATAATTAGAATATTAGACCATTCGATTTTTCGAAAAATCTAACAATCTAACAATCTAACAATCTAACAATCTGAAAAAAAAATGACTGAAGAAATTGATTTTATTCTCGATAGTACAAAAGAATCTATGGAAGGTTCTATTGCCCATTTAGAAAAAGAATTTTTAAACATTCGTGCCGGAAAAGCCTCTCCAGCCATGCTGGGAAGTGTTTTTGTAGATTATTATGGTTCGGCAACACCGCTTTCGCAAATAGCAAAAATTAGTGTGCCCGATGCGAGAACCATCACGTTACAGCCTTTTGAGAAAAACATGTTGCAACCCATTGAAAAAGCAATTATGATTGCCAACATAGGTTTCAACCCAATGAATAATGGCGATGTTATCATTATTAGTGTTCCGCCATTAACCGAAGAAAGAAGACGTGATCTTGCTAAACAAGCGAAAGCCGAAGCCGAAGACGCTAAAATTGGCGTTCGCAACGTCCGTAAAGACGCTAATTCTGATATTAAAAAACTAGAAAAAGAAGGTACTTCTGAAGATGTTTGCAAAAGCGCTGAAGAAAGTGTTCAGAAACTAACCGATACTTATATCCGAAAAATTGACGAACTATTAGTGGTTAAAGAAGCGGAGATAATGAAGGTTTAACTATTTTCAATCAAAATTTATTAAAAATCAGCTTCTAGCTGATTTTTTTTATATTTAAAATCATTAAAAGAATTTATTTTATTTTATTTTTATATATTTGGTATCGTATTTGATTATGCTTATTGTATTAATCAAAATTTTATCACTTAAAATTACATTACAATGAATATTAAAAAACTATTATTTGCATTTGCTTTCTTATTTGTATTTACTCAAAACTCGATATTTGCCCAAGATTCTGGTACATTTGCTGGTATAGAAATAGGTGGTAAAGGTATAAAAATGTCAATTTTAGAGGTTACAAATATTAAAAAAGGGAATTTTACCGTAAAATCTTATTGGTCTGACAATGTAGGTATTGCAAGAGGGATATCGATTGACGGCAATTTATCGGAAGAAGATATGGACAGGGCTGTAGCGGTTGTAACATCCAATTACAAGAAAATACAAGACGAATTTAAAGTACCTGTGGAAAATATCTTTTTAGTAGGTTCGTCGGGTGTGGCTATGGCAAAAAACACGTCCGTGCTTACTACAATGCTTAAAGCAGCGGTAAACAAAGATATCGAATTTATAGATTCTAAAACAGAAGGAAGAATGCTTCTGAAAGGCTGTGTGCCTCCTGTGGATTATGCGAATTCAATGGTTTTGGACATAGGTGGAGGAAACACAAAAGGAGGCTATGTAGATGTAAAAAATGATGACAATCTTGTGTTTTTCCCTTTAACACTTAGCTATGGAACCATTACCCTAACCGAAGCCGTAAACAAAAAAGTAAGAAAACAAGACTTATCGGAATTTAATGAAAAATTGTTTGGTTTCTTACCTGTTCTAAGAGACGGAATAAATGGCATGTATGGTGCAAGTCCTGTGGCTTTAGAAAAAGAAAAAGTCTATATGTCTGGTGGAGCCGTTTGGGCATTTTACACCCTTTACAATGGTCGTGGCGCTAAAGAAACATTCAACGAATTTAAACTAGAAGATGTATTGTACTACGATGCGGTTCTAAAAAACAATTTCCAAAGTTACGAAACCTTAGCCCAAACCAATAAAGATGCAGAAAGAGTGCTAAAAACATACTCTCAAAAGCACCTTATTGCTTCTAGCAACATTCTAATGGTGGCCCCTGAAGCAATTCCTAACATTAGTGAAAAAAAATTATACTTTGCTAAAGAAGGTCAAATTGCTTGGCTAGTTTCTTATGTTGCTGACCGATCTAAAAGAGTTAAAAAAATATACTAATTTTTAAAAAAAGTGGAAGCTTTTTAGAAAATAAAAAAAAGTCATTTCGATAAAAGAGCCCCTTTTGTCGAAATGATTTATAATTTAAAAATTATAGAATATAGCATAAAATTACAAACGCCGACTTTCATTTAAAAAAAAGGCTACTAAAAAATAAACTTGTCGGTAAAGTGTGTTCTAAAAATCACTTTATTGCTTTAAAAATAGAAAAAAATGAAAAGTTATTTGAATACCTATTTTGATAACTTTAGAGGATTTTCAAGAGAAGTCTGGGTTTTAACGCTAATAACCTACATCAATCGTGCTGGAGCAATGGTCATGTTGTTTCTGACTAAATATTTGCACGAAAATTTCTTTTTTAGTCTTACTGAAATAGGTTGGATGCTAGTATGCATCGGAATTGGTGCTTTGTTTGGAACTTGGCTAGGAGGAAAACTTACCGATCGAATCGGTTTTTATACCGTGATGCTATCGAGTCTTTTTTTAACCGGTTTCGGTATCATTTCATTAATGTTTTTGTATGATTTTATAGAAATATGCATTGGGCTATTTATAGTAACCGCCATTGCTGACATGTATAAGCCTGCAATGTACGTTGCAGTATCCCATTTTACAGATAGTAATAACAGAACAAGAGCGCTAACATTAGTGCGATTAGCCGTTAACTTAGGTATTGTTTCCGGCCCTATTATTGCAGGATTAGTGATCCAAAAAGATAATTATGACATGCTCTTTTGGATAGATGGACTCACGTGTATTCTTGCCATTTCCATTTTTATGCTACTTATTGATGAGAGTAAAATTTATCAAGCACGAAGAATAATTCAGCAAAAAAACAACCTATTAACAAACACAAAACCAGATAAAAATTATATTATCTTTTTGTTTGCCAGTTTTCTAACCGCGTTTTTATTTTTTCAGTTATTTACCACCATACCGTTATACAACTCGGACAAATTAAAACTTACTGAATTAGAAATTGGTATGCTATTAGCGCTAAACGGTTTGCTCATCTTTCTTTTTGAAATGCCATTAATCGGTTTTTTAGAACGAACAAAAATGGCATCTACTAAAATTATATTACTAGGTTCCGTTTTTATGACCTCTGGATTCTTCTTTTTAATGATTTCAAAATCTGTAATTGTATTAGTTATAAGCATTTTTGCCATAACATTAGGTCAAATTTTGCTATTTTCCTTTTCAAATACTTTTGCATTCAATAGAGCGATCAATGGGCAAGAAGGAAAATACATGGCTTTTTATGCTATGAGTTTTAGTGCTGCACAAATACTAAGTCCTAAAATTGGCTTTAGTATCATAGAAAATTTTAGTTATTTTTCAAACTGGCTACTCATGGGTGTCATTGGATTAATAGGCATTTCATTATATTACAAATTAGATAAAAACATTAAATTTGAAACTATGGCTAAAAATCTGCAATAGTCAAATTTTAATTCAAAATACGCAACAAAAAGTCCCTAAATTATGTCAGAAAAAATTAAGCCAGAACACAACAAAAGTGGTAGTAAGAGTTTAAAAATCGTAATTCTAATGCTAGCCTTTACAATGATTGGCAGCCTTTTTTATATTTATAAAGTTTCGGATAGATCAAAAAATATGATTATCTCGCTGAGAGAAGAAAAATCTAACATCTTGAAAGATTTAGAAAAATCAAAATTATTTCTTGATCAAATGATGACTACAAACAAATCCTTATCAAAAAAATTGTCATTAGAGCAAGAAAAAGTAAAAAAACTAATCCTCGATTTAAAAACACAAAAAGTAACCGAAAAAACTATCGTGGTGTATAAGCAAAGTGCCACTAATGTTGACGACAGGATAAAAGTATTGCTGAACGAGATTGCGATTTACAAAAAAAGAATAGACAGCACCAATGTTATTTTAAGCAACGAGCGAACAAAAAACGACACCCTAGTGGTTTCAAACAAAACGTTATCAAAAAAAGTGAATGATGCGTCAAAATTGTATTTTTATAATTTGAAAACTAGTTCCTATAAAATAAAAGATTCAGGAAAACAAATCGAGACCAACAAAGCTAGCAGAATTGATATGCTGAAAATTAACTTTACCATTGCCGAAAATGATTTGGCAAAACCAGCAACCAAAGAGTTTTATATTCAAATTATTGATGGTAAAAATAACGTAATTGGAGCAAACAAAGGAATTCAAAATTTTGCCAGTGGAACATTAAATTACTCTACTACTTTCAAGCTTCAATACGAAAATAAAACCATCAATGCAGAAGCTGAAATACCAGTAAGTAACTTAGAAAAAGGGGCTTTTTATGTCAATGTTTTTGATAAATCCAAATTAGTTTTAAAAACTACTCTTACATTAGAATAAAATTTAGTATTTTTACTACAAGTGATGGAGAAGGATGCTAAAACTATTTTTTGGCATGATTCATGATTATACGTAAAAAACAACAAAACAGAATGATAAAAACTATTATTACAAACTACATCACGATTTTTGTGTTACTATTAGTTAATTTCACTACTAATGCACAACTATTTGGAGGAATCGAAATTGGAGGAAAAGGAATCAAAATGTCTGTTCTAAATGTCGATAACATCAAAAAAGGAGATTATAAGATTATATCATATTGGGTTGAAAACGCTGGAATATCAAAAGGAATATCGATAGACGGTAATTTAGCCACGGAAGATATCGAAAAAGCTGCTACTATTGTACTGGCTAATTACACAAAAATAAAACAAGAATTTAAAGTTCCTGACGAAAATGTTTTTATTGTAGGCTCCTCAGGAGTGGGCATGGCAAAAAACACGCAAGAATTAATTGCCAAAATCAAAACCGTAACGAAAAAAGATTTAGAATTTATAGATGCCCAAACGGAGGCAAGAATGTTACTAAAAGGATGCGTTCCACCAGTAGATTATCCTGTTTCTATGGTTTTGGATATAGGTGGAGGAAACACAAAAGGAGGCTATGTGGATGTGAAAAACAACGATAGTTTCGTCTTTTTTCCACTAACACTAAACTACGGCACGGTTACACTAACAGAGGCTGTCATTAAAAAAACCAGAAAAGAAACTATAGGGGACTATTCTGAAAAAGCATTTGCATTCTTGCCACAATTAAGAACGCAAATAAAAGCAATGTACGCCACCAGTCCAGCAGCACTTGAAAAAGAAAAAGTATATATGTCTGGTGGAGCTGTTTGGGCTTTTTATACCTTGTCGAACGGAATTGCAAAAGCAACATTCAACGAATTTAAGCTAGAAGATGTTATTTACTACGATGCCATTTTAAAAAACAATTTTGTAAAATTTGAAGAATTAGCTAAAACAGATAAAAATGCTGAAGCAGTGCTAAAAACATATTCGCAAAAACACCTTATTTCGGCCAGTAATTTGCTACAAGTTTGTTTAGAAGCAATACCCAACATCAACGACAAAAAATTATATTTCGCAAAAGAAGGCCAAATTGCATGGTTGGTTTCTTATATAGCCGATCGTTCTAAAAGAGTAAAGAAAATTATCTAAGAAGACAATCCAAGTGAAATTAAAATCCAACTTGTAATTTTAAACAAGTTGGATTTTTTTATTTAATAACGCTATATTTGTATTTTAGATTGAAAAATCGATTGCAAAACCTATTTTTTTGAAAAAACAGTTTTCTTATATTTTTATTACACTACTCTTCTTTGCCCATTTTAAAGCAATAGGACAAGAAAACTTGATTGATGCCGACAGCATCATTAAGAAAGTAATTGTACACAAAACAGTAAACTATCCTACCAACTACGAATTTACAGCTTACAACAAACTTATCATAACTGCCGATCCAAAATTAATAGACGGAAGAATAGATTCGATTTTTACCCTAAAAAGAAATAAAAAAGTTTTCTCAAAAATAGATTCATCGGATTACAATTTCAAAAGAATTATAGCCAAACAACACTTATATCAAACAGAAAAAATATCCAAATTTCACGTACTCAACAACATTCACAAAGAACGAATTTTAGCTACCAAAATGGCTGGATTCAAAGAGCCTATATTTGAGTATTTTGCATTACAATTACAACCTTTTTCAGTGTATGACAACAACTATTCATTAGTAGAAAAAGAGTACACCAGTCCTATTACCAGCAAAGGCACCAGACAATACAAGTACACTTACTTAGAAACTCTTTTTTTAGAAAATAGAAAAATCTACAAAATTTCATTTGAATCAAAAGACAAAAATAAATCAAACAAACTTAGTGGCCTTTTATATATTGATGCTGAAAAGTTTAGTATTGCAAAATCGCAACTAAAAATAGCGGGATTACTTCAGATAAAATCGACTCTTGATTTTGAGTTTAATGCCGAATTAAATAACTGGTTTCCGGCAAAAAGTACCCTTTCGATAAAAAAAGGCACTAATAAAGCGCCTATCAAAATTCTAGGAGAAACCATTATTTTTGAAGGAAATGACCCAAAACTAAACCCAGAGAACAAAAAATATGCTTCAGATTTTGTTGAAGCTAAATCGAGCACAACTTATTTTGCGCCTGTATTTAACAAAATCGAAAAACTCAAGCACCGAGATATTGCCATAACTATTACCGAGAATGCTATTGCCAAAAAAGAGGCTTTATGGTACACCTATTTTAATGATTCTACTGATGTAAGAAGCAATCCAACCTACTTTTCGCTAGACAGTTTGATTCAAAAAAGAAAATACGAAACTAAAATTAAAATAGGTCGAAAAGTATTAAAAGGCTACTACCCTATTGGCTTTTTTGATTTTGACTTACGCTACCTTTTCAGCTACAATAATTACGAAGGATTCAGGCTTGGATTAGGTGGTGTTACGAACGAAAAACTGTCTAAAAACTACAAATTAGAAGGCTATTATGTTTACGGCACAAAAGACGGATTTTTCAAAGGTTTGATTTCAAATTCTTTTAGGTTAAATAACCAAACCGAAACTTGGATTGGCTTTTCCTACAAAGATGATGTAAGCGAAATTGCAAGCACTTCGTTTGAGATTGACAAACGGAGCTTCAAAATTTACGACCCAAGACCGTTTAATATTAGCACTTTTTATAATCACGTTACTTGGCGAGGATTTATAGAAACTAAAATAATTCCAAAAACAGAAAGTATTTGGCAAATATCACAAAGTGATATCATTCCTAGGTTTGACTATCAATTTATACATAACAACAATTTATATACTAATTTCAAAACATCTCTGCTCACCGTTTCCTTACAATGGAATCCGTTTAGCCAGTATATGCAAACGCCTAATAAAAAAATTGAAGTCGAAAAAAAGTACCCTCGGTTTACGTTCCAATTTTCGAAAACAATTCCTAAATTATGGCACAATACCTTCAATTTTGGAAAATTTGATTTTCGCTTTGATTACCAAAAAAAGTTTAATTCCAACCACAAAACGCTCTTTATTATGGAAGGCGGCTATGCTTTTGGGGCTATTCCCATAACGCATCTTTACAACCATTCGCCAAATAATATAACTAAAGACAAAATTATTATACAACGCATTACCTTTGCTGGAACTGATAGTTTTGAAACCATGTTTTACAACGAATTTTTTTCAGATAAATATACATTTTTTCAGTTAGAACATCAGTTTCCTAAATTTGAAATTAGCAAAAGGATAAAACCTGTTTTTTCGCTTGTTACAAAATATGGTTTGGGAACGTTAGAGCACGTAGAAAAACACGCAGGCATAAATTTTAAAACCCTTGAAAAAGGATATCTAGAATCTGGTTTCGAATTAAATCAAATATACAGAGGTTTAGGCTTTGTTGCTTTTTACAGATATGGTCCAAACCAATTGCCTAATTTTGAAGATAATATTGCTATAAAATTGAGCCTAAAAATAGACTTAAGTCTTTAAAATTAAGGTTTAATAATTAATACCGAAGGCAAATTACTCAGCCAAACACTTTGAGAATCTACTAGTTTTTTCCAACTCTCTAAACTAATCATCATAAGGTCTTGCTTGATTAAAAAGGCTTTCAGAATTTGATAATCAGACACTAAAGTAATATTATCCGGATGATTTCTTTCTAAAGTTTCTATGGCGTTTTTTATAAAAAAATTATTCTTAATCTGATTGTTTACATCAATTATTTTAATTTTTGAATTACTATTATAGACAAATTTTTGAATGTAATCGACCAAAAAAGCATCCTCTGTACCAAAAAAGGGAACGAAAATTTTATCGGTATAATTCAATTCGTTATCTACAAGAATTCCTAATGGCATTTTGTTTTTAGCAATAATTTGACGGGTTCTTTCATCAAAAATAGAGTTTGCAAATAGCCCTTCTTTCCCTGTAATTTTATCGATTAATCGGTCTGGGTTTATAATTCTGGTTGTAAAACCTAATACTTTTCCTAGCAATGTCCCTTCAAATATAGATTTTCCTAAACCTACTAAAAGTAAGTCATAATCGCCTTGATTGGCAATTTCAGCAATATCCGTCTCAATATCGGTTGTTGCTTTAAATATGGTGCTTATTTCTTGATTTAATACTTTAGATTCTTCCAAAATTGGAACAAAAGTTTCTTTCTCATACTCTTCTATATTAAAGCCATGCACTTCATCACTCACAGACAAATGCATCGCTGTGATACTTGAGGTTTCTTTTTGTTTTTTGATTAAACTATTGGCTAATTTTAGTAATGATTTTCCTTTTTCATAATTACCAAAAGAAATGAGAATTTTATATTTATTGGTATCACTCTCTTCTTCGGCTACTACGGAATTTTTAGATTTAAAAACATAGTTTATCAAATCCAGTGCAGGCCCTGTCATAAATGTGGTAACTAATGCCATAATAACCATCATGGTGAAAATTTCAGAAGTTAAAACCCCTAAATCATAGCCAATGTTTAACACCACAAGTTCCATCAAACCACGGGTGTTCATTAAGGCTCCAATGGTTAAACTGTCTTTCCAATTTTGCCCTACAAATCTAGCAGCGAGCGCACTCCCTACAAATTTTCCGACAACTGCTACCAAGATAATAAAACCTGTTACTTTCCATAAATAGGGATCGTTAATCAATCCTATTTGTGTGCGCAAACCTGTAAAAACAAAAAATAAAGGGAGCAATAATATCAATGCTACATCTTCAACTTTTTCGATAAAAATGTTTCTAAATTTAGATACATCGGGCATAATAACACCTGTCATAAAAGCACCAAACAAGGCGTGAATCCCGATTACTTCTGTTAAATAAGATGAAATTATAAGTGTTAGAAAAAAAATAGCGACTACAGGTTTACTTAAATTTTCGCTGTTCGAATACAAATCGCCTACTCTCTTAAAAAAGGGTTTTACGATAAATAACATCAATAAAACATACAAAATGGCTAACCCAATAACATACAGAGAACTCTCAACTGTTCCTGCTTTTACAATCGCAATAACCGCTGCAAGCAAGCACCAAGCGGTAATATCATCAGCTGCGGCACAAGTAATTACGATACTGCCTAATTTTGTTTTATGAATTCCTCTTTCTTGTACAATCCGCGCCAAAACAGGAAAAGCCGTAATACTCATCGCAATTCCCATAAACAAACTAAAAGAAAGAAATTCGACACCCTGTGGGGCAAACTTATAGTAAATAAAATAAGCCAACGAAATTCCTAATGCAAATGGGATAATGATGCTGGCATGACTTATAACTACTGCCTCATTGGCTTTGTTTTTTAAAACTTTTAAATCTAATTCCATTCCAATAACAAACATGAAAAGAATTAATCCTATTTGACTTAAAAATTGAAGATTTCCAAGAGATTCTACTGGAAATAAGGCCAATGAAAATTCAGGAAAATACATTCCTACAACCGACGGCCCTAGAAAAATTCCTGCAATAATTTCACCAATAACAGAAGGTTGCCCTATTTTTTTGAAAATCCAACCAAAAAAACGAGCCACAACAATAATCGTAATTATTTGTCCTAACAAAATAGCTAATGGATGATGCAAATTATGAATGAGCGACTCTAAAAATTGATTCCATTGGGTGTTTTTTGAAGAAGGTGCTATAATCCTTCTCCCTATTTCTAGGCTTTTTCCCTGTCCAACAACCCAATATATTAAAGCTGTAAAAACACCCGTTACCGTAAAATAAAACAATGCATTTTTTAAGTTTTTCATAAAAAAATCAAGAGATTATCAGCTATATATTGCACAAAGATGACAAAATTCGCTTACAAATAAAAGCATTAAATTAATTAATCATCTAAAATTAATAGTATAAAAACAATCGCATTAAAAGTTTTGGTTTGTTTAGCTAATTTTTATAGGTTTTAGTTACCTTTGCATTCCGTTTTATGGCTATATGAAAAAGATGTTAAGTATTGGATTTTGGGAATTTATTGCCCGAATTATCCTTAGAAATAGAGTTGTTTTTTTATCTGGAATTGTGATTATTACGATTCTATTTGCCATGCAATGGAAAAACATCAAATTTACACAAACTGAAGCCAACCTAATTCCATTTGACGATCAGATAAATGTAGATTACAGATCTTTCTTAAAAAACTTTGGAGAGGAAGGTAATCTTGTTGTAATTGCTACAAAAGACCCAAAACTATTTACCCCAAAAATATATCAAGCATGGGAAAGTTTAATGACCACCATTCAATCGCATCAAGAAGTTGATTTAGTCATTTCAATCCATAATTTAAAGACATTAGTTAAAAACGATTCGCTCGGAAAGTTTGAATTAAAACCCTTAATTAATCCCAAAAAAACTCAAGAAGCGCATTATTTAGCTCAAGTAAAATCGGAATTATTAAATAAATTACCCTTTTATGAAGGATTGCTATTTAACAAAAAATCAGGTACTATCCGTTCGGCTATTTATTTAGACAAAAAAATAATCAACACAAAAGCAAGAAAAGATTTTATTCTATACAAATTAATTCCAGAAATAGAAAAATTTGAAACCCAAACAGGTGTCGATCTCCGAACGTCAGGAATGCCCTATATTAGAACCTTAAATGCCAAAACAATTCTAGACGAAATTGGCTTGTTTATTGGTGCTGCTTTATTGATTACAGGGCTCATTTTCTTTTTCTTTTTCAGATCGTTTAGAGCAACTTTAATATCGTTACTAATCGTTATTATTGGCGTCATGTGGTCTTTTGGATTGTTGGGTTTATTAGGCTACGAAATCACCGTACTCACGGCACTTGTCCCGACATTAGTGATTGTTATTGGAATTCCGAACTGTATTTTTCTAATTAACAAATACCACCAAGAATACCAAATACATGCCAACAAAGGGAAAGCTTTACAACGTGTTATTACCAAAACAGGAACGGCAACACTCATGACAAACCTAACCACAGCACTAGGTTTTGCTACATTTATTGCTACTAATAATGTGCTATTAACAGAATTTGGCGTGGTAACCTCTATTAACATTATTGCACTCTATTTATTATGTTTAATCATAATCCCTATCTTTTTTAGTTATACCCCCTCTCCAATACCTAGGCATTTAGGTCATTTAGAACGTGAGTATCTAACTTCTTTTATGGATTGGATTTTGCGAACGGTTAAAGACAACCGAATCGGGGTATATATTACGTCTATTATACTTCTTATTTTTGGGATTATAGGAATTTATGAGATCCGAATTTCAGGAAGCATCATTGAAGACATGCCGAAGAAAACAGCTTTTTTTGATGACATACGCTTCTTTGAAAAAGAGTTTGATGGTGTCATGCCACTAGAAATCATGATTGATACCAAACGAAAAAAAGGGGTCATGAAACTATCGATGCTCAAGCGAATGGAAGAACTCGAAAAAACTATTCAGGAAATTCCAGAACTAGCAAAACCGCTTTCCATTGTCAATTTAGTCAAATACTCCAAACAAGCGTATTATAATGGAAACCCGGAATATTACGAATTGCCCACATCGCAAGAACAAGCCTTCATACTTTCGTATGCTAAAAACACCATGCAAAATTCGAAAGAAAACGTGATGAAAAGCTATGTGGATTCTACAGGACAATTTGCTCGAATTACCACTTTTATTAAAGATGAAAATGGCGAGAAAATGAATGCTATCGAAGCTCAAATAAGAACCAAAGCCGATAAATTATTTCCTTCGCCACAATACAATGTCATCATTACAGGAAAAGCATCTGTTTTTCAAAAAGGAACGCAATATTTATTAGACAATTTATTGTCCTCATTGGCTTTTGCCTTTGTCATTACTTCGTCATTGGTTCTAATCATGTTTCGCTCTTTCAAAATGGTAATTGTATCCCTAATCCCTAATTTATTACCCTTACTGCTCACAGCAGGATTAATGGGATTTTTAGGAATTCCGCTCAAACCGTCAACCATACTCGTTTTTGGAATCGCGTACGGACTTTCGGTTGATGATACGTTGCGTTTCCTAGCGCAGTACCGATTGGAATTAGCTCGAAACGATTGGAAAATAAAAAAATCCGTTTTTGCTACTTTTAACGATGCCGGAATTAGTATGTTTTACACATCAATAGTATTGTTTTTCGGATTTTCGGTGTTCATGTTGTCCAGTTTTGGAGGAACCGTAGCCCTTGGAGGATTAGTAGCTATCACGCTATTCTTCGGAATGTTGTCTAATTTAGTGTTGCTTCCTGCGCTGGTGTTATCGTTAAACAAAACGCTATCGAACGAACAAGAATTTATCAAACCTACTATTGATATTTTAGAGCCTACTGACGCTGAAATTGATGCAATGGAAAATAAAAAATAGGAGCTATTTCCCGCTATCCATTCCAATCTTTTCCTTTTTAAAGAAAAAAGCAAAAGGATTTCCATTACTATCGGGGCTAAAAAAAACAAAAATCAATTATATTTGCAACTATATATTACAATTATCAAAGTACAATGAAACATACAAGAGTTAAAGACTTACTAAATAGTACCAAAACACTTCACGAAGTAAATGCAAAAGGTTGGGTAAGAACTTTTAGAAACAATCAATTTATAGCGTTGAACGATGGTTCGACTATCAATAATATTCAATGTGTAGTCGATTTTGAAAACACGCCCGAAGAAACTTTAAAAAGAATTACCACTGGAGCAGCAGTTTCTGTAACTGGAAATCTTGTTGAAAGTCAAGGTGCTGGACAAAAATATGAAATACAAGTTCAGAAATTAGAAATTTTAGGTGATTCTGATGCCGAAAAATTCCCGATGCAGCCTAAGAAACATTCGTTAGAATTCTTGCGTGAAAACGCACACTTAAGAGTTAGAACCAATGCTTTTGGCGCCATTATGAGAGTTCGTTCTGTATTGGCTCATGCCGTTCATACGTATTTTCAAGAAAAGGGATTTGTGTATGTGAACACGCCCATTATTACAGGTTCCGATGCCGAAGGTGCTGGAGAAATGTTTAAAGTAACCGCTTTACCATTTGATAACACACCAAGAACTGAAGAAGGGAAAGTAGATTATAAAAAAGATTTCTTCGGAAAAGAAACTAATCTAACGGTTTCAGGACAGTTAGAAGGCGAAACTTTTGCAATGGCTTTGGGTCAGATATATACTTTTGGACCAACATTTAGAGCCGAAAACTCCAATACTTCTCGCCATTTGGCTGAATTCTGGATGATTGAACCCGAAGTAGCGTTCAATGATTTGAATGACAATATGGACTTGGCAGAAGATTTTATTCAGTATGTAATTAAATACACGATGGATAAATGTGCAGACGATTTAAAATTCTTAGAAAGTCGTTTGACCGAAGAAGAAAAATCGAAACCACAAGCCGAACGTAGCGAAATGAGCTTGTTAGAAAAACTAAATTTCGTTTTAGAAAACAATTTCAAACGCGTTTCTTACACAGAAGCAATTGATATTTTGAGAGATTGCGCTCCTAATAAAAAGAAAAAATTCAATTATATTATTAACGAATGGGGAGCCGATTTACAAAGCGAACACGAACGTTATTTAGTGGAAAAACACTTCAAATGTCCAGTGATTTTGTTTGATTATCCAGCGAATATCAAAGCATTTTACATGCGTTTGAATGAAGATGGAAAAACGGTTCGTGCGATGGATATCCTTTTCCCAGGAATTGGCGAAATCGTAGGAGGTTCACAAAGAGAAGAGCGTTTTGATGTCCTTGTCGAAAAAATGAAAGCCTTAGGAATCGACGAAGAAGAATTATGGTGGTATTTAGACACTCGAAGATTCGGAAGTGCAGTTCACTCAGGTTTCGGACTTGGTTTTGAACGATTGGTTTTATTTGTAACTGGAATGACCAACATTCGCGACGTAATTCCTTTTCCTAGAACACCAATGAATGCGGAATTTTAATAAAAAGTTATGAGTTCTAGATTGTACGTTCTAAGTTTTTCAAAACTAACTTACACCCTAGAACATATAACCTACAACAACTAAAACAATGTTAAAACAGTTTCTAAACCTTAAATTATCTCAAAAATTATCTCCACAACAAATCCAGTTGATGAAGTTAATTCAGTTGCCTACGCAAGCCTTTGAAGCGCGTTTAATAGAAGAAATGAACGAAAATCCAGCGTTGGAAGGTGGTGATGACCAAGAGGAAATTTACGAAAAAGATGAGTTTGACAACAATGACGAATACGATGATTATGACGACAATGACAACATTGATTCTGGCGACATCAACATTGATGAATATTTAAGCAACGACGAAACACCCGATTACAAAACACAAGCCAATAATTATAGTGATGATGATGAAGATCGCGAATCACCATTGTCGGCACCAGTAAGCTTTCATCAAGATTTAATCAATCAGTTAAATACTTTTATTTTGACTGACGAACAACGCGATATTGCCGAATTTCTAGTAGGAAGTATCGATGATATGGGCTATATAAGACGAAGTATTCAAGATATTGTTGATGACATGGCGTTCACACAAGGTATTTATACTGATGAAAAAAACGTCGAAAAAGTACTGCACATTGTTCATGAACTCGAACCATCTGGAGTAGGAGCAAGAGACTTGCAAGAATGTTTGTTGTTACAATTAAAACACAAAACCCCTACTGAATCTGTTGCTTTAGCCATGAACATAATTCAGGATCAGTTTGAAGCTTTTACGAAAAAGCATTATGACAAATTGATATTGAAATTCTCAGTTTCGAGAGAACAACTCAAAAATGCAATTGATGAAATTGAGCGTTTAAATCCAAAACCAGGAGGAGCTTATACAGGGAGCAACAAAATGACGGAGCACGTTGTACCTGATTTCGCTATCAAAATTGTTGACGACGAATTAGAACTGACTCTAAACGGAAGAAATGCACCTGAACTTCATGTTTCGAAAGAATACCAAGACATGATGAAAACCTACAAAGATTCTAAAGACAAATCGAATGCACAAAAAGATGCTGTTCAGTTTATTAAACAAAAATTAGATTCTGCAAAATGGTTTATCGATGCTATAAAACAACGTCAGGAAACATTGTACGTTACGATGAATGCCATTATGCATTTTCAACAAGAATATTTTCTTGACGGAGATGAAGCCAACCTAAAACCAATGATCCTTAAAGATATTGCCGACATGATTGGGTTGGATATCTCGACTGTTTCACGTGTTGCTAACAGTAAATATGTGGACACACCTTATGGTACGAAACTAATCAAAGAGTTTTTCTCGGAAGCTATGACTAATGATCAAGGGGAAGAAGTTTCTACCATCGAAATTAAAAACATTCTGCAAACTGTTATCGCAGAAGAAGACAAGAACAAACCGTTACCAGACGACCAATTGGCTGAAATCTTAAAAGAAAAAGGCTATCCTATCGCCCGAAGAACCATTGCAAAATACAGAGAACAATTGGATATTCCTGTAGCGAGAATGAGAAAGAAAATGTAAGCTCATTACTGTGAAAAAAATCCTGCCATTTTTCTCCTATCTTTTCCACCCACTCTTTATATCGGTGTTTGCCACCGTTTTTTACTTTTTTGCAACCAACAACAACTATATCTACGAAACCATATATTTGTATGTTATTCAGGTGCTTTTAGTGACAGTTTTTATCCCATTAGCCTGTTTTTATTTACTTATCATGTTAGGAAAAATAGATTCTCTCATGGTGTCCAAAGTTTCCCAGCGAAAAATTCCGCTTATTTTACACGTACTTTTGCTGTTCATTCTCATTTTTAAATCCATAACAAAAAATGAACTTCCAGAATTGTATTACTTCTTTTTAGGAAGTAACATAAGCAGTGTCATTGCCTTATTCCTAGTCTTTTTTAGCAAAAAAGTAAGTTTACACATGTTAGGAATGTCGGGATTAACCCTATTTTGCATAGGATGTTGCTTGCATTTTCAAGTTCGCGCAATTACTTTTATAAGCGTCTTACTTCTGTGCAACGGTTTGGTAGGGTCTTCAAGATTGTATATGAAGGCACACACAACAAAAGAATTAGTTTTAGGCTATTTGATAGGGCTATTTCCGCAACTGCTACTCTTCTTTTTTTGGTTATAAAATGTAAAACATCAAACCAATATTCAGCGTTCTTAATCCTACAGAATATCCGTTTAAATTGCCCCTTTTAAATAGAGTATTCAATCCGTAATAGGTGTACAAATTCCAAGAATTATAGCCCACCGAGACATACGCTCCGTAGTGAAATTTAGCAATATCAGCGTTGTTATCTATTTTATAACTTTTCGCTGAATCGATATAGCGAGATTGGCTTAGCAACAAGTAACTAAACTTAAACCCCGTATACACTCTCCAAAATTTATGCGATTCGAAAGTAGATGTTCTCCAACGAAATTCAATCGGCAAATCGACAAAATATAACGCTAACTTGTTTTTATCGTAAGTAGTTCCTGGCACAATTGTACTATAATTTATCGTGCCGTTAAGATTATCAACAAGAAGATTCTCTTTATAGTTATTATAAGAAAATCCCAAACCGGGTGCAATAGCAAAAGTTCTCTTTTTATTAATTGGAAAATCTCTCAAAAAACCAAAATTTAAACCCGTAGAAAATGAATTTTGAGAAACATTAATCGGTCTATCATTCAAAACATTATACGTTATTCCAAAATAAAACTGATCTTCACGATATAAAGAATCAACGGCGGAAAAATCCAACTCTTCCTGTGAAAAAGCATTTATACAAAAAAGAAATAAGAGAATTCTAATACAATTTGACATGATTCTAATTTGTATAAAGTTACAAAAATAAGTTAAACTTAAAATGCCTTTCTTTCGAAAGGCATTTTACTACTTTATATATCATTTAAGAATGGTGAAGTTCTTCTTCTCCTTCTTTCATTGGAACCGTTTGAGGCACAAAATCATCATCGTGTCCAGGTTTGCTATAATCGTAAGGCCATCTGTGTACTTCAGGAAGTGCTCCAGGCCAGTTTCCGTGTATGTGTTCTACTGGTGCAGTCCACTCTAATGTATTAGAACGCCAAGGATTTTGTACTGCTTTCTTTCCATAAAAAATACTAGTAAAGAAATTCCACAAAAATACCAATTGAAAAACGGCACCTATTATTGCAAAAACAGTAATAACAACATTGACATCGGCCAAATCATCAAATAAAGGGAAATTAGAATTGGTATAGTAGCGACGAGGTAAACCAGCCATTCCTATAAAGTGCATTGGATAAAAAACACCATAAGCACAAATTGCAGTTACCCAAAAATGGATATATCCTAAATTTTTATTCAACATTCTACCAAACATTCTTGGAAACCAGTGATAAATACCAGCAAACATTCCGTACAATGCAGAAATCCCCATAACTAAGTGAAAGTGAGCTACAACAAAATACGTATCGTGAACGTTAATATCTAAAGTACTGTCTCCTAAAACAATTCCTGTAATTCCACCAGAAATGAATGTAGAAACTAATCCGATAGAGAATAACATCGCAGGGTTTAGTTGCAAATTACCTTTCCAAAGCGTTGTTATATAATTAAATGCCTTTACCGCAGATGGTATTGCAATTAATAATGTTGTAAATGTAAATACAGAACCTAAGAAAGGATTCATTCCAGAAACAAACATATGGTGTCCCCAAACAATTGTAGATAAAAATGCAATAGCTAAAATAGAAGCTATCATGGCACGGTATCCAAAAATAGGTTTGCGAGAATTTGTTGCAATAATTTCTGAAGTAATTCCCAAAGCAGGCAATAATACAATATAAACCTCTGGATGCCCTAAGAACCAAAATAAATGCTCAAACAATACTGGAGACCCTCCTTGATAATGCAAAACTTCACCTGAAATAAAGATATCAGATAAGAAAAATGATGTTCCAAAACTTCTATCCATTATAAGCAATAAAGCTGCAGATAATAATACTGGAAAAGAAATAACCCCAATTATGGCAGTTACAAAGAAAGCCCAAATTGTAAGCGGCAATCTTGTCATAGACATGCCTTTTGTTCTTAAATTAATTACAGTAACAATATAATTTAATGATCCCATTAATGAAGAAGCAATAAATATAGCCATAGAAACCAACCACAAAGTCATACCTGTACCAGAACCTGGAATCGCTTGAGGCAAAGCACTCAATGGCGGGTAGATTGTCCACCCTGCTGATGCAGGACCAGACTCTACAAAAAGTGAAGATATCATTACAACCGAGGATAAGAAAAATAGCCAATAGGATATCATGTTTAGAAATCCTGATGCCATATCCCTAGCTCCAATTTGAAGTGGAATCAATAAATTACTAAAAGTACCCGAAAGACCCGCTGTTAAGACAAAGAATACCATGATTGTTCCGTGTATTGTAACCAATGCAAGGTAAATATCATTACGCATAACCCCTCCTGGAGCTAATTTTTCTCCCAAAAGGAAATCAAAAATTCTAAAAGGTTGCTCAGGCCAAGCTATTTGCATTCTAAAAAGCAATGACATTGTAACCCCAATAATTCCCATAATAATACCCGTGATTAGGTATTGTTTAGCAATCATTTTATGATCTATACTAAAAATATATTTAGTTATAAAAGTATCTTTATGGTGGTGTTCGTGATCGTGATCATGTGCGTGATCGTGGTCAAGAGATGCTGCTGCCATAGTTTTTTATTTTAAAATTTAATAAATGTAATATTATTTTACTTCAACTGGAGTTGCAACGGCAACAGTAGTTGTTGAATCGATATTTTTAGTTACTGCAGGAGTAACAGCTGGTGTATTTGCAGCAACTTTAGCTAATTTTTCATCATTAACAGCTTTTGCAATTGTTGCCTTGTCTTTCAACCATGCAGCATATTCTTCTGGTGTATCTACTACTATCTTCATTTGCATGTTGTAGTGAGAAGCACCACATATTTTATTACATAGTAAAAGATAGTCAAAAGTATAAGGATCCAAAGCTGTTTGGCCACTGGCAACTAATTCAATACTTTTTTTAGCACGAATTTTATTAATATTTTCAACTTTTTCAATAATATTTTGACTTTTTCTCATTTCGTCTGTAGTCAAAATAGGTTTGAAAGCAAATTGCGTAACCATTCCAGGAACACAGTTCATTTGTGCTCTAAAATGAGGCATAAAAGCCGAGTGTAGAACATCTTGTGAACGTAGTTTGAAAACTACTTTTTTACCTTTAGGAATATGCAATTCAGCAGTAGCAATATCATCTTGAGCGTTTGGATCCTCAAGATCGACACCCATTGTGTTTACTCCTTCTATTAAACGTACATTGGCTTTTCCTAAAACATTATCTTTTCCAGAATAGCGTGCTTCCCATGCAAATTGTTTTGCATATAACTCTACATACATAACATCTTCATCTTCATCAACAAACATAATGTTTGTCCAAGTATATAATCCGTAAAGAATCAATCCAGAAAGTACAAATACAGGGATAATTGTCCAGATAAATTCTAATTTATCATTATCAGCAAAATAAATTGCTTTTTTTCCTTCTGCTCCTCTGTACTTAAATGCGAAGTAATGCAAAAGTGCTTGTGTAATTGCTACAACAAGAAAAACCACACCAAATGTAATATTCATTAGGTTGTCATAATCTGCTCCATGTTCTGAAGCTGGATTGCTAAGTGCTAAGTGACCCCATTTAAATAATCCATAAATTATGAAGGTATATAGGAATATCAGAAAACCAAACATCAAATACCCTTGCACATTATTATCATTATTAGTAGCAATTTGAGAATCTCCTTCTTTACCAACTTTCGTTAAATCGAAAACTTTAGTCATTTGCCAAATAGCAACTGATAATAAGACTAAAACTAGTATAACTAACAAACTTGTCATCCGTTTTGTGTTTAAATATTAATAATGAAAATGTTTGCTTTCTTCGATAAGCGGATTACCTTTTGGCAATAATGGTGCTTTGGCAAGTGTTGTAAATACAACAAATATAAACAATCCAGCAAAGAAAAGTATTGAACTTATTTCTGAAACCCCTATAAACCACTGGTCACCAACTGTTGCAGGGAAAATCATATTGTGAAAATCTAAATAATGACCACATATAATTACGATACCAACCATAGAAATAATCCAAGGAATTCTTTTGAAATCAGTATTGATAAGAATGATAAGTGGGAATAATAAGTTCATCACAACCATTCCAAAGAAAGGTAAATTATAATGCTCAATTCTCATTTTAAAATAAGTAACCTCTTCTGGAATATTGGCATACCACATCAACATAAATTGAGAGAACCATAAATAAGTCCAAAATATAGAGATACCAAACATAAATTTAACCAAATCATGTACATGGCTTGTGTTTACATATTCTAAATATCCTTGAGATTTTAAATACAAAGTTGTTAACGCAATTACTGTTATTCCAGTTACAAAGAAACTAGCAAAAACATACCAGCCAAACAAGGTACTATACCAATGAGGATCTACAGACATAATCCAATCCCATGACATCATAGACTCTGATACCAAGAAAAATGCTAGAAATGCTGCTGATGCTTTGAAGTTTTTCTTAAAATAAGTAGCATCATTAGTTTCATCAAGTGCCAAAGCATTTTTACGAGTGTACTGACGATAGAATATCCAACCTCCCATAAATATGGCAGCTCTTATTAAAAAGAATGGAACATTTAAATAACCTGATTTTCCTTGTATTAATTCATCATGTTTCACTACTTCTGGATCCATCCAAACAAACAAATGGTTAAAATGCAAACCTGATAAAATCAATAAAACATAAACAATTATAGCGCCAGGAACTAGGTATGATGTTAAAGCTTCCATTACTCTAAATAAAACTGGAGACCATCCTGCTTGAGCAACATGTTGAATAGCGTAAAACGCTAAAACCCCTAGTGATATTAACATAAAAAATAAAGCTGCCACATACAAAGCTGCCCAAGGTTTGTTTTGTAATTGTCCCAAAACATGCTCTAAATGTTCCGCATGTTCTGCGTGAGCATCAACAGCAACTGCTTTTGCGTGATCTACAACATGTGCTACTTCTACCTTTTTTGCAATTGAATCTAAATGATTAACAACAGTGGTTGCAGAATCTTTAACTATTGCTGATGCATGCGCTTCCTCTTTATGAGCTACAGTAGCTTCATGCGTCGTTTCGGGTGCAGCTGCTTCATGATGTTCTCCATGACTTGATGCAAGAATAGCTTCTACCTCTTGTGTATTTTTAGGGGCAGTGAAAAAACCGTAACCTATTCCTAATGCTCCTAAAATCATTAAGATAAACGATAAGTTTTTTAATTTGCTTGAAAATTTATACATAATTTATAAATAAATTGTTTTACAATTATAATTCAGATTTAAGTTTCAAAACGTATTTTGCTACTTGCCATCTTTCTGTTTGAGACAATTGATTTGCATGTGGTCCCATCGCATTAAGCCCGTATGTCATAACATGATAAATGCTACCTTCAGTAATAGTAGGTCTGTCGGCATAACTAGGTACTCCAAGAAATTTTTCTCTTTCTACCAATTTTCCTTTTCCGTTTCCTGTATCACCATGACAAGAAGTACAGTAGATATTAAATAACGCTTTTCCTTTTTCAATATTTCCTGACAAAGAATCTAATGGTGATTTAGAATTTAATTTTGCAGCTTCGTATCCTGCTGGTGTGTTAGGATATTCGTAAGGCACAAAACCTCTTTTTATAGATCCTTGTGCTGGCAATTGGCCTTCTTTACCGTTTTTAAAAGCCCCTGACTCAGAATATGTTTCGTATGCAACAGATTCATACATTTGAGGAAACAACTGATAATTGGGTTTTAATGTATCTTGACATGAAAACAGCAATGAAGATAACCCCATTAAAACTGCTAGTGTATATACTTTTTTCATAGTTCTGATTAATGCTTTTCTACTACTTTAACTTCAACGGCACCTGTACTTTGCAAAAATGCAGCTAATTCACTTTCGTTATTTTTTACTGCAACTTCCATCAAGAAGTGATCGTCGGTTGTGCGAACATCTGGATTTTCGGCTTGTTTAAAAGGCCATAACTTACTTCTCATATAAAAAGTAATTACCATTAAGTGGGCTGCAAAGAACACCGTTTCTTCAAACATAACAGGCACGAATGCTGGCATATTTTGAATATAACTAAAACTTGGTTTTCCACCAATATCTTGTGGCCAATCCTGAATCATTACAAAATTCATCATCCATGTTCCAAATGATAAACCTGTTAATCCGTACAAAAACGCACAAATGGCAAGTCTTGTAGGTGCAAGTCCCATTGCTCTATCTAGCCCGTGAACTGGAAATGGAGTGTAAACTTCTTCAATATGGTGATGTGCCAATCTGGTTTGCTTTACAGCATCCATCAAAACATCATCATCATTATATAGTGCATGTATTACTTTATTGCTCATGACTTATTATTAATGATTATCGTGATTATGTCCTTCTTTTTCTCTTTCTCTTTTATAATTATCTCCAGATGATTTTAAAATAGTTTTCACCTCTGCTTGTGCAATTACTGGAAACGATCTAGAATAAAGTAAAAATAATACAAAAAAGAAACCTATAGTACCTATAAAAATACCTATATCTACAAATGTTGGTTGAAACATTGTCCAAGAAGATGGTAAGTAATCACGGTGTAACGATGTTACGATAATTACAAAACGTTCAAACCACATTCCTATATTCACAACGATTGATATTATAAACGAGAACATAATGCTAGTACGTAATTTTTTGAACCACATAAATTGTGGAGAGAAAACATTACAAGTCATCATTGCCCAATATGCCCACCAGTAAGGCCCAGTAGCTCTGTTCAAAAATGCATATTGTTCGTATTCAACACCTGAGTACCAAGCTACAAAAAGCTCTGTAATATAGGCACATCCAACTATAGAACCTGTAATCATAATTACAATATTCATTAATTCGATATGTTGAATAGTAATATAGTCTTCTAAATTAGACACTTTTCTCATAATAATAAGCAAGGTATTTACCATTGCAAATCCTGAGAAAACGGCTCCTGCCACAAAATAAGGAGGAAGGATTGTAGTATGCCATCCTGGTACGACAGAAGTAGCAAAGTCAAAAGATACAATTGTGTGTACTGAAAGTACTAAGGGAGTTGCTAAACCTGCTAAAACAAGTGAAACTTCTTCAAAACGTTGCCAATCTTTAGCACGACCTGACCAACCAAAACTTAGTATCGAATAAACTCTTTTATTGAAAGGCGTTACAGCTCTATCACGAATCATAGCAAAATCAGGTAATAACCCAGTCCACCAGAAAACTAATGATACCGAAAGATAGGTTGAGATTGCAAAAACGTCCCAAAGTAAAGGAGAGTTGAAATTTACCCAAAGTGATCCAAATTGATTAGGAATTGGCAATACCCAAAATGCTAACCAAGGACGACCCATGTGGATGATTGGAAATAAACCCGCTTGAACTACCGAGAAAATAGTCATGGCTTCCGCAGAACGGTTTATCGCCATTCTCCATTTCTGACGGAATAACAATAATACTGCTGAGATTAAGGTTCCTGCGTGACCGATACCTACCCACCAAACGAAGTTTGTGATATCCCAAGCCCAACCAATTGTTTTATTTAATCCCCAAGTTCCAATACCTGTTGTGATGGTGTAAATCATACAACTTAATCCCCACAAAAATGCGGCTAAGGCTATATAAAATACTGTCCACCATTGTTTATTGGCTTTACCTTCTACTGGTCTAGCGACATCGACAGTTACATCGTGATAGCTTTTATCACCAATAACTAAAGGTTTTCTAATGGGTGCTTCGTAATGAGACGACATAATCCTTTATTATTTCTTATTAATAATTAATTTCTAACTTTTACGTGATAAAATACATTTGGTTTTGTGCCAATGTGTTCTAACAAGTGATACATTCTTTTATCTTCAGCTAATGCTGCAACTTTGCTTTCTTTGTTATTTACATCTCCAAAAACCATTGCTCCAGTTGTACAAGCACTAGAACAAGCAGTTTCAAATTCGTCTGCTTTAACTTCTCTACCGTCACGTTTTGCTGTCAAGATAGTGCTTTGTGTTTTTTGAATACACATAGAACATTTTTCCATAACCCCACGAGATCGAACGTTTACATCTGGATTTAACACCATACGTCCTAAATCGTCATTCATGTGGTAATCAAACTCATCGTTTCCGCTATACAAGAACCAGTTGAAACGACGTACTTTATAAGGACAGTTGTTTGCACAGTATCTAGTTCCTACACAACGGTTGTACGCCATGTGGTTTTGACCTTGACGACTGTGTGAAGTTGCTGCCACTGGACAAACTGTTTCGCAAGGCGCATGGTTACAATGCTGACACATAACGGGTTGGAATGCCACTTGTGGATTATTTGACGCTGTTTCCATTCCACGTAATGTAGAAATAGAATCCATTAATCCATCAGCTGAATCTTTAGTTTTGTTGTCTCCTTCAAATGTTGTTTCAGAAGAATAATATCTATCGATACGCAACCAGTGCATATCTCTACTTCTTCGTACTTCTGATTTTCCAACTACAGGTACATTATTTTCTGCATGACAAGCAATTACGCATGATCCGCAACCTGTACAAGCATTTAAATCGATTGAAAGATTGAAATGGTGTCCTACTGTACGATCAAAAGATTCCCATAAATCGACAGTTGTAGCTGCTACTTCTTTATGATCTAAAGAAACCATAGGAACAAGATTCCACTCGCCAGCTTCTTTGGTATTAAATATATCTAGGGAAGTTTCTTTGATAATATCACCACGACCCATTAATGTTTTTTGTAACTGAACACAAGCAAATTCGTGTTCACCGTCCGCTTTAGCAACTGATACAGTTTGCACGTTATTAAAATTAGAATACAATGTATAAGCATTTACACCCACTTGCATGTCTTCTTTCATAGCTGCTTTACGACCGTATCCTAGTGCTAAACCAACAGTTCCTTTTGCTTGACCTGGTTGAATAATTACTGGAACTTGATGCAGTTTTACTCCACCTACTGTCAAAGTTGCATAACTTCCGTTAAGACCTCCGTCAGCTACGTTTCTATTTTCTAGTTGTAACGCTGTTGCGTCTGCTTGCGAAATAGTAAGGTAATTATCCCATGATGCACGAGTAATTGGGTCTGGAAATTCTTGCAACCAAGGATTGTTTGCTTGTTGTCCATCTCCTAAACCTGTTTTAGTGTACAATACTAATTCTAATCCTTTTGAAGAGGCTGTATTTACTAAAGCTGAAGCAGCACCGTTAAAATCGGCACTAGCACCAGCACTTGCTGAAATTCCTTCTACAACAGCTACTCCATCATGAACCAATTGATTCCAAGATTTTGTTCCTGCCCAAGCCCCTTTTATGTAATCGTAATATGTTTGTGTATTTCCTGTCCAAGACAATAAGGCATCTTGAAATTGTACGGTATCAAATAAAGGACGAATTGTAGGTTGTGTGATAGCATAACTACCTTTAACGATTGTTACATCGTTCCAAGATTCTAAATAATGTGGTGTTGCAACCGCAATATTTGTGATAGAAGCGGTTTCGTCTTCTTTCATTGCAAAAGCAACAGAAAGTTTTACTTTTTTCACAGCTTCAACAAACTCTTTACTGTTTGGTAATGTATAAACTGGATTTACCCCATTCATAATTAAAGTATGAATAGCTCCAGATTTCATTTCTGCTAAAAGTTGCTTAACTTCTGCGTTATTTCCTTTGCGAATTTGACGTGTATTTGTTGTGTTAAAAGCTTCGCTTGATAATACTCTATTGATAGCTAACACTAATAATTGGGCATTTTTATCATCAATTCCAGAAACCAAAACACCTTTGCTTTTTGCCGCTATTAATTGTTTGGCTGCATTAGTAATTGCGTCATCGTTATCTGTTTTTGAAGTGGATACCGATGCTCCTGTTACTAAATTGTATATTTTTACTAAGGCAAGTTTTTGATTAGCAACGGTCATTGGCACACGCTTATCAGCAGCAGCTCCAGACAAAGTCATGTTTGCTTCAAACTGGAAGTGACGTGACATTTTTCCGTTTTGAGGAATACGTCCTTGAGCATATCCAGAATCAAAACCTCCTCCTTGCCAATCTCCTAAGAAATCTGCACCGATAGAAACAATAACATTTGCTTTTGAGAAATCATATTCCGCTAAAGCTCTTTCTCCATAAACGGCTTGAAAAGCATCTAAAGCTTCTGATGAAGAAACCGCATCATACGTTACGTGCTTTGCATTTGGGTTTGTTGCCAAAAACTGATTAATTAATCTATCTGTTGATGGACTAGCAGCAGTATTGGTTAGTAAGACTACTTTTCCACCTTTTGCTTTTGCATCAGCAATACTTTCTTTTATTTTAGCATTTGCTAAATTCCAGTTAGATTCTTTACCCGCAATTTTAGCTGTTTTCAAACGCAAACTATCATACAATGACAGTACCGACGCGTGGACACGAGCATTTGCAGTAAAGCCTGCTCCAGCAATTTTGTTATTTTCTATTTTTATAGGACGACCTTCTCTTGTTTTTACTAAAACATTAGCAAAATCGAAACCATCTGACATCGTTGTAGCATAAAAATCAGCAACTCCAGGGATAATTTCTTCGGGTTGAACTACATAAGGAATCGACTTATGCACTGGACCTTCGCAAGCCGCAAGTGAAGCAGCTGCTGTAGTAAATCCAACGTACTTAAGAAAATCACGACGTGTTGTAGAAGATGTCGCTAAAGTAGCTGCATCACCTAAAAATTCGTTTGTTGGAATTTCTTCAACAAATTCGTTATTTCTAAGCGTCTCAACAATAGAACTATTTTCGTTTAGCTCTTCAACACTTTTCCAGTATTTTTTGTTTGATGACATATTTTCTTATTCGTTTATTCGTTTATTCGGTACTTTGTTTGTTTTGGTAATTTGGTAATCTTTATCGGTTAAACAAATAACCAGTTACCAAATAAGCTTTTTTTAGTAATGGCATTTACCACATTCTAAACCTCCCATTTGAGCAGCAGTTAATTTGCTTACACCATATTTTTTAGAAAGTTCATCATGAATTTTTTTGTAATAATCATTACCTTCTACTTTGATATCGGTTGTACGGTGACAATCAATACACCACCCCATTGTTAATGGCGCAAATTGCTTTTGAATTTCGAAAGTTTGTACAGGACCGTGACATTTTTGACATTCAATTCCTGCAACTGTTACGTGTTGAGAGTGATTGAAGTAAACAAAATCTTGAAGATTATGAATTCTAACCCATTTTACCGGACTTGTTTTTCCTGTGTATTTTTGAGCCGTTTTATCCCAACCTACTGCATCGTATAGCTTCTGAATTTCTTCCGTGTAAAACTCTTTTGATTTTGCATAAGTTGAATCTTTGTCGCCTTGAAATTCAGCAATGTTTTTATGGCAATTCATACAAACATTTAAAGATGGAATTCCTGCATTTTTGCTTACACGAGCTGATGAGTGACAATATTTACAATCTAACCCATTATCTCCAGCGTGTATTTTGTGTGAAAAGTGTATCGGCTGAATTGGAGCGTAATCTTTATCGACACCTATCTGCATCATATATCCGTACACAAAATAAAGACTCACCAACATAAATAATACCACTGAAACCAAAACCAAGAACTGATTTTTAACAAAGGCTTTCCATATAGCAAATTTATCTGTTTTAGCTACTTCAACATTATTTGCTTTTGCTATTTTTCGTAAAACATTGTTTACTAACAACAACATAGTCACTAAAGCAGCAAGAACAAACGCCAGCAATCCTAAAATCATTTCGTTTGTAACACCCTCGTTTCCTGCGTTTTCTTTTGCGCCTGGAAGTTTTGCAGCTTCTTCTACTGGTTTTGCTTCTGAAGTATAGGCAATAATGTTATCCACATCCGCATCTGACAACTGTGGAAAAGCAGTCATTGGGATTTTATTGTTTTCTTCAAAAACTTTAACAGCATCAGCATCGCCAGAAGCGATTAATGATTTACTGTCTTTAATCCACTTGCCTAACCAAGCTCTGCTTCTTTTTTCTGCAATACCGCGCAAAGCAGGCCCTGTCATTTTAGCATCTAACTTGTGACAAGCTGCACAGTTTGCGTTAAACAATGCCTTTCCTGCAACTGCATCACCAGTTGCTGCAGGAGCGTTTTGTGCGAAAGAACTTAAAGAAATAGATAATACGAACGCTAAACTTAGCGTTATTATCTTTGAAATCGATTTATGGTTACCCACTTTTTTCATATATTAAATGATTAACATCTAAACTAGGTATTCTTTACTTATTACAACAATTGCAATAAAAAGAATTTTACATTTAAAAAACTCTGACAAAAATACACTTTATGTGTTATTCTCAAAACCTTAAATATATCTTAATTATAATTTATATTTATTCTAAATAATTTTTTAGATTTGTTATAAAAAGTTTAACCGTATTTTTGCTTAAAAAATATATTCATTATGAGAATTTTAAGTCTTCCAAAAAGCATTTTCGCCCTCTTTTTCTTGCTCTTTTTACCTTTTAAATGTCTTGCGCAAGACGGAAAAAAAATAATCGAGCAAGACCCTAGATTTGAACAGTTGCTGAATGAAAAAAGAAAAATAAATTCATCGCTAACAATTAGCGATCGCTTTAAAATTCAAATTTATTCTGGTGATAGTGAAAACAGCAAAAAAACGCTGACTGATTTTAGAAAAAACAACAAAAATATAGACGCTACAATTGTTTTTAGCACCCCTATTTATAAAGTTTGGATTGGAAATTTTAAAACCAGAATTGAAGTTGAAAAAAAGCTTCAAGATTTGAAGAAAAAATACCCCAATGCTTTTTTAGTAAA
>CAXYWC010000029.1:0-30371 GCA_964292845.1 uncultured Flavobacterium sp. | reverse complement strand
ATTTCTGACGGAAAGCCAAACGACTATGATAAATACGAAGGCAAATACGGAATTAACGATGTAAAACAAGCTTTGAGAGAATTAAACCAACGAAATATAAACTCCTACGCATTGGCTATCGAAGCGCAAGCAAAATATTATTTGCCGCAAATGTTTGGGCAAAATCATTATCAAATTCTAACAACTCCTATCGAATTATTGCAATCGATGGTCAAATTGTATGAAAAAATAAAACAACAATAAAATGGAAACAGAATTTAAAAAAACAGCTCTAAAAAAAGGGCATCCGATACAAAATTACCTTGACGAAACCGATTTAATTCATAAAATAGCTGATGAAATCATCCAAATTGATATAGAAAATGAGTATCAAAAATTTTACAATGCCTTAAATCAATTAGCAACAATTGAAAGACGATTTGAACGTAAAGAAAACCAACTTTTTCCATTTTTAGAAAAAAAAGGTTGGACTGGACCATCACAAAACATGTGGTCATTTCATGACATTATTAGACAAATATTTAGAATTGTTAGACAAAATATTGAAGATAAAAATTTTATTTCTGCAAAACAGAATACAGAATTAGCCGTTCAAAATATAAACAGATTATTAGAAGTTGAAGAAACCGTTCTTTTTCCAAACGCACTACAAATGTTAACTGACGATGATTGGAAAGTAATGAGAAAAGGAGAAGATGAAATTGGTTGGATGTTAGCTGATGCTCCTCCAAAATACCCAAACGAACCCGAATATATTCATCCATCACAAGATACTGAGAGAAGAACTGATGTGGTTTTTGATGAAAAAGCTGCCCATTATGATGAAGGTTATATGACTGTGGAACAAGTCAATTTACTATTCAAAACGTTGCCTATCGACTTAACTTATGTTGATGAAAACGATAAAGTGATTTTTTATAATCGAGGTGATGAAAGAGTTTTTCCGAGAAGTGCAGGAATAATTGGCAGAGAAGTTCGTTTTTGTCATCCTCCAAAAAGCGTAGATACGGTATTAAAAATTTTAGAAGCATTCAGAAAAGGAGAACAAAACGAGGCTTCTTTTTGGATAAATTATAAAGAAAGATTAATATACATCCGCTATTTTGCCGTGCGCAATTCAGAAAAAGAATATAAAGGCGTCATTGAAATGTCGCAAGACATAACCGATATTAAACAAGTTGATGGCGAAAAAAGATTATTAGAATGGAAATAAAAACCCTAAAAATAAATTACAAAAATTTTTACTATCCGCCAGGAGGAATCTTGATGTGGATAATTATTTTTTTAGAGCTTTTTACCTTCGGAATGGCACTTGTTGCGTTGGCTTTTAGTTCCAAAGAGAATCCGCAACTTTTTCACGAATCTAGTTTGCATCTCAATAGAACTTTTGGAACAATAAATACTATTTTTTTGCTCGCAAGTGGTTTTTTTGTAGCTAATGCAGTTCATAATTTTAAAGAACATAATTTCAATAAAGCCTCTTTTCAACTTAAAATTGCGATGCTTGGAGGTCTGCTTTTTATTCTCCTTAAAAGTGTTGAATATTATTCCAAAATCGAATCTGGCTTTTTGTTAGACACCAATTCTTTCTTTACATTTTACTGGCTTTTAACAGGATTTCATGTAATTCATGTTGTAGTTGGCTTAGTCATATTATTTATTTTAAACCAAAACATTACCAAAACGACTATTGAAGATGTAGAAGCTTCTGCCGCTTTTTGGCACCTATGTGATTTAATTTGGCTATTGTTATTTCCTGTTTTATACCTTATTTTTTAATTATGAAGAAAGAATTAACTTTTACATTCGGATTATTGCTATTGCTGACATTGGTAACCTTTTTTGTATCCAACCTTTCTATTGCCGTTTTCATAAAAAAGACGTTACTACTGATACTGTTTTCACTAAAATTTTTGTTGGTTGCTTTTCAATTTATGGAATTAAAAAAAGCTCATGTGTTTTGGAAAGCTTCTGTAATTTCAATTTTGGCACTAATCAATTTAATCATAATTCTTTCTTAAAAAGAACAAACATGATTGCAATCATAAATTTACCGCTGTAAAAAAAGTCAATTTGTAGAATACAATTTAATATAATTAAAAATGGAAAATCACACTTATACAGTAACCTTAAAATGGGAAAATGACAGAAAAGGAATTATGTCATCTCCTGAATTACCTACAACTATTGAAGTGGCAACACCTCCTGAATTTGACAAAGGAATGCCTAATATTTGGTCGCCAGAGCACTTGTTTACAGCATCTGTAATAAGTTGTTTTATGACAACGTTTTTAGCAATTGCAGAATATTCAAAATTAGATTTTATTTCTTTTGAATGTAATGCAGAAGGAATTTTAGAAAAAATAGATGGTAAATATTTAATGACAAAAATTATATTAAAACCTACATTAACAATTGCAGAACTTGATAAATATGAGAAAGCACAACGTGTTTTAGAAAAATCAGAAGCAGCTTGTTTAATTTCAAATTCAATCAAAAGTGAAGTTCAATTACAGCCCACTATTAATATTGAAAACTAATATTTTGAAATGATTACTTCAAAAAAAAACCTTATTGTTCTACTTCTTTTGCTTAGTTTTTTTTCAATTTATAATTTTACTATTTATACTTCCAAAACTGATTACGGCACAATTCATCTTTCTAAAAAAGCCATTCAAGGTGAAAACCTTTGGTTAAAAAACAACTGCAACTCTTGCCATCAAATTTATGGTCTTGGTGGTTATCTTGGCCCTGATTTAACTAATATTTATTCCAATAAAAACAAAAATAAATATTATCTAAAAGCAATGATAAACAGTGGAGTGAAAGCAATGCCTAAATTTAATTTTAATAGAAACGAGCTTGATGAATTAGTTCAATTTTTGAAAGAAATAGATCAAACAGGTTATTATCCAAATAGTGATGCAAAATTAGAATCGAATGGTTGGGTCTCCATTAAAAGCAAAAATCAGAATTATGAAAACAAATAAGTACCCTTTTTATTTTATTTATGCAGGATTAATTTCTTTGTTATTGGGTCTAATTTGCGGATTATTAGCGGGCTTTCAATATGTTGTTCCTAGTTTTATTAAAGAAATTTTGCCGTTCAATGCAATACGTCCTTTGCACACACTTTTTGTGGTTTCTTGGATATTACTTTCAGCCATTGGTGGCATTTATTATTACATTAAACCATCCAATTTAAACCTTGTAAAAGTCCATTTTTGGCTGTTTATTGTAACTGGAATCGGAATTATTTTCTCGTATTTATCAAAGAATTTTGCTGGAAAAGAATATTTAGAGTTTCCGAGTTATTTTTACTTTCCAATTGTTTTAGGTTGGATTTTATTTGGCATTAATTATTATAAAACCATGTTGCCAAACTTTAAAAACTGGCCAGTTTATTACTGGATGTGGGCAACCGGAATTGTGTTTATGATCTATCATTTTACCGAAGCACATTTGTGGATGCTACCTTATTTCAGAGATAATTTTATTCAAAACATCGCAATGCAATGGAAATCTGGCGGTTCGTATGTTGGTTCTTGGAATATGTTGGTGTATGGAACAGCACTATTTGTAATGTCGAAAATAAGTAACGATGGAAGTTATGCCCAATCTAAAAAAGCATTTTTCTTTTATTTTCTAGGACTAACCAATTTAATGTTTGGCTGGGCACATCATATTTATATTATCCCTACAGCTCCATGGATTCGATATTTAGCTTATGGAATAAGTATGACCGAATGGGTTATTCTGTTTTCGCTTATTTATGATTGGAAAAAAAGTCTTTCAACCGAAAAGAAAATCGAATTCTCGTTAGCTTACAAATTGATGCTTATGGCTGATTTTTGGGTGTTTTTGAATATTATTTTAGCTTTATTAATATCTATTCCGTCAATCAATTTATTCACTCACGGAACGCACATTACGGTGGCGCATTCTATGGGAACAACTATCGGGATTAACACTCTGATTCTCTTATCATCAATCGCTTATATCATAGAAATTGAAAATCCGTTTACAAAAGCTTCTCTAAAAAAGCTTACTATCGGTATTAAAATATTTCATATTTCGTTTGTGCTTTTTTGGGTAACGCTTCTCATTTTGGGAGTAAAAAAAGGATATTGGACCTTTTTTAGTCAACACATTTCTTTTAGCAAATTTCAGGATTCCATACATTGGATGTATGTTGTATTCACATTTTTTGGAATTGGAATTTTTATAGGATTGTATGTAATTGTTTTTGAATTTCTGAAAAGATTGAAATCAATTTCTAAAAATAATATTGAAATTTGATGCACTAAAAAATTCGTTTTCTTTAATTCTTACCGATGAATCTAAATCTCCAAGAGTTGCAACGTTGTTTTTAAATGATTGAATGTAATAATTCCCAGTATATTTTTTCGCATCAAGATAACCAATCATTTCGTTCATTTCTGAATTTGAAATCAAATCAGAATGATAGGTGGTTCTTATTTCGAATAGAATATTACTTTCTAATAATATTTCAAATGATATCTCAAATTGTTGAAATAAATTTGATTTTGTGATTTCCTGGAACTTCTCTTTTGTAGCTTTAAAATCTAAAGCAACATAATCAATTAAGTTATCATCTAGTAATTGTCTTAAAACATCAGGATTGGAACCATTGGTATCTATTTTAACCAAAAAACCTAATGATTTTACTTCTTTTATGTGCTCAATAATGTTTTTATGTATTAAACATTCGCCTCCGCTAAATACAACGGCATCAAGCAAGCCTTGTCTGGTTTTTAAAAAAGAAATTGTCTCAGCAAAAGAAGTAGTTCCTTTTCCTAAAACAATTTCTGGATTATAACAGTAAAGACATCGCATATTGCAACCCACATACCAAAGTATACAAGCTGATTTATTTGGATAATCTAATAATGTGAATGGTGTAATATTGTAAATCGACTTACCTAACACGTACATTCTTTAAAATGTGTTCTCTGTTTGTGTTCGCCTTTTTTACCAATATTAAAACTTTCAACTGGGCGATGATACCCCATTACTCTTGTGTAAACCAAACATTTAGTTCTTAAATGTTGATTGTGCTCTAAAATTTCTACCGATTTTGTATTCATTTTGGATTATTGTATTTAATTGTTGTTTATTGAACTTTCTAATAAAGTTTCATTATCTAATTCCTCTAAAAGTTTTTCATCACATTTTGGGCAATACTCGTGCTCACCATTCAAATATCCATGCACTGGGCAAACACTAAATACAGGAGTTACAGTTATATAAGGTAATCTGAACTTGGTTAAAACTGTTTTTACAAAGTTCTTACACGCTTCTGGCGAACTAATTCTTTCGTTCATGTACAAATGCAAAACCGTTCCTCCTGTGTATTTGCATTGCAACTCATCTTGCATTAATAATGCTTCAAAAGGATCTTGCGTGAAATCTACAGGAATTTGAGAACTATTTGTATAATAAATGTTTTCTCCTTGACCTGCTTGAAGAATAGTTGGAAATCTTTTTTTATCTTCTTTGGCAAAACGATAAGTTGTTCCTTCAGCAGGTGTGGCTTCAAGATTGTAAAGATTACCTGTTTGTTCTTGAAACTCTTTCATTCTATTTCTGATATAATCTAAAATTTCCATGCAAAAGTTGTTTCCAAAAGTTGTGGAAATATCATCTTTTTCATTTGTGAAATTGCGAACCATTTCATTCATTCCGTTAACACCAATAGTTGAAAAATGATTTCTAAAATGAGGTAAATACCTTTTCGTATACGGAAATAAACCTCTATCATACATCTCTTGAATAAAGACTCTTTTTTTCTCTAAAGTTGATTTTGAAATGGCTAATAACTTGTCTAATTGAGTAAAAAGAGCCTCTTTATCTCCCTCGTACAAATAACCCAATCGAGCCATATTTATGGTAACAACACCAATACTTCCAGTCATTTCGGCACTACCAAAAAGTCCGTTTCCTCTTTTTAATAATTCTCTTAAATCGAGTTGCAAACGACAACACATACTGCGAACAGCGTTAGGCTTGTAGGCACTTTCGTTTTCTACTTTATTTCCATTTTCATCCAATTTGTATTGGCTTCCAATGAAATTTTGGAAATAGGACGATCCTATTTTAGCCGTATTTTCAAAAAGAATTTCGGTATTTTCTCCATTCCAATCAAAATCTTCTGTGATATTTACCGTTGGAATTGGAAACGTAAATGGTTGACCATTGGCATCACCTTCCGTCATTACTGTGTAATAGGCTTTGTTGATCAAATTCATTTCTTCCTGAAAATGCTCGTAACGTAAATCGGTTGGTTTATCAACTCCACGCTCATTGGCTTTTACTACTAAATCATGATTGAAATTACCTTCAAAGAAATGATGGTTGTTTTTAGTTGGGATTTGGGTTTTTAAATCGTCAGGAACAACCCAATCTAATGTTATATTGGTAAAAGGAGATTGCCCCCAACGTGCAGGAACATTCAAATTATAAACAAAACTGCGAATAGCTTTCAACACTTCATCAAAAGATAAATTATCTTTAAAAACATAAGGTGCCAAATAGGTATCAAACGAACTGAATGCTTGTGCACCTGCCCATTCACTTTGTAAAATTCCGAGAAAGTTTGCCATTTGTCCCAATGCTTCTCTAAAATGAGATGGCGCTTTGCTTTCTACACGACCACGAACGCCATTAAAACCATCATTAAGTAAAACGCGCAAACTCCAACCTGCACAATATCCTGTCAAACAATCTAAATCGTGAATGTGTATGTCACCATTTCTGTGTGCATATCCTTCTTCTTTTGTATATACTTTATCCAACCAATAGTTGGCAATAATTTTACCTGCAACATTGTTTACCAATCCTGCATTAGAATAGGAAGTGTTTGCATTGGCATTTATTCGCCAGTCCGTTTGCGAAATGTATTCTTCGATGGTCTGCGAACTATCAACATAAGTGGTATCCTCATTAATTCCTTGTATATGCTCTCGTTGCAATTTTCTCGTATGCCGATACAACATAAACGAGCGCATGACTGTAAAATACTCTTTTTGAAAAAGTGTTTTCTCAATCATATCCTGAATTTCTTCTACAGCCCAAATATCTTTTATATCAATGCCAGAAATAACACTCTCAAAAACAGCTTCATCGAAAGGAATTGTGACACTCCTGAAGCTTTTTTCAATTGCATCTTTTATTTTAAAACTTTCATACGGTTTATAATCGCCGTTTCTTTTTATAACATATTTTTCCATATTGATAGCATTGAATTTTACTTTATTGATGGTTTTATTATAAAATTGAAAACTTTTTTTCGATTTCTATTGCATTAGGAAAAAGAATATTGTTTTCTAAATGTATGTGTTTATGCAAATCTTGCTCAAATTCCTGTAACATCGAGAATGTTACTTTATAAGTATTACAAGCATCTGCTGGCGGGTTGTAATTATTGGTTAATTCTGAAATTTTTCTATAACGCTCACCTTCATTTTCATGTTCATCCATCATCATTGCAATAGGATTTTCGACCGTACCAAAAGGGGATTGTTCTATTGAAATATTTTCTTGTAACGCATTGAGCATTTTTTTAATAAACGGGAATAAAATTAGTTCCTCTTTTTTCATGTGTTGTGCTAATGCTCCAGCTCCTATTTTAAACAAAATATTAATCTCCAAAAGTTCCGGGTGTCTGTCTCCATGAACTTTACAGAGTTTGTCTAAAAATTGTAATATAATTGGCGTTTTTTCTTCGATATAACGATGATGTGTTTTCTCAATATAATCGATTAATAAATCTAATGGCCATGATTTAAAATCGATACCGTTTTCATTTTTCGAATTTAAAATTGTATTAATTTCGTTTTCAATTTGATTTTTATCCAAACCCTTGGCTTGACAAGCTTCGTCTAAAGTTCTATTCCCTTTGCAACAAAAATCGATGTTGTGTTTTGAAAAAACAGATGCTATTCTAAAATCGGATGCCACGAATTCTCCTATTGTTAATTGATCAATTGCAGTCATAATCTATATTTATTTGTTAATTTTTTTTGTTTAATTTTAATTCAATATTACAGAGTATTTACTATTACTTAATATGATTTAAGTCATATTAAAAACAAATTATCAGTGGTTATTTTGTTGTTGAAATTAATTTTTTGTTGAAACGTATTAATTAGAAAATGAAAACATTAAAAGAGAAAATTCTAAAATTAAAAAAAGAGAAAAATGCGGTTATATTAGCGCATTATTACCAACAGCCCGAAATTCAGGAAATAGCAGATTATGTTGGGGATAGTTTAGGATTATCGCAAGAAGCAGAAAAAGTATCAGCAGAGATTATTCTTTTTGCTGGGGTTCATTTTATGGCGGAAACAGCAAAAATTTTAAACCCAAACAAAAAAGTAATTCTACCTGATTTGAAAGCGGGTTGCTCACTAGCTGAATCTTGTCCACCTGATCTTTTTAAAAAATTTATTGACTCGCATCCCAATCATATCGTGATTACCTATGTTAATTGTTCGGCTGAAATTAAAGCATTAAGTGATATTGTTTGTACCTCATCTAATGCGGTAAAAATTGTAGAATCGGTTCCTAAAAGCACTCCCATAATTTTTGCCCCTGATAAAAATCTTGGTAAATATATTATTCAAAAAACAGGACGAGACATGCTACTTTGGGATGGTTCTTGTGTAGTACACGAAGCCTTTTCTTTAGACAAATTGATTGAATTGCATAAAATACATCCCGATGCAAAAATTATTGCACATCCAGAATCTGAAACTCATATTTTGGAAACCGCAAGTTATATTGGTTCGACTTCTGGAATGATAGATTATGTAAAAAAGAGTCCTCACAACAAATTTATTGTAGCCACCGAAGCGGGAATTTTATATAAAATGCAACTAGAAGTTCCTAACAAAATTTTGATTCCAGCTCCTTCTATAGAAAACAATACTTGTGCGTGTAGCGAATGTGGCTATATGAAAATGAATACTTTGCAAAAAGTATATGATTGTTTACTAAACGAAAGCCCAGAAGTTACCGTTCCTGAAAATATTAGAAAAAAAGCATTACTTCCTATTGAACGAATGCTTGAATTATCAAAATAATGATACAAACAGATTATTTAATTATTGGTTCTGGGATTGCTGGATTAACTTTTGCTATAAAAATTGCGGAGAAATTTCCTGAGAAAAAGATAACTATTGTAACCAAATCCAGCGAAGACGAATCCAATACAAAATATGCGCAAGGCGGAATTGCTGTTGTTCAGAATAAAATTGAGGACGACTTTAAAAAACATATTGAAGACACGCTTATTTGTGGTGATGGATTGTGCGATGAAGAAGTGGTAAAAATGGTGATTACTAAAGGTCCAAAACGATTAGAAGAACTAATCAATTGGGGTGCAAAATTTGACCTTAATGATGAAGGGAATTTCGATTTAGGAAGAGAAGGCGGGCATTCCAAAAACAGAGTGGTGCATCATAAAGATCAAACAGGTTACGAAATAGAACGAGCAATTCTGATTCAGGCACATAAAAAACAAAATATTGAACTATTTGATTTCTATTTTGCTTTAGAGTTAATTACCGAAAACAACCAATGTTTTGGAGCTTATGTATTAAACGAAAAAACCAATACAATCATCACTTTCAAATCTGATTATACTATATTAGCAACTGGCGGAATTGGTCAGATTTACGGTCACACTACCAATCCTGCTGTGGCAACTGGCGATGGAATTGCCATGGCAAAAAGAGCCAATGCTGTAATAAAAGACATGGAATTTATTCAATTTCATCCAACAGCATTGTATAATAAAACCTTAACTTCTACCTTCTTAATTTCAGAGGCGGTTAGAGGCTTTGGTGCTTTTTTGAGGACCAAAGAAGGCAATCGATTTATGCTAAATTATGACCAAAGAGGTGATTTAGCATCGAGAGATATTGTTTCGCAAAGCATTGAAATTGAACTAAAAAAATCAGGAGACGATTGTGTTTATTTAGATTGTACCCATTTGAATTCATCCGATTTTATAAAACATTTTCCGATGATATATAACAGCTGTAAAGCGATTGGAATTGATGTAGAAAAAGATTGGATTCCTGTAATTCCTGCACAACATTATTTGTGTGGCGGAATTTCGGTTAACATGAATGGACAAACTTCTATCGACAATTTGTTTGCTTGTGGCGAATGTTCTCGAACAGGTTTGCATGGCGCCAATCGATTGGCCTCTAATTCTCTTTTAGAAGCATTAGTATATTCGGATAATATTTATACATATTTAGCAAATTCTAGCTTTGCAAACAATGAATCTAGCACATTTTTTCCCGAATGGAAAGTGGAGAATTTTGAAATAATAAGCCCCGAGTATTTTTCAAAAATAAAGTTAGAATTACAAGTTTTAATGCAAAAAAAAGTAGGTATTGTTAGAAATGACTACGATTTATCAAAAGCAAAAATACAACTTGAAACTTGGAAAAAAGCCTGCCATGAAATGCAAAAAACACACAAAATAAATAAAGATTTCTATGAAATTGAAAATATGATTGATGTTAGCCTTTTAATTGTAAAACAATCAATTCTGAGAAAAGAAAATCGTGGTGGTTTTGTAAAAAAATAATGTCTTTAACAATCTAGTTATGCAAGCGTTTTATACATCATAGCTGCCGAAATATTTATAGCTCGTTCTTTTATTTCTTCTGCTTTTTGTCCTACAAATAATTCATCGACTGTTTTATTAAACAAAGTATTCCAATGTTGAAAATGTGATTTGTTCATTTCGCTTTTTTCGTGTAATTCTTTGTGTTTTACCATTGGATTTCCATTATAATTTCCTGTAGAAAACAAAATATTTTCCCAGAAATCATACATTTTCGGCAAATGTAATTCCCAATTTACTTTAGCAACATCCATAAATAAATAACCTATTTTTTTGTCCTTTTTTATTTTATCATAAAAACCATTTACCAATTTTTCTATATCGCTTCTATTTTTTATATCTGTTTTCATATATTTTAGCTTTATCATAAATAAGTTTGAGAAACTATTAGAAATCTTATAAATCTTTGTTTTTAAATTTTAGTATTGATATAAAAAATGGAATTACTATCCACAAACACAATAGCAAAAATGATATTATTAGTCCCAACGAAGTACCAAAAAAGTCTTTGAAAATCGCTCCAGTATAACCCATCATTGCCGATTGATCAAGGTGCAAAAGAATTTGAATTCGAGCCAAATCTATCGGACTAAAAGCCGTAATTCCAACCATAGCTTTCTCTATTGGATATTCAGAAAACTGGAACAACAAGAACAAAACTATACCGTCAAAAAGCAATGCAAAATACAACCAAGTCATAATTGCAATTCCAATTCCTTTGGCTTTATCTCTTGTAATTATCGAACTCAAAAATGCCAAAGCCACAAAAACAATCGAAATCAAGCACCCTACAATTACCATCATAATCCCAACACTATCAGGCGCATTGAGCAAAAGTGGAATTCCTGCTCCGATAAAAAATGCTAAAATCATGGATCCAGAAAGCCCTAAAAACAAGCTCAACCAAATCTTTTTTCGTTTAATAGGCTGGCTCAATAATAGCTCGATAAACTCCGAAGAATTATATAAATAAATTGTTGCAAAAAGTATAGAAACTAATGGGACTGTGAATAAAATCACGTTCAAAATGGTTAATAATCCTTTTGCAGAATTGTCTTCCAAACCAAAAGAACTCCAAGAAAGCAATGCTAAAATCAAAGTATACGCCAAGATAACTTTGTTCTTTAAAATATCAAGAAAAACAATTTTAATTATTCTGTTCATTTCTTTTATTTTTTAGAATTTTAGCAATGGCTTTAGATATTTTTTGTTCATTAGTTGACTGCAATAAATCATCAATCGTTTTATGAAAATGTACTTTTCCGTCCTGCATAAAAATAATTTGAGTAATCATATCGTCGAGTTCGCTCAAAAGATGCGATGTAATCAAAATGAGTTTGCCTTTTTCTTTTTCCTTGATGATTTTTTCTTTTAGAATTTCAGAGGCCAAAGGATCTAATCCCGCAGTTGGCTCATCTAAAATTAATACCTCTGGATTAAATAAAAAAGCCAATATGGCGCTTACTTTTTGGGTTGTTCCTCCTGAAAGTGTTCTCATTTGTTTGTTAACTATTTTTTCGAGGTCAAATTTTTTTGTCAAATCTTCATCTAAATCCTGATTAGAATTTCGGATTTTTTTTATCATTTCGATAATCTGACCCACTGTCATATAATCTGGATAACGTCCAATTTGTGGCATATAGCCAATTTGATTACGATATTCAAATTCTCCTAAAATAGATTTATTATCAACTAAAATATCTCCGCTGGTTGGAATCACCATTCCCAAAATACTTTTTATCAAAGTGGTTTTTCCACAACCATTAGGGCCAATTAATGCGATACATTCTCCTTTATTAAAAGTAAGATTCACATCGTTTAGAACTTCTAATTTTCCGAATTTTTTGTTTATGTTTTTTATTTCTATCATAATGATAAAGAATGCATTAATGGCGTTTTATCTATAAAATTATCTGGGGTTATACTTGGTAATATTTTTTCCGATTTGTCTAAAAGTGTAATCATAAAACTTCTAAAAAGCAGCATTGCAGATGGATTATTTTCGGTAAGAACAGCAAACAAACTCAATGGATGAAATGGCACGTCACCGACTCCGTTTTTGTCTAAATCGTAGCCTTCGTATTTGTCCCAATAATTACTATTGAAAGTATTAAGAACCAAACTTCCATTAGTACTAATATCGAAAGTATTACCCACAAAATTATTATTTTTAATTTCATTTTCCATGCAACTGGCTTGTATTTTCATACCCCAACCGTTTGCTTCAAAAACATTTTTTTCGACTAAAATTCGAGTCGTTCCTTCCATGTGAATTCCTGAAGTATTTTTAGAAAATTTATTCCCAATGATGTAACTATCCGAAATTTCTTTTAGAAATAATCCGTAAGCTGCATCACCCCAATTTTCTTCGAAAGCGTTATTAAACATCTTTACATTTTTAGTAAACATCACAGCAACTCCAGCTCCATTTTTTTCGAAAACATTCGAAATATAAGCGTCATCATTAGAGAACATAAAATGCAAACCATAACGAATATTTTTAGTCGAAATATTTCTCCAAATGATAGAATTGGTTACAAATTCAAAATAAATCCCATCTCGATGACCAGAAATTGTATTCCCAATAATTTGAAGACTATCGCTTTTCCAGCAATGAATTCCGTTACCAATACGTTGTTCTTCTTTTCCGTAAGCTAGTAGTTTATTATTTTTGATAATACAATTGCTTCCGTTTTGAATGTAAATTCCAAAAAAATTATCGTCTAGAATATTGTTTTCGATAATGACACGTGATTTATTGTAAACCTTTATTCCGCAAGGATCTTCAAGTGTTGCATAGCCGGATTTTATAATTTTAAAACCCCTAACAACTACACTATCTGCTTTTATAGAAAGCACTTCATACTTTTTTTGTCCATCTAAAACAGGAAAACCCTTTCCTATAAAAGCTATTTTTTTATCTATTATAATATTTCCTTCTTTGTAAATTCCGCTATAAACTAAAACCGTATCGTTAACTTTTGCTAAAGCAATGGCTTTTTTGATTGACTTTACAGGCTTGTTTATCCCTACTTCAATTACATTGGCTTGAAGAAATGAGGAAAACAATAGGAATATATAGAGGCTGTTTTTCATTGTTTTGTGAAAATATCTTTATCCAAATTCAAAACTCTGACAACGATTATTTTGAAATTATGGCATTCCAAGAAATTGGTTTTGCATTCAATTTTGTTTCGAATTCTTTAGCGTCTTTTTCAGATGAAAAAGCGATAATTCCGCCCCGCATTGGACTTTGAATATTCCCGCCTGAAAGAAAAAAAGCAGTTTTTGCAGGAATTAAAGTATTCTCTTTTGTGTAATCATGAACAAAGTGCGCACTCATTTCTGTGCTTTCATTTTCTTTGCAATAATTAGTCATGCAGGCAAAATCATCAAATTTATAAGATCTTCCTTTGGTTGTGATTACTTCTGCGCCATATTTTCCATCGGCAATACTCATTCCGCAAAAGGCACAATTATCAGCATTTAATTTGATTGGAACTGCGGTATTATTTGAGCAGGAAAATATAGAAAAAGATAAAAACAATACTAAAATTGCTCCCACATTAGGTTTTTGAAACACTTTTTGAAACAAACGAGTTTCTTTAACTATAATGAAGAAAAGTAATACTCCAGCAAACAATAACATCCAGCCTCCGATATCTGGTATAGAATAAGCTCCAAAATTCAACAATTGCTTATAACCAATAAGTGGTGGTTGATAAGCCATTCCGGGCACTTTTATAGCCGCGTTGGGGTCGAGGTTATGACCGTATTCATAATTCCAACGATAAAAATCACAACCTGCTAAAATTCCAAAAAGGATAAAAGTAGAAAATAATATTATTACTCCTTTTCTGTTGGCTATAAAAACCATTGCTAAAGCAACTAAACCGAAAAAACCGAAAATGTAAGGCAAAATAGCAAACTCGACAAAATCTTCTTTGTGCAACGTTTTCATACCAATATAATGGTTTAATCCGTTGATAATATCTACATCTCCGCCTATTTTATTAGCATGTAGTTGCAATACCAATCCTTCCGGATATTGGGGTGCTTCAAGTTCAATTCTCCACATTGGAAATAATAAAGAGGCAAAAAACATTCCGCTCACCATCAAAAGCATCACTTTTGAAAGCAAACTTATTTTTGAGGTATTCATAATTATTTAGATTTAAAAAGGGGAAAGTAATGATACTATTCCCCTTTTATTTAAAATTTTATTTACTTGGTAGCGGGTAAATTTGTTCCCAAGCTAAAAGTTAGTGGAACTTTGCTTCCTGCTGGCGACACTCGTAAATATCCTTGCATTTCTTGATGCAATGCACTACAAAAATCGGTACAATAGAAAGGGAAAATACCAACTTTTTTAGGTATCCATTTTAAGGTTGCTGTTTCTCCTGGCATGATTAAAAGTTCTGCATTATCTGCTCCTTTTATCGCAAATCCGTGAGGAACATCCCAATCTTGTTCTAAGTTAGTTACGTGAAAATAGACTTCATCCCCTACTCTAACGCCTTCAATATTATCTGATGCAAAGTGAGAACGGATGGAAGTCATGTAAACATGTACTTTATTTCCTTCTCTAACTACTTTAGCTTCTTTCTCTCCTTTTGTTACAAATGGATGCTTATTCTCTTCTATTTTATAGAATTTTACTTGTCCATTATTTCTAATCAAATCGGCTGGAGCTGCTTGAGCATAATGAGGTTCGCCAATCGTTGGAAAGTCTAATATTAATTGCATTTTATCACCACTAATATCAAATATTTGAGCACTTTGAGCCAATTCAGGACCAGTTGGCAAATATCTATCTTTTGTAATTTTGTTATAAGCAATTAAATATTTACCGAAAGGTTTTTTGCTATCTCCTCCAGGAATACACAAGTGACCCACAGAGTAATAAGTAGGAACTCTATCTAAAACTTTTAACGATTTGATATCCCATTTTACTACTTCAGAAGAAACGAAGAAAGTGGTATAAGCATTTCCTTTTCCGTCAAATTCTGTATGTAATGGTCCAAGGCCTGGTTTTTGAACTTCACCATGTAATGCTGCTTCGTATTTAACTACTGGAATCCCATCATATTCTCCATCAAATTGTTTGTTTTTGATAGCGTTTTGCAATTTATCAAAACTAAATACAGGTATTAAAGCTGCTAATTTTCCAGAACCAACTATGTATTCACCAGTTGGATCAACATCACAACCGTGAGGAGATTTAGGACAAGGAATCATGTAACAAATGTCTTTTAATTCTTTAGCACTTAACACTAAAACTTCTGTTTTAATTTCAGATGTTGCTGTTTGAGTTTTTTCATTCCATGTATTGTGAGCATATCTTGTGGCTACTTTTTTTCCTTTACCCGCTTTGATATATTCTTCCGCTTTTTTCCAGTTTACTGCCATGATAAAATCTTTATCTTTTTGAGAAGCATTTACTTCTAACAGAGTATTGGCTTGTTCAGTATTGTAGCAAGAAAAGAAAAACCAACCGTGAGATTTACCTTTACCAGCGTGGCTTAAATCGAAATTAACTCCTGGCGCTTCAATTTGAAAAGCAATATCCATTTCACCTTCTTTAGCCACTTTTACAAAACTTAAATATCCTTTAAAGTTTTGTTTGTAAGTATTTATTGCTACATCACCATTTGCGTCATCAGAAGGGACACTAAATCGAGTTCCAGCTACTACATATTCTGTGTTTTCTGTAATAAACGGAGAAGAGTGATTACCTGCACTGTTTGGTAATTCAATAATTTCAGCTGTTCTGAATGTTTTTAAATCCAAACGAGCAATTCTAGGTGTATTGTTAGCATTAGCAAAAAGCCAACGACCGTCAACTTCTCCATTTGTTTGAGACAGTTCGGTATGATGTTGATCGTCCCATGGTACAAAACCGTGAGATGTGTTTAACATTGGTTTTGTTTCTTCACTAAATCCATAACCACTTTGAGGGTCTACAGAAAAAACAGGAATAACTCTTAACAATCTTCCACTTGGTAGACCATAAGCAGAAACTTGACCGCTAAATCCTCCTGAAACGAAATTATAAAATTCGTCGTATTTCCCTGGTGCAACATACGCTTTTTGAGCGGCATCTCCACTTACTGCATCGCCAGAATTTTTTGGCTTGCAAGAAGTAAAAAAGGCGCTAATTAAAGCAATAGCAAAAGCTGCTTTTAAAATTTTATTTTTCATAATTATTTTTATTAAATTTATTTTACACCATCATTTTGTCGCATATATTCAAGTACACTCCTTGCCTCTTGATCGCTTAATGATTGATTTGGCATACGTAACAAACAAAGTTCTAATTGAGCTTGTAATTTTGGGTCTTTGTCAATCATTGGGTCCGGATTGGTAATAAAGTTCATAATCCATTCTGGTTTGTTACGAGTTGTAACTCCTTTCCAACCTGGACCAACTAATTTTTCGTCTGTTAGTTTATGACAAGAAGAACATTTAACGGATTGGATTTTTTCTCCTTCTGCAGCCATAGCTACATCTAACTTGTCTCCTAAATCGACCGAAGTATGTTTTCCTATTCCTCTATTTGGATCATAATCAGACGGATCAGAAGTTGTTGCTGTAGTTTCTTCAGTAGTTGTTGCTTTTGAAAAATCTTCAGAAGAGTTCTCTTTTTTACCACAAGAAGTAAATAAAGCTAATACAATAATGAATAATGATAATTTGTACATGAGTTTTGATTTTAAAATTTCTAGTACAAATTTCTTTAATATTTAACCTATTGATTATGATTACAATCATACTCTGAGTTATTTTATCAAAACCGCATAAAATCATAATTTTTTGTTAAGCATTAAACCTTTCTAATCAATATCGGTCTTACTACTAAACCTAAAAAATTATAAACATGAAAAAATTATTTGTAGTAGCATTATTATTTGTTGGACTAACAAATTTTGCACAGGAAAAAAAAGGAAGAGTTGAAAGAGGAGAAAGAGCTGAAATGGAACAATTAACCCCAGAGCAGCGAAATGTGTTGCAACTAAAAAAGATGACCTTAGATTTGAATCTAACAGCCTCACAACAAAAACAATTAGAACCCATTATTGCAGAAGAAACGAACAAAAGAGAAGCTAAAAAAACGGAAATGAAAGCTCGAAAAGAAACAAAAAAAACTTTGACAGCAAATGAAAAATTTGAATTGAAAAACAAAAATCTAGACGAGCAAATTGAACTGAAAGCAAAAATGCGAAAAATTCTTACCGATGACCAGATGAAAAAATGGGAAATGAAAAAAGAAAAAAGAGACGTAAATGTGCGAAAAATTAAAAAAAATCAGATTCAAAAACAAAAAACAAAAACAGAAGTTTCAGAATAATTTTTGGTAATTTAAAAAAAATGTTTAGATTTGATACTTATAACTAATAGATTACTTCAAATTATGAAAAAATTACTATCATTATTCGTATTATTTTTTGCTTTCTCACTAAGCGCAAACGCACAGGTTGCTGCAAAAACTCAAAACCCAGAAGCCGATGCTAAACAAGATCTTCATGAACTTACTAAAGTAATTGACGTTAGCACCCCTAACACTTTATTTTCTGATTTAAATCAGCTTTTTATATCAAAGCATAAAATGTTTGCCCAAGAAGGAAATACTGATGCTGGAAAAGAAAAAATTTCTCAAATTATCGATCAAAAATTGAGAGCAACATTAAGTGATGAGCAAATTAAACGATTAGAAGCTGCTAAAATTTATACTCGATTAACGCATTAATCTAAATTTTAAATCTAAAAAAAATCCCACTACAACTAGTGGGATTTTTTTTATTTATTATTATAATTGCTTGGAAACCTTGTCGATGGCTTGAATTGTAAAATCTAAATCTTCGTATGTTAAAGCGTCAGAAATAAACCAAGTTTCATAGGCCGATGGCGCAATATAAATGCCTTCTGCAAGCAAACCGTGGAAAAATTTCTTAAAACTTTCGTTATCGCCATTTTTAGCGGTATTAAAATCGGTTACTGGATTAGCGTCAAAATGTACCGAAATCATAGAACCCACTCTGTTGATGGTGTGTACAACATTATTTGCAGTGAGTACTTTAGCAATTCCTTTTTCTAGATAATCCGTTTTTGCTTCTAATCGTGTAAAAACCTCTTGATCCTCGTTTAAAGATTTTAGCATAGCGAGTCCTGCTGCCATTGCTAATGGATTTCCAGATAAAGTTCCTGCTTGATACACTGGCCCTAACGGGGCTAAATAATTCATAATTTCGCTACGTGCTGCAAAAGCACCCACAGGCAATCCGCCGCCTATTACTTTCCCGAAGCAAACAATATCTGCATTTATAGCATATAATTCCTGAGCCCCTCCTTTTTTAAGGCGAAATCCAGTCATTACTTCATCGAAAATAAGCAATGTGCCATTCTCGTTACAAAGCTGCCTTAATCCGTCTAAAAATCCGTTTTGCGGAGGAATGCAGCCCATGTTTCCTGCAACAGGTTCTATAATTATAGCCGCTATCTCATTTTTATTGGCTTCAAATAATGCTTTTACATTTTCCAAATCGTTATAACTGGCTAACAAAGTATCTTTTGCAGTTCCAGAGGTAACACCTGGACTATTAGGAGAGCCAAAAGTAATGGCGCCACTTCCTGCTTGTATCAAAAATGAATCCGAATGACCGTGATAACAACCTGCGAACTTAATAATTTTATCTCTTTTTGTAAAACCACGAGCCAGTCTAACGGCGCTCATACAGGCTTCGGTGCCCGAACTCACAAATCGGATTTTATCTATATTTGGCACCATTGAAACGGCTAATTGTGCAATTTCTGTTTCTAATTCGGTTGGCATTCCAAAAGAGGTTCCTAGTTGTGCTTTTTCTATTACAGCATTTACAACAGGCTCATAAGCATGTCCTAAAACCATTGGCCCCCATGAGTTAATATAATCTACATATCGATTTCCGTCTTCATCGTACACGTAGGCTCCTTTGGCACTTTTGGCAAATATTGGCGTTCCTCCTACTGATTTGAATGCTCGTACAGGCGAATTTACGCCTCCAGGTATTACTTTTTCTGCTTCTACAAACAGTTGACTACTTCTTTGATATAACATGAGAAAATTATAAGTTATGAATTTATTTTATGAGAATACGTTGCCCTAAAGAAAGCGCATTGTTTGTGATATTGTTTTTTGCTTTTAAATCGTCGATACTGATAGCAAACCTTTTTGAAATCGAATACAAGGTATCGCCTTTGACAACTATATACTCCTTTTCGGTACTAATGTCACTTTTTGTATCGATAGGTTTTGCCACTGCGTCGTTGCCTAAAACCTCGTTATCATATTGTTGCAATTGATACCTTTCGATAAGACTAATTAATTTTTCGGGATATTTCACATCGGTAGCATAGCCTGCTTTTTGTAAGCCGTTAGCCCATGCTTTATAATCATTTTTTGGCAATGTAAATAAGCTGGCATACCTAGTTCTAGTAGTCAAAAAATAGGAATGATCCTTGTAAGACTCTTCTGGATGTTTGTACTTTCGGAAACACTCTTGCAAGGCATCATCATCATGTTTTACGCTTTCTCCTGTCCATTCTTTATGACATTTTATCCCAAAATGATTGTTGGCTTGAATACTCAAATTGCCTGTTCCTGCTCCAGATTCTAAAATTCCTTGCGCTAATGTAATGCTAGCCGGAACGCCATCGGTAGCCATATTTTTTTTTGCAACTTCTTTGTAACGCAAAATATAAGCTTGCACCATTTCGGTGGTTACTTTTATTTTCTGAGTGGCTTCTAGTGTTTCCGTTGTTGGTTTTGAGCTATTCTCGACTGATCGTGCCTTTTGATTTTTGACTGATTTTTGAGTAGTACGAGTTGTTTTTTTAGTGGCCACTTTCGTTTTTGAAGCACCACAAGCTACTAACATTGCTACTAATATGATGTACAGTATTTTATTCATCAAAAACTATTTTAGTCATTTTTTTGTTTTCTAAAAATTGATTCATTCCTGCAATTCCTTGCAATCCTCCTGTGTGAATTAGCAAAATTTTGGAGCCGCTTGGAAAATAATTTTTGCGAATTAAATCCATAACGCCAAAAACCATTTTTCCGGTATAAACGGGATCTAAAGGAATTTTAGTGTCTTTATAAAACTGATTTATAAAATCGATTAAATCCTGTGTTACCTTGGCATATCCGCCAAAATGATAATCGCTTATTAGTTTCCAGTTCTTCTGATTTGCAAATTTACAAATTTCTTCTTTCAAAAAATCACCTTTCAAAGCAGGAAATCCAAGGGCGGTTTGATGGGGTAACAAACTGTTTATAATTCCCGAAACGGTACCTCCTGTTCCTACGGCACAACAAATATAATCAAAATAGGAATCTTGAGGTGTCAAAATTTCCTCACATCCTTGTATTGCTAAAGAATTAGTGCCTCCTTCTGGCAATAAATAATACTTTTTATATTTTGCATCTAGTTCCGCGATAAAACATTCCGAGGCTTTATTTCGATAGGTTTCCCGAGTAACAAATTCAAATTTCATTCCACAATTTTGTGCAAAAAGCAATGTTGGATTTTCATGAATTTTGCCTTCCAATTCTTCGCCACGAATAATGCCTATCGACTGAATGTTTTCTTGCTGACACGCATAAGCCACAGCGGCTATATGATTGGAAAAAGCGCCTCCAAAAGTAATAAGTGTATTATGTCGAAGCTCTTTTGTTTTCAGCAAATTATATTTTATCTTCCTAAACTTATTGCCCGAAATAAAAGGATGCAACAAATCCTCCCGTTTGATAGACACGGTAATGGAGGCATCAGGAATTGTAATGTTGTGATTCATTAGTGGCATTTGAAATTTAAAAATGCTTTAAACACGACAAAGATACAATTGTTATCAGGTTTAAAAACAAAAAAAGCAGTCCGAAGACTGCCTTTTTTCTAAACGAGAATTTCTATTATTTTTTATTAAATATAGAGACTTTTTTAGCCACTACTTGATTGGTTTCTGTAGTTAATTTTACAATATACACTCCTTCACTAAGTCCTGAAGTACTGTATTCGTAACTAAGATTTGAACCTAAATTAGCTTTAGAAAATATTGTTTTTCCTGAAATATCGTACAAAGCACAACTTTGTAACGATAATGCGGTTGGGTTTTTAATTGTAAGTACATTAGCGTCGTTATTTTGATATACACTAAAATAATCTGTTATGTTTTCAGTTGTGCTAAGTGTTGCATTTACAAAAGTAATTTCATATCTCATATTATTTACACCAGTAGGAAGAGAAAATTCGTATTCAGCATTTTTTATATCATGATATATATCGGTTGTTTTGTCATGCAAATAAACCATCTGATTGTTATCAAAACCATATAAAGTATGAGCAACTTTTATTCTATATGTTGCTGGAGCATTATTTCTAAAACCAACTGGAAATTTTTTATTAATATCAAAGGGTGCGAACGACATAGCATACTCTTTATCTGACCCTTCTAATATATGATAAAAACTGAACGGGGCATTATCTGACGAGGCTTGCGCATCAGCAGCTCTATCAAAACCATCAGTAAAACCATCTGCAAACCCTAAGGCTGTTCTTATAAATCCTTGATTTTGATTTACAATAGCATTAATTCTCAACTGTGGAGCATAACCTGTTTTTTGAATGGTATAATCAGTTCCAGCAACGTTAGGTATCTCTGGATAAAACTCACTTACAATTGTATTATTATTTGTCTTTGCAAATTCTGTTTCAAGTGCACCAGCCCCTTCTTTTATGTATGCTCTAAATTTATTTTGCATAGTAACATTACTTAATGATGTTCCCATAACCATAAATCCTTGTCCTATTGGACAAAATCTTCTTTTAAAAGTCGTTCCGTCTTGATTAGATGCTCCACCGTCAGGATTTAAATCTAAATTTTGAGTTCCATCGCTATTATATGACCAAATATCAGATCGTAAATATCCTCCCGCAGGTGTGTACTTTCCGTAACCTCCTTGGTAGCCAGCAATTAGATGGGTATTAAGTACAACTTGTTCCCAAAAGTAAGCAGTCCCATTGATGGCGGGATTATTTATAGCTCCTATATCATCAGCCGTACCCCAAATCGCATCAGGACCTGGTGCATCTTTTCCTAGCACCATATTTATATCGATTGCACTCGGGTAAGGGTTTCCTACTAATGTAAATTTCAAGTTATCGACAGGAATGTTTATTGTTCCATCGTTTGGTTTTCCTCTAAAATCATAACGTTGTTTGCTTCCTGGATTGTTGGCTCCTGATCCTGTAAAAGGAGTAAAAGCATCCGAACCACTAGTTCCTTTCATCGTGAATCCTTCTCCCGCAGCAAGTGTTGGTGCAGCAGCTATCTGAAACCATTGCGAATACGTAGTCGAAGATCTAAATGTCCAAATCCAATACGGCGCTATAGACAACGTTCCGTTTCCAGAAACTCCGTTGTAATTACTAATAGGTAATATGCCTGCTGGTGTAAATGATCTGGTATCTAAATTAGTATTAGGAATACCCAATTGTGTAATTCCGAAAGGCGAATTCCCTACAGTAGCCAACGAACCTCCTACTGGCGAACACCAATAGTTGTATTGGTAATTGTTAACCGTTCCTTCTTGGTAAACAGACAAAGCACCTAGCCCTGTATTAGCACCACCAACCGCTGCCGTTCCTTGCAACAATTGCGAATTGTTTCGCAAATAAACGTTACTATCAGTCGCATTAAGCTCTACATTTCCTGTTACAAAAACATACTGATCGTTCACATACATATACGTATTAGGACTTACATACATTTGTGCCTGAGAAGTTATTCCTAAAAACAACAGTACCCATGTTACATACTTAAATTTCATAGTTCGTCTGGTTTTAAATTCATATCCAACTTGTTATGCCAAAAGTTACTCTGCCGCAAAGATAAAGTAATTCTCAAATATACAAACAATAAAATAATTTCCCAATAAAATTTACAATATATCCGACAAAATACATTTTTTTTCGATTAAATGCATTATCTAAACAAAAAGCATGCGTTTTCAATAAAAATTTGCATAACTGTTTTATAATTGTTAGTTTTATCGCCTTAACTTTTTATAATTATCAACCTTTTACACTAAATACATAGGATTATGAAAGAAAAATACCCTACAACAAACGATTTTCCGTATCCGAGTGATTTAGAAAATACCTGCTTTAGGTTAAACACCAAAGTTTTTCAAAATTTACTTTTACTATTTATGGTCTTTTTTGGAGCTACTGAAGCGTTTGCGCAAGTAAATTTTACAAAACCAAATTTACCTATTACGGTTTGCAGTGGTTTTCCTTCTGCTTACAATAATCTTGGGAATATTGTAATTACTGAAACACAAACAATAATTTTTCAATGGGAACAGCAGTGACATTGATATTTTCAGCTCCTGCTAATTTTGAATTTAATCCAAGTGCTGGGTCAGTTGCAGTTGCAGGAGGAGGCAACCTTTCTGCTGCATCTAAGGAAGAGCATTGCCATTTGATGCCAATGATACTATTCCGCTAGGTGTAACTATTCCTCAAGACGGTGTTTATACCGTTAGTATAAATGCGGTAGATGGTTTATTTCAAAATGCAACACAAGGCATTTATTTAGAAGACCTTGCCTTAGGTACCGTACACAACTTGCGTATTGCACCTTACACTTTTACAGGTGTAACTGGTGTAAATGAAAATCGTTTTGTATTGAAATTTAACAATCAAACATTAAGCAATACTAATTTTGATTCTAATGAAGTTAGCATTTTCACAAATAACAACATCAATATCAAGTCTTCTACTCAGTCGATTAAAGATGTAACGGTTTATGATATTTTAGGAAAAGTGTTGGTTGACCGAAAAAACATCGGCAAACAAGAAGTCTCTCTAAACGAATTGAAACCAACAACAAATGTTCTAATCGTGAAAGTAACGTTAGAGAACAATAATGTTGTACTGAAAAAAGTGATTTACTAAATTACAAATAATTTAAAAACCTCCAAAAAGACCTCTTCTTTAAATAGTCGAGGTCTTTTTCATTAGCATACGCCTCTCTTTCAAAAACAATATTTTTGTAAGCCTTACTCCTATCTTTGTATTGAATAAATTTGATTAAAAAATCCACAAAATACCAAATATAAAAAGGAATAATACCTAATTCTAACTGTTGCCTAATATGAATTTTCTCGTGGTTAACAATGGTTTTATTATATCGATAGTGCTTCGATTTCAAGACTATAAATGGAAATACGGTTATGCCGCTGTAGCCCTTCGGAATTAAATATTTAGAAACAATTAGAAACATTCGATTTAAAGTTTATAAATTTGTAGTTATGAAATGAGCATAGGATAAAATTCGTTGTAAACACAAATGATAATATGCGAATTACATATGACCGATAAAAAAACAACCGATATCAGCATATGAATGCACAAAGTAAAGAAAATAAACCCATAGAAGGCGAAGATTTTTATTACACCCCCGAAGGCTACAAATGCTTTACCGAAAAACATCACTTAAAACGGGGGCATTGCTGCAAAAGTGGCTGTCGCCATTGTCCTTATGGATTTGATAAAAAAACAGGCACAATCAAACGATTAAACAAATAACCGAATACACCAATAAACACACAATGACTTTCCAAGAACAAATACAACAAGGAATTCCAACGATACTTCCAACTCCTAAACCTTACGATTTAGCGATTAATCATGCACCAAAAAGAAAAGAAATTCTTTCGGTAGCCGAAAAAAAATTAGCTTTAAAAAATGCACTACGCTATTTTGATACAAAACACCATGCTGAATTAATCCAAGAATTTTCGCAAGAATTAGAAACCTACGGACGCATTTATATGTATCGCTTCCGTCCCGATTACGAGATGAAAGCAAGACCCATTGCTGAGTATCCAGGAAAATGCGAACAAGCAAAAGCCATCATGCTCATGATTCAGAATAACTTGGATTATGCTGTAGCGCAACACCCTCACGAGTTAATCACTTATGGCGGAAACGGCGCCGTTTTCTCCAATTGGGCACAATATTTATTGACCATGCAATACTTGTCTGAAATGACTGACGAGCAAACACTAGCCATGTATTCTGGTCACCCCATGGGCTTATTCCCTTCGCACAAAGAAGCTCCAAGGGTTGTAGTTACCAATGGAATGGTGATTCCTAATTATTCCAAACCAGATGATTGGGAAAGAATGAATGCTTTAGGCGTTTCGCAATACGGACAAATGACTGCTGGAAGTTATATGTATATTGGTCCGCAAGGAATTGTACACGGAACCACCATTACCGTTTTAAACGGTTTTAGAAAAATCAAAAAACAAACTTCAGGAGGTTTATTCGTAACTTCTGGATTAGGCGGAATGTCTGGTGCGCAACCCAAAGCAGGAAATATTGCGGGTTGTATCACGGTTTGTGCCGAAGTAAATCCGAAAATAACACACATTCGCCACAGTCAAGGTTGGATAAATGAAGTTATTGAAAACATTGAAGAATTAGTTCCAAGAGTAAAAAAAGCATTAGAAAACAAAGAAATAGTTTCTATTGCTTATCTAGGAAATGTAGTTGATGTTTGGGAACGTTTTGATCAAGAAAATCTGCATATCGATTTAGGTTCCGACCAAACCTCGCTACACAATCCATGGGCGGGTGGCTACTACCCTACTGGCTTTTCATTTGAAGAATCAAACGAGATGATGGCAAACCATCCTGAAAAATTTAAAGACGAAGTTCAAAAAACATTGCGCCGTCATGCAGCAGTCATCAATAAACACACTGCAAAAGGAACGTATTTTTTTGATTATGGAAATGCCTTTTTACTAGAAGCCTCACGTGCAGGAGCCGATGTCATGGCAGATAACGGAATCGATTTTAAATACCCAAGCTACGTGCAAGACATTATGGGACCTATGTGCTTCGACTTCGGTTTTGGCCCATTTCGATGGGTTTGTGCGTCTGGAAAATCTGAAGATTTAGCCAAAACTGACGCTATTGCGTGCAACGTTTTGGAAGAAATGATACAAACCTCGCCAGAAGAGATTCAACAACAAATGCAAGACAATATCACTTGGATAAAAGGGGCTCAAGAAAACAAATTAGTAGTGGGCTCGCAAGCCCGAATCCTTTATGCCGATGCCGAAGGCAGAATCAAAATTGCAGAAGCTTTCAATCAAGCAATAGCAAAAGGCGAAATTGGCTATGTTATTTTAGGCAGAGATCATCATGATGTTTCAGGAACCGATTCGCCTTACCGAGAGACTTCCAATATATATGACGGTTCTCGTTTTACTGCCGATATGGCAATACAAAACGTGATTGGCGACAGCTTTCGTGGCGCTACGTGGGTATCTATCCACAATGGTGGTGGCGTTGGTTGGGGCGAAGTTATAAACGGCGGTTTTGGTATGGTTCTTGATGGTTCTAAAGAAGCTTCTAAACGATTAGAATCGATGCTTTTTTGGGATGTAAACAACGGAATATCAAGAAGAAGCTGGGCAAGAAACGACAATGCTATTTTTGCAATAAAAAGAGCGATGGAGACGCAACCTTTATTAAAAATTACCATCCCTAGTATAGTAGATGAGAGTTTATTTTAGTTTAAAGTGTATTAGGTTCTAATGGCAACTTTAAACACCGAACCTTAATAATTTAAATTATGAAAACAATTCAATTAGTATCGGCATTAGTACTATTCTTACTAACTGCGTGCAGTCCTGTAAGAGTAAATTTTGATTATGACAAAAAAACAGATTTTTCAACTTACAAAACCTATGCTTTTTATAAAACTGGGATAGACAAAGTCGAAATTTCTGATTTAGACAAAAAACGTATTCTTCGCTCTATCGATGAAGAAATGACCGCAAAGGGTTTTACAAAAAGTGAAACACCAGATCTTTTAATTAACATAAACACCAAAGCCGAAAAAAACATTAATGTAAATCAGTTTTATGCAGGATACGGTTACGGCTGGGGTTTTGGCTGGAATCCTTATTGGGGAGGCAATTATAACGTTACTACAAATACCGAAGGAACGTTAACTATCGATTTGATTGATGCAGCCAAAAAAGAGCTGATTTGGCAAGGAGAAGGTATAGGTTATCTAACAAAAAACACCGACAAAAAAGATGAAAATATAAAAATGTTCGTTACCAACATATTAGCGCAATATCCTCCTGTAAAAAAGTAATTCATAAAAAAATGCAAACCGAAACAAAAAAGTTTCGGTTTTTTTTATCCCATAAACTAAAAAATACGTTTTTAAATTCTTAATTTTACAGTAAACTACAACGTTATAATTATGGAACCCAATATTGAAAGTAATCCACTTATAGACCGACTACCTAAACATTTAAAACAATTTATCAAACCACAAGACTATTCGGATTATACGCCTATAAACCAAGCTGTTTGGCGTTATGTGATGCGAAAAAATGTAGATTATTTATCTCAAGTAGCACACGATTCTTATATTGATGGTCTAAAAAAAACAGGAATTGCAGTAGATAGCATTCCAAACATGTACGGAATGAACCGCATTCTAAAGGAAATTGGTTGGGCTGCAGTAGCCGTTGATGGTTTTATTCCGCCCAATGATTTTATGGAATTTCAAGCATACAACGTTCTTGTCATAGCATGCGATATTCGTCAATTAGAGCATATAGAATATACGCCCGCACCTGATATTATTCACGAAGGTGCTGGACATGCTCCTATTATTGCCAATCCAGAATATGCCGAATATTTACGCCGTTTTGGAGAAATAGGTTGCAAAGCCATTCCATCGTCAAAAGATTATGAGCTGTACGAAGCCATACGATTACTTTCGATTCTAAAAGAAGCCGAAGACACTCCTGCTTCAGAAATTGAAAAAGCAGAAAAACAAGTAGAATTTGTACAGAACAACATGGGCGAACTCTCTGAAATGTCGCAAATTAGAAATTTGCACTGGTGGACGGTTGAGTACGGTTTGATTGGAAGTATCGAAAACCATAAAATATATGGAGCAGGATTACTATCCTCAATTGGCGAGAGCGCTTGGTGTATGACCGATAATGTTAAAAAAATACCGTATACCATTGATGCTGCAACGCAAAGTTTTGACATTACAAAACCGCAACCACAACTTTTTGTAACCCCAGATTTTGCGCATTTAAGTCTTGTTTTAGAAGAATTTGCAAACAAAATGGCGCTAAGAACAGGCGGATTATCTGGCATTAAGAAATTAATTGATTCCAAAATAATAGGAACTATTGAATTGAGTACTGGAATACAAATTTCAGGTTTATTTACCAATGTTATTGAAGAAGAAGGAAAACCCGTTTATGTTCAAACCACGGGGAAAACCGCTTTATCGTACCGTGAAAAAGAATTAGTAGGTCATGGCACCAATTACCATTCGGAAGGTTTTGGCTCTCCTATTGGAAGGCTAAAAGGAATTAACCTTGCCATTGAAGACATGAGCCCCAGAGATTTACGAGCCTATGATATATATGAGGCAGAAAAAGTAACCTTAGAATTTGAAGGGAATATTACAATTACTGGAGAAATCATTACGGGTTCTCGCAATTTACAAGGTGAAATTATACTCATCAGTTTCAAAAATTGTACAGTTACGCACAACGACACTGTTCTTTTTCAACCTGAATGGGGAATTTATGACATGGCTGTGGGCAAAAAAGTAAATTCTGCCTTTTCTGGTCCAGCAGATGTAAATAGTTTTGAGATGATGAATCACGTGGCATCCAGTCATACCATCAAAGCAAAAAAATCGGAAGAACGAGAAGAATTAGAGGGTTTATATCAAAACGTGCGTAGTATTAGAGACGGAAAAGTAACGCCACTCTCTTTAGAAGCTACTTTTGAAAAATTACTGAAAAACCATCCAAAAGATTGGTTGCTTCCCGTTGAAATAGTCGAATTAGTATCTACTAAAGACACCGCTTTAGCTGCAAAAGTAATTTCGCATTTAGAAACTTTAAAGATTTCGCGCCCAGAAGTAGCCAAATTAATTAGCAATGGGTTAGAATTAATTTTAGACAACGTTTCGGCATAGATAAACTTCTATAACAACAATAAAAAAAACGCCTCTATTTTGATACAATCATCAAGATATAGGCGTTTTTTTGGTTCATTAGATTATGGAAACGAAAACAATAAATGAAACGTTTTTCATTGTTTTGTATACTGACCTGATTTTATTTTCTCACAAATCCTTTTCCGTCACATTTTGAACAACCCATAACGGTATATTGTCCCGTTCCTCCGCAATGACCACATTTTGCTGGTCCGCCAGTATTTCCTGTATGTTTATCATAAGTAACCATATCTTTTCTGTACCCAGCCCCATGACACATTGGGCATTGGGTTTTTATGACTCCTAAGCCATTGCATTGTCCGCACTGGTATTCGTTTTGGTTTTTATTATTAGCAGCTTCCTGAGAGGCTCTTTCTTGTTCTTTTTGTTGCTGATATACTGCTAAATTTCTTAGAGATACAGGATGTTCAAAACTAAAATCTGGAAAATCAGAACGATTTACAAAATAAACACGTTGACAATCTTCTTCGCCGTTTTTTCTAACAAAACAACAATGTGATGAATACCCATCTTTCCAATCTGTAGCGGTGATTTTACAACCTTCGTAACCCCAATGATTGTTATCGGTAATATAGACTGTTCC
>CAXYWC010000028.1:0-30540 GCA_964292845.1 uncultured Flavobacterium sp. | reverse complement strand
TTTGAAGTAATTACTAACAAAGGTAAAGCAACAAAAACCATTGTAATTCAATAAAATGAAAATAATAATTATGGAAAAGCCGAGTAAATACTCGGCTTTTTTTATACAAAAAACATTAAAAATTTACATTGTTAATAACCAAACGCAATTCCTTGATATTCAGTTAACCATAACTTAACAACTTTTGTTCACAACTTTAGATAGAATTTTAGAAGTTTTTTTTGCTTGTATTAATAAAATTTGTAATCCAAAATCCAATCGAGAAAATCTAATTTAGTTTGTTGTTTTTTTATAAAAGTTATTACTATAAAAAATACATTTATTAACAAAATTAACTTAAAAATTTATTTACAATTTCTATTGTTTTTTGGTTTTTAACCGATGTTAATAACGTTTTAAAATCACTTTAAAATCAAATATTTAAAGATAAAAAAGTATGTTCATAAGTCATTATAAAAAACAAAAAGTAATATTTATGTTATATTTTTTATTTTTTATAGTCACTATTAACACGCTATAATAACCATCAATAAATTATTTAAATTTAAATTTCTTTTTGTTATATTTAATAAATGTTGACAACTTTGAAAAAAACAAAAAGTTATATTTTCTTTAAATCTTACAACTTATAACTTATAACTTACAACTATTTTGTAAATTTCAACTTTATAAAAATGAATTATGAGTAAAATGCCAAAAAAGTTTGGAAAAAATGAGAAAGATTTCTCAACAAAGATTTTAAAAGTACTATCACAAAACGCGAATAAACCTTTTAACTATAAACAAATTTCAGCATTACTTGAAGTAGATGATACTAAAAGTAGAAATGAAATTATTAAGGATTTAAAAATTCTTGCTTCACAAAAAAAAATTGTAGAAACCGAACCTGGAAAATACCTCGTAAAAGCCATTTCACAAGATTATTACGAAGGAAAAATAGACATGACTTCTCGAAGAACTGCTTATTTTATTTGTCCTGATTTTGGAGAAGATGTTTTTATTCCAACCAATAACTTGAATCATGCTTTAGATAAAGACATTGTAAAAGTGTATGTCTATAACCGAAGAAAAGGAAAACGTCCTGAAGGAGAAGTTATAGAAGTCGTAGAACGAGCTAAAACCGATTTCGTAGGTGTAATAGATATCCAGAAGAATTTTGCCTTTGTAAGCACTGCAAATCCTAAAATGTACACCGATATTTTTATTCCGTTAGCAAAAATTGGAGAAGCACAACAAGGCGATGTGGTTTTAGTACATATCGAAGATTGGCCTAAAAAAGCCGATTCTCCGTTTGGAGTAGTTACTAAAGTTTTAGGAAAACCAGGAGAACACAATACCGAAATTCATGCTATTTTGGCCGAATATGGTTTGCCTGCCGAATTTCCTGTAGAAGTAGAAGTTTTTGCTCAAAAAATAGATACTTCGATTCAGGAAGATGAAATTGCAAAACGTCGTGATATGCGACAAACATTAACTTTCACTATCGATCCTAAAGATGCTAAAGATTTTGACGATGCCCTTTCTTTTAAAAAATTAGAAAACGGAAACTACGAAATTGGTATTCACATTGCCGATGTTTCGCATTATTTACAAGAAGGAACAATCCTAGATGACGAAGCATATCAACGAGCAACATCTGTCTATTTAGTAGATAGAGTTGTACCAATGTTACCTGAAGTTTTATCAAATTTTGCTTGTTCATTACGACCAAATGAAGAAAAATATACATTTTCAGCTATTTTTGAAATTACAAATAAATCTGAAGTTGTAAACCAATGGTTTGGAAGAACAGTAATCGATTCGAATCAACGTTTTGCTTACGAAGAAGCGCAATATATTATAGAAACCAAAGACAATACAATTCCAGTAGATATTTCTATTACAGGAAGTTCTTATATAGTTTCTGATGAGATTGTAGCTGCTACATTAAAACTAGATGAATTGGCTAAAATTATGCGTCGCAAACGTATGAATGATGGTGCTATTTCTTTTGATAAAGTAGAAGTAAAATTCAATTTAAGCGAAGACGGAGAACCAGAAGGTGTATTCTTTAAAGTTTCTAAAGATGCGAATCATCTTATTGAAGAATTTATGTTGCTAGCCAACAGAAAAGTAGCTGAATATATTGGTAAACAAAAGAAAACTTTTATTTATAGAATTCACGACGAACCTAATGAAGATAAATTGTTTGCGATGCAAGCTGTTATTGCAAAATTTGGGTATAAAATAGATTTTAGAGGTGGAGAAATATCTAAATCTTTAAATGCGTTGATGGAAGAAGTAAACGGGAAAAAAGAGCAAAATCTTATTGATACTTTAGCGATTAGAACCATGAGTAAAGCGAAATATTCGACCGATAATATTGGTCATTATGGTTTGGCTTTCGATTATTATTCTCATTTTACGTCACCAATTCGTCGTTATCCAGACGTTATGGTACATCGATTATTACAATTTTATTTAGATGGAGGAAAATCTGTCGATGAAGAAACGTACGAAACAAAATGCCAGCATACTTCTAACATGGAAGGTTTAGCAACCAATGCTGAACGTGATTCGATTAAGTATATGCAAGTAAAATACATGCAAAATCACCAAGATCAAGAGTTTTTAGGTGTAATTTCTGGAGTGACCGAATGGGGAATTTATGTAGAAATAATTGAAAATAAATGCGAAGGAATGGTTCGTATCCGAGATATAAAAGACGATTATTATACGTTTGACGAAAAACAATATGCTTTGGTTGGCGAAATTTCTAAATCTTTATTACAATTAGGCGATGAAGTTTGGGTTAAAGTAAAAAATGCCGATTTGGTAAAAAAACAATTGGATTTTAATTTTTTAAGACGAAAAGAGTAATTTTTCTACCCGTTTTTACACCAAGTAGGTATTTTTTTTTAACTATTTGGTAATAATTAAACGTTTGTTAATTTTTTAAAATATAAATTTTTAACTTGCGTCATAGGAATAGTAACTAAAAAAATTATGCTTCATTACATATTAGGAAACGGAATCCCATTAGGAATATTTTTAAGTTTCATGATAGGACCTGTTTTTTTTGTACTACTAGAAATTAGTATAACCAAAGGGTTTCGTGCCGCTTTTATTTTTGATTTAGGCGTTATTTTAGCCGATGTTTTCTTTATAAGTGTGGCTTATTTAGGAAGTTATCGGTTAATAAAAACACTAAAAGACGATCCCGCTTTGTTTATTTTTGGTGGAATAATCATGGTAACGTACGGTTTAATTTCTTATTTTAAGCTTCGTAAAGCACATAAAAAAGAAGTTGATGAAGAAGCAGTCGAATTGATAAAAAAAGACTATTTAAACCTATTTATAAAAGGATTTTTACTCAATTTTATCAATATTGGAGTTTTGGGTTTTTGGTTGCTTATTATTATTACGTTTGTGCCAAAACTGCAAGCAGAAGTTGCTAATGTTATTTGGTTTTTTACCACCGTAATCCTAACGTATATTGCAACCGATATCGGAAAAATAGTATTATCCAAGCAATTACGCAACAAACTAACTCCTACAAATATTATCAAAATAAAAAAAGTAAGCAGTATTTTACTCATTATTTTTGGAGCTTTTTTACTCTCTCAAGGTTGGTTTCCTAGCGATAAAACGTTTGTAAAAAACACAATTGAAAAGATTGAGAAGAAGTAATTTTTAATACTTTTCCACTTCAAAATTCGTTATTCATCGTTATTCAAAATTTAAAAAAGTTTGAATGTTGAATAGCGAACAACGAATTTTGAAATAAAAAAACCTCCATATTTCTTAGAAGGTTCTTGAGGTGTTTTTATTTTTTTGAGTATCATTATTTGAAACCTTTTTCAATTATATTTGTGGAATAATTTAAAAAAGAGATAAAAATGGTAAATGAAAATATAAATAAATTTATTCAATGGTATTTCAATGAAAAACAAACTAAAAAGTCTAATTATTTTAATAATGATAAGGAAATATTTTATAATAAATTAGATGAGATTGGTTTAAAATTCAATAAAAACTATGATTTTAATCCATTTAATTTAGATCTAAATTTACTTTCTGAAAGTGACATTTTAAATATTAAATCAAAATTAGAATTAAAAGGAGGGGATTTTAATGATTACAACAAAAAATTAGGTAATGGAATTCCTAAAGCTTTACTAGGTAAAAAAAATTATATTGCTTTTTTGAATGAAAAATTATTCGAAAATCAACATAAATCTTTAGAATATCCAACATTTTTTTTAAGAAAACAATTTATTTTATTTTTAATAAATGAGGGAAATTATACATCTGGTTCAGCAAATTCTTATGCAAGTTATGTTTCGTCGGCATACAATAAATTGTTAAAAAAACATTTTAATATTAATTTTTTCGGACTTATTGAATATTGTTGTAAAGAAAATATTAGCGATGAATTCGAAGATTTATTGGACAGTTCAATTAGTTTTGTTTTAAAAAATGCCGATGAGGCAAACAAAAAGAAGTATAGCTACGGATTGACAGAATACAAGTATTTTTTGAAAGAAATCTTTGATTTTCCCTATGATAATGAACAATATATTCCACAATATCTATCTGATGAAATAAAAATTGAAGATGAATTAGCGGCAAAAGAGAAGGAAGATATTATAAAATTTAGAGAAGAAATAAAAAAGGAATATGAAACTATATTTGAAATTGATAGAGATTCCTTAATAGCAAATTTCAGATTTCGAATGATTACCCAAGATAGATTATATGGTGATGTTTATTTTCCTATTAGATTACTTAAAAAAATATTCTATCAAAATAAAAAAGATAAAGAATTTTTCGATAAATTTATTTTGGACCAAATTGAAAATATTAGAATCTATAATTCAAGTAATAAATCATTTATATTGCTTAAGAATATAGAAACACTTTCTATTGATGAAAATAATCAAGTTCAATGTAGTGCTTCTGCTGATTGGGAAGATTTTAGTTTATTAGGAAATGTATTTACAGAACTTGGAGAAGAAGGAAAATACGATTTATTTAAAGCTAATAATTTAAGAGAAATAGCTATCGATCATATTTACACAATGAAAGATGTTTTATTGTTACATAAAAGTAGTTTAAATGGATTAGTTAATTTGACTAATATTTTAAAAGAAAGAGGGTTAGTAAAATCAGGTAAGGAAGCTGTTAAGCAATTAGCATTAATTGGAAATCAAATAATAGATGAAGAAGTTTTGGATGATAATGATATTCAGTTATTAACTAATGACTTAATATTTTTAGGCAATAAATTGCACTTGCAACTAATGTCTTCAAAAGAAAATTTAAAAAAGAAAAATAGATAGATTTAAAGGCTCTCAAAAAAACCGCTCCCAAGCGGTTTTTTTTACAACTATTTTTTTAAGTATCATTATTTGATATTACCTAAATTTACATTTGTATAAAATTAAAACATTTTATACGTTATGGAAACAACAATCAGCAATTATCCTTTAATTTACTATATAGTTAAAGGAAAAAGCGCAAATGAAAATAATAATTTTTTCGAAAAAGAATTTTTAGACCTGAATCCAATGATTGCTCGAAAAAAAGCTTTTGATTATTTTGAATACAATGTTCATTTGCCAAACCAATCAAAAATTGCAGCATCTGATGAAAATTTAGAAACTATTAAATCGGAATTTATATTAGATAAACATAACAAATTTTCAGTAGCAATAAACGAACAAATATCCGAAAATATTGGAGTTGGATTGTATTTGGTTATTAACAATACAATCGGTTTTGCTAATAAAACTGAAAAATCCGAGGAACGATTATTAATTCATGTTGAAGATTATTCTGAACCTGAAACAATCACAGAAATGAAAAAATCTTTGGTTAGAGAATTTAGTTTGTACAAATATTTAGATTTTCTAACCGATAAAAATGGGCGAATTATTGAATCTTATTATAGTTTATTACCAGATAATCAATATAATCAATTTGATAATAGCATAATTTTAAAAACGCCTTTTGATTTTAAAACTTTCGATTTCAATACTTCAAGAAAAAATGTTTTTGATAGAAAAATAGTATATGTTTTGAATAATATTTTCCATAGAACTTCATCATTTATTAACGATTTAGACTGGCACAACATTAGAATTCAAATGAGTAGTTTTTTGAATACTGGTAGCGGATATATTTTTCTTGGAAACATTAAAAATACTAGCATTATTACTTCTGTTTTTGAAGGAAAAACAATAACAGAAATAAGAACTGAGTTAGATGAAAATATTTCAAAATATTTTCCAAAACACAGTAGATTCTTTTCTTTTGAATTTGTTACAATTAATAATGCTTTAATTGTAATTATTGTGTTTAAAACATTCGTAACCCCTTGTTTTTATGACAACGAAACCAATAATAATTTTTATTTTAGAGGTAAAAATGGTATCAATGTGATGAATATAACGGCAATGATTGTTAGCTATGTGAATATTCAGACAGCTAGACATAAGGATTCTATTCAAGAAATTATAGATGCACTTTAAATATTTTCAAATAATTAAGCAAAACAGTTATGGAAACAAAAACCACAGATAAACCTGCAATTTATTACGTAGTTCAAGGCAGAGCAACTGAAAACGACTCAAATTACATAGAACATTGCTTTATGGATTTAAATCCATTAGAAGCAAGAAAACGAGCTTTCTCCTATCTTGAATATTATGTTCAATTATTGCAACAAGGCAAAAAAATATTTTTTAAACAAAAAGACAAACTTGTTGAAGAGGAAATTAAACTCGAATATTTGAATAATTATTCGGTTTCGTTTGCAGAAAATAATTTTGGAATAGATGGAATTGCTATTTATATGGTGATAAATCAGCCCATTGATTATATGAACAAAGTTGATAATAAAGAAGATAGATATTTGATATACTCTGTTCAAAATCTAACAGCTACTACAATTGAAAACATCAAACATTCCTTAATCAGAGAATATGGTTATTACAGACATTCTAGAATTGATACCAAATTATTTGAGTCTGAAATTTCATTTTATAAGATACCTAAACCTAAATTTTCTTACGAATCTAATTTATGTTATACGATAATAAAAACGCCTTTTGATTTCTATTTTGCTAAAATTAAACTTGACAATTCAAATTTATTTTGCTCCGAAGTTACCCAGGATTTCAAAGTTATCGATTTAAAACGAACCACTTTTATAAGTCAATTAGATTGGCATAAAATAAGGTTGCATACCGCCAGTTTTCTAAACACGGACGGTGGAAAAGTTTATCTTGGAAAGTTTGTTAATAATAATATAATTAGTTGTTTAGACAGCAAAAACATCTCAGAATGTACTCAATTATTAAAGAAAAATATTTTACGTTTTTTCCCAAATCACAAATATAAAATCACTTTTCGATTTGTAAAAATTAATCAAGTTCTGGTTCCAATAATTGTAGTAAAAGCTTCCTATAGAAAATTTTGTTTTTATGATATTGAGACTAATAACGAGTTTTATTTTAGAAACAACAATGGTTTACAAAAGATGAACCAAACCGAAAAAATTGCCGAATATGTTTTGAAAAACGGTGAATATAAACTTTCAGATTTAAATGATATTTTAGAACAATTATAATGGAAAGAAAACTTTATTACATACACGGATTACATGGTTCAAATCAATCAAAAAAGTATTTAGAACTAAAAGAATATTATCCAGAAATTGAATGTTTATCTTGGGAAGTTACAGATGATATCAATTTAAAACTTCAAGACTGGAAACAAATTATAAATGAAAATAGTGCTGATGTTGATTGCATAATAGCGAGTTCAACAGGTGCAAATTTTGCTTATCAATTGCGTAAAATTTGTAAACCAAATTATTTTCATTTGGTATTAATAAATCCATTGTTTGATTTTGATGATAAATTTGATAGTTCTACTATGCCAGAACAATTGAAAAAGTATTTGGTAAAAATTGAAAAACATTCAGAATCATTGATTTTATTGTCTAAAAATGATACAGTAATAAATAACCAAAAATATTTATTAAACGATTCATTTATAAAAAACCATAATCATATTGTTATTGACGATAATGCTACTCATAGATTTGAAAACATCAAAAACTATTTTAAATTAATTGATGATACGATACACTCTATTTATTGATAATAGTTTTAAAAATTAACTAAATTATGAAATATATTTTAAATATTATGACTAACTTTCATGGCTTTTATTTGGCAATTTTAACTATTTATGCTAATATAAATGTTGTTGAATATCAGAAAGTTAAAATTGCAAACTATGAAATTAATAACTTTCCTTATCATATTGTTATAAAAACCATTTATGCCGATTATCAAAATGAGCTTTATAAAAGTTATGTAAAAAGCAAAAAACCAACTTTAAACGCAAAAGGAATTCCAATACGCATTGAGTTTAAAGAAATATAATAGAATTTATTTCTTGTTTCTTTTATAGGCTTCTTCAAAAATTGTAGTCATTTTTTCTCGTAAATAAATTGGCTCAATAACTTCTAAAGACCAAGCTCTTGACATCAATTCCATTATAAAATCTAATGTGATTTTAATCTTGAGATGAACTATATAACGTTTTTTTTCTTGATTAATTTCACATTTTTGTGAATGATGAATAGGATAAGAATTTATATAATTTCCATCTCTTAAATCGAAACTTAATATAACTTTTTCAACCTCGCCTTCAGTAAACATTGCAAAAGAGTCATTATAATAATTGTTAATTGTATCTATATCAGGAAACTTATTAAATTTTTGATCAAGTTTATACAAGTTTGAAATTCTGTCTAAACCAAAAGCTCTAAAATCATTTTTATTTTCATAAGAACCAATCAAATACCAACGATTTTTACTTTCTTTTAATGCAAACGGTTTTATTTTTTTATGTTCTTTTTGATTGGAATCGTACTTAAAATAATCAAATTCAAGATATATTTTTTCACTAATGGCGTCTGAAATTATGCCGAAATTATCTAATCCGTTTGATTTTCTTTGTTCAGGAATTATATGTTCTGGTAAGGTATTAAAACCCAAAAAAGCGTTATAAATTTTATAAGAATTTAGCATCAAATCCAATCTAGAATCTTCAACTTTTAAAGAATCTATTTCGTATACATTTCCCTTTCTATTATAAATGATATCAATATTAAAATCATTTCTAATATCGCTTAAATCTCTTTTAAATGTGATAGCAACATAAGTAAAGTAGTCATCGGAATAATGTAATTCCTGTTCAATTTTTTCTACGATTTCTTCTTTCGACATTCCGAATTTGCTATATCTGAGAAGCGAAATTATTCTTAACTGTCTTGATTTTTTGTCTTTTCTCATTATAATTAATTTCATTCAAAAATACACTTTTTTTCAATAAAAAACATCCCAAGTTTCCTTGTAAGTTTCAAAACCATCGTCCGGATTCGAACATAATATTTACTTAATTTTTTCTAAAAATTAACCATAAAAAAAAACCTCCAAATTACTTTGAAGGTTTTAGAGGCATCGTCCGGATTCGAACCGGAGTAGGAGCTTTTGCAGAGCCCAGCCTAGCCGCTCGGCCACGACGCCATTTCTTTAGCGGATTGCAAATATAAGAAACTATTGATAATTAACAATTGATAAATACAAATTTTTAAAAATTATCAATTGTTAATTGTTAATTATCAATTAATCTAACTTCTATATTCTTCCATTTCAATCGTAACCGCTTCAACATCACCACCAATAGGGGGATTTAGCTTAGAAACCGATACAATAATTCGAGAAACAGAAGCAATTTCTGCAAAGATTCTGGTGATAATTCTACCCGCAACATGCTCTAATAAATGCGAACGAATTGCCATTTCTTCAACTACAATCTTATTGAGGAGTACATAATCGACCGTATCGTTCAAATTATCTGACAAGGACGAACGGCGCAAATCGGTTTTTATTTCTAAATCAACCGTGTAATCAGAACCAATTTTACCTTCTTCAATCAAACAACCATGATACGAAAAGGTACGTATGTTTTTTAGTTTTATAATGCCCATTTTATATTTTTAGTTTAGTATTTTCGGGGTTTTGGTAATCGCAAGTTATAGCTTGAATTGAAACTAATTTTTCAGTTTCATTTATTGTGAAATGTATGGTGTATGGGAATTTTTTCAAAGGTAAAACCCTAACACTACTGTATTTATTCTCGAAAAAAGGAAAATTATAAAGCGTATCTAATTGATTTTCATAATCTAATAAAAACCTTTCTCCAAGACCTTTTTGTATATTTTCATAATAAAAAACCGCTTCGTCAAGTTCTAACTCTGCACGAATTAAAGTTTTTACATTAAAAACCATACTTGTCTTTTATCTTTTTTAATGATGCTCTAGCATCAACATAATCCTCAGGTTTAGCGTTTTTCATTCGTTCTAAAACCATTTCTTGTTGCCACATAGGAACTTCAAAATCTTTTTTTTCTTCAACCAAAACTTCTGGAATTGGTTTTAAAAAAGACATCAAACTTTCATAAAAATTATCTGGAATTGTAACTGTTAGCTGTCTCATAGTTTTATATGATATTTATACAAAAATACTAAATATTTGGGTTGTATTATCTAATTTTCAAATTATCTAATTTTCAAATTAAAGATTATCTTTGCGATTCAAATAAGTAATATAATGTCAACAGAAGAAAAAGCACTCAATTTTATTGAACAAATTATAGAAGAAGATTTAAAAAATGGTTTGCCTCAGGACAAATTACGTTTTCGTTTTCCTCCAGAGCCTAATGGTTATCTGCATGTAGGTCATGCGAGTGCCATTTGTCTAAATTTTGGTTTAGGAATCGATTATAATGCACCAGTAAATTTACGTTTTGACGATACTAATCCTGCAAAAGAAGAGCAAGAATATGTAGATGCAATTAAGCGTGATGTAGAATGGTTAGGTTTCACGTGGGATACCGAATGTTATGCTTCTGATTATTTCCAACAATTGTACGATTGGGCTGTTCATTTTATTAAAAATGGAAAAGCGTATGTTGATAGCCAATCTTCTGAAGAAATGGCACAACAAAAGGGAACACCAACACAACCAGGTGTTGACGGACCGTATAGAAATCGCTCTATAGAAGAAAATTTAGATTTATTCGAAAGAATGAAAAATGGAGAATTCCCTGATGGGACACATATTTTGCGTGCAAAAATTGACATGAAATCGACTAATATGTTGATGCGTGATCCTATTATGTACCGTATTTTGCACAAACACCATCATCGAACTGGAAACGATTGGTGTATTTACCCAATGTACGACTGGGCTCACGGCGAAAGTGATTATTTAGAACAAATTTCGCATTCATTTTGTACTTTAGAATTTTTACCTCACAGAGAATTATACGATTGGTTTTTAGACCAAATTTTTGATAGTACAAAAGTGCGCCCAAAACAAAGAGAATTTGCTCGTAGAAACTTGAGTCATACTGTGGTTAGTAAAAGAAAACTACTACAATTAGTAAAAGAAAATTATGTAAACGGTTGGGATGATCCAAGAATGTCTACTATTTCTGGGCTAAGAAGAAGAGGTTATACAGCAACATCTTTACGAAATTTTGCAACAACTACAGGAATTGCAAAACGTGATAATTTAATACATGTTTCGGTTTTAGAATTCTGTATTCGAGAAGATTTAAATAAAATTGCGCCAAGAGTTATGGCGGTTCTTGATCCGGTGAAGTTGATCATTACTAATTATCCAGCTGATAAAGAAGAATGGTTAGAAGCTGAAAATAACCAAGAAGATGAGGCAGCAGGTTTCAGAAAAGTGCCATTTTCTCGTGAATTATATATAGAAAGAGAAGACTTTCTGGAAGTAGCTCCCGCTAAATTTTTTAGGTTGAGCATAGGAAACGAAGTGCGTTTAAAAAACGGATACATTATTAAAGGAGAAAGTGTTGTTAAAGATTCTCAAGGAAATATTACAGAAATACACGTTACGTATGACACTGATTCTTTAAGCGGAAGCGGAACCGAAGCTAGTCAGAGAAAAGTTTCAGGAACCTTGCATTGGGTTTCAATCAAACATGCTGTAGAAGCAGAAGTTCGTTTGTACGATAGACTTTTTATAGACGAAGCGCCAGATGCTCACAAAGAGAAAGATTTCTTAGAATTTGTGAATCCGGAATCGCTAAAAATTGTAGCAGGATTTGTTGAACCAAGTTTAAAAGATGTTAAAAACGAAGATAAATTTCAGTTTCAACGTTTGGGTTATTTTACTGTTGATAAAGACTCAAGTGCTTCAAAATTAGTGTTTAACAAAACTGTTGGACTTAAAGATGCTTGGGAAGAAAAAGGCAAAAAAGAAGAAAATGTATTGATGAATACGTTGAAAGAAATTAATAAATATGTCAAAGAAAAAGACGAAAACGCCGCTGAAAATATATTAATTCCAATCATAGAAAACATCAAATCAATCGATAATTATAGTTTGGTCATTAACACAATTGCTAAGAATATCAAGAACGATAATAATGCGTTGTTGTTTGCTAATTTAATTTTGAAACATTCTGATAAAGTGGCAGCAAAAGATTTTGAAATTGATGTTATTTCAAAATTATATTCGATGTCATTAAAAAGTCAATTGGTTGCGGTGAGAATTTTGGCTATTCAAAATTTAAAAAATGACGAATCTAATTTTTCTAATTTTCAAACACAATTATCCGATTTAAAAAACACGGAGAAAAATGAGAAAGTTTTAGAATTGCTTTAATTTTAATAATATAGTTTTTATAAATACAAAATCCACTTTCGAGTGGATTTTTATATTATAGATAATTTCTATTTAAAAAACAAAAACTATATTTTTTTACTTTAAAAAAAGACCTTCATAAATTGATTTTAAAAGACTTTAAAATTTATTTAAAGTGTTTTTATGTTTATTAAAAATTATTTCTTTAAATCGCTTTATTTTAGTTTTTAGTTTTTTTGGAGGCTAAAAAGTGTTTTTTGAACGCTGATGGAAGTGAAAATCTTTTTGAGTTGTTTTTTGAACTATTTGAAAGCTAAAAATGGAGAATTGCTTCAAAGTGTGAAACTATAGTTTTTATAAATACAAAATTCTATTTCGAATACTATTTATTATTATAGTAATTTACAATTGTTATTATAAAAACAATAATTAAAAGCTATTAATATTGACTTTCATAAATTGATTTTAAAAAACTTTAAAATTTCGGCAAGGTGTTTTTACGTTTCTTACAAAAACGTTTCTCAAATGGCTTTATTTTAGTTTTTGTGTTTTTTTGGAAACGAAAAGAGGTGTTTTAACCCTGATGGAAGTGAAAATCTTTTTGATTTTGTTTTTTTGTAATTATTCTAGAACAAAATCAAAAAATTGAAACGGACAGCAGGACAACTGTTCCTAAATACTCAAAATACCTGTTCCAAAAAAAAAGAGCTCAATTACTTGAACTCTTTTTAGAATGTATAAAAATAAATTATTTTATTTCGTTGGCTTCCGATGTGTCCGACGGATTATAATCGGTTGAAGTATGATTTTTCGATTTTACTCTTGGCGTTTGTTTTTTCATTTGTTCGCCAATGATGTTTGAAGCGGCAAAACTGGTCACCATACTATTTAACATTTCGCTTGCGGCTTGTGGCGAATTGGGTAATAAAATTAGGTTCGAATTGGTATCGGCACCAATGGCTTGCAGTGTATCATAATGTTGGGTAATCACAATTAGGGCCGATGCTTCTTGCGAATTGATTCCTACTTCGTTCAAAACCGCAACACTTTCTACTAGTCCACGAGCAATTTCACGACGTTGGTCTGCAATACCTTGCCCTTGTAGTTTTTTACTTTCGGCTTCCGCTTTGGCTTTGGCTACAATACGAATACGTTGTGCTTCCGACTCAAACATGGCTGCTGTTTTTTCTCTTTCGGCAGCATTGATACGGTTCATGGCGTTTTTTACCTGGATATCGGGATCGATATCAGTAACCAAAGTGTTAATAATATCGTAACCATAAGTAGTCATGGCTTCGTTTAACTCTCGTTTTACGGCTACTGCAATATCATCTTTGCGAAGAAAAACATCGTCAAGAATTAGTTTAGGAACTTCGGCACGCACCACATCAAAAACATAAGCGGTAATCTGATCGTGTGGAAATTCTAATTTGTAAAAGGCTTCATACACATGCTCAGGAATTACTTTAAACTGAACCGAAACTTTCATTTTCACAAAAACATTGTCTTTGGTTTGTGTTTCAATAATAACGTCAAGTTGTTGAATACGTAGGTTTACGCGACCCGCAATATTGTCTATAATAGGCAATTTGAGTTGTAAACCCGAGTTTCTAATTGTGGTAAATTTTCCGAATCGTTCGATGACAACAGCCGTTTGTTGTTTGACCGTAAAGAAAGAAGAGAATAGGATAAATAATCCGAAGATTAAAATAATGTAAATAATAATGTCCATTGTTAATTGTTTTAAGTTTGTTATAGTGGTTATACGTTTGTTTGTGTTTAAAGTTACAATTTTTTTTATATATTGGTCTCTCACTTTCAAAATAAAGAAATTATGAAACAGCTACTTTTCATTTTCGTGTTTATTTGTTCATTTTCCCTTTCTGCACAACACCGAAACAAAGACGGTAATCGTATTGGAATAATGGCAGGAATTACGCAAACGGCTTTAAAAACATCTAATTTTGCTACAAAACCAGGTACGGGTTGGATTGGCGGTTTGTCGGTTCGAGGCAATTATTATAATAATTTTAGTGCTGTTTTTGGGATGGAATTTTTTGAGAATCATTTTGATATCGACACTTTTTCGCCTTCGTTAAAAAATGAAGCACTCGATTTTAAAACAATGGGGGTTCAAATACGTTTGTTGGCCAGTTATAATTTGGTGAAAGATCATGTTTCGTTAGATTTTGGCCCTGTTTTGCAAGTAAACGATAAGCTAAAAATAAATAGTAAGTCCGAACTAAATACAGTTTCAGGAACTTTGCTAACAGCGAAAGAAATTACCGATGTGACTAAAATTAATGGGAATTTGTATGCAGGAATTTCTGCTGGAACTCGACGTGTTCGGGCTGTGGTGTATTATCAGTATGGTTTTACTAATTTTTTGAATAACTTAAATAAGGACCAAACCTTGAAAGTTAAAAACAACAATAGCAGTTTCAAAGGAAATTTGGGTATTATAAGCGGACAGTTGTTGTTTAATTTGTAATAGAAATCAAATATATGAAGCTCCTTAAAGGAGCTTTTTTTATGGATATTCATTTAATTTTTAAATGATACTAATTTAATATAGGTTCGTTTATTACGGGGTATTTTTGCACTATTACTTAAACCTATACTATGAAAAATCTTTTACTTTTAGTTTTAGTTTCTTTTTCTCACGCTCTTTTTGCAGATTCTTTTGTTGTTAAAAATGATGGGTCTAAAGCCGTTATAAAAAGCAATTCGTTTCGTTTGGATATTGGCGAAAAGAAAATATATTACAAATTACTGGATGATGATTCAGAAATTAAAATGAGTTTTAAAGATTTTGAATATGTTGTGTATGGGGTTAATAAATTTAAGACCTTTAAGTTTAAGAATTCCAATGAATTTTCTGGCTATTTTGTTATCGCAGAAACAAGTGAGTATTCTTTAATTAGTATCGTTAGCCAAAATTTGGAATACGAAAACAGTAGCAAATCGTCTTATATTTTTCATATTTTAAATGCTAAAAATGAAATTATCGACACGCATGAGTTTACTAATCTTGAAAACAGTAAGGAATCTTCTATAAGGAGCGAGATTTATTCTAAAATACGCTTTTACTTTTCTACGTGTACAATGCTACTAAACCGATTAAATTATTTTGATAGAAATTCACAGCAACTAAACAATACGTCTATTTTAAATTTTTTCGATAAACCTGTTTATGTTGATTGTAAATAAAAAAGCCTCGAAAAATTCGAGACTTTTTTGTTGCTATAGCCCTTTCAAGGTTTCAAACAATGAAAGGGTTGTCTGTTTTATAAACTAACGATTGCTTTTTCAATTCGCTTAATTGTTTTTTCTTTTCCTATCATTTCTGCAATATCAAAAAGATGTGGTCCCATCATTTTTCCTACTAAACTCAATCTAAATGGTTGCATGACTTTGCCCATTCCTATTTCGTTTTGAGTCATCCAATCTTTTATAATAGTTTCAATATTTAAGGATGTAAAATCTTCTATTGTATTTAAAACTACAATTAATTGTTTCATCAACTCAGGTGTTGCTGAATTCCAGTTTTTTGTAGCTTTCTCGTCATAAGAAGTTGGTGCTACAAAGAAATAATCAGACAAATCCCAAAGTTCGTTTACAAAATGTGCTCTTTCTTTTACTAATGCAACTACTTTAGTTATATAATCTAAATTCGTTACAATTCCTTTTGATTCCACTATTGGCAAGAATAATTCAGCCAAGGCGCTATCTTCTTTTTTAACCAAATATTGGTGGTTGAACCATTTGTTTTTCTCAGGGTCAAACTTCGCTCCTGCTTTGTGAATTCGGTTCAAATCAAATTTTTGTACTAATTCTTCTAACGAAAAAAGTTCTTGTTCGGTTCCGTTATTCCAACCCAACATGGCTAAGAAATTGATTACCGCTTCTGGGAAAAACCCATTCTCTTTATAACCTAATGAAGTTCCTTCTTCTGTTTTCCATTGCAATGGAAATACTGGAAAACCTAATTTTTCGCCATCACGTTTGCTTAATTTCCCGTTTCCTACAGGTTTTAGTATCAATGGTAAGTGCGCAAATTTTGGAGCTTCCCAACCAAATGCTCTGTACAACAAAACATGTAATGGCATAGATGGCAACCATTCTTCCCCACGTATAACGTGCGAAGTTTCCATCAAATGATCATCGACAATATTCGCTAAATGATACGTTGGCATTCCGTCAGATTTAAATAAAACTTTATCGTCTAACAAATTGGTTTCAAATTTTATATCGCCACGAATAATATCTGTTAAATGTAACGTTTCATTAACAGGCGTTTTAAAACGAATCACATAATCTTCACCAGCAGCAATTCTTTCAGTTACTTTTTCGGGTGAATTAGTTAATGAATTGTCTAATGTTTCACGAACGGTATGATTGTAAATAAAGGTATTTCCTGCTGCTTCAGTCGATTTTCGTAAAGTATCTAAACTCTCAGGAGTATCAAACGCATAATAAGCCCAACCCGAATGTATCAGTTGGTCAGCATATTGTTTGTATAAAGGCTTTCTTTCAGATTGTCTATATGGACCAAACTTTTCATTTTTGCCTATCGTTTCGTCAGGAGAAATCCCTAACCATTCTAGCGATTCCATGATATATTCTTCTGCACCTGGAACAAAACGATTTTGATCTGTATCTTCTATTCGTAAATAGAAAACGCCGTTGTGTTTTTTAGCAAATAAATAATTAAATAAAGCAGTACGAACACCACCTATATGCAAAGCTCCTGTTGGACTTGGTGCAAAACGCACACGAACTTGTTTAGACATTTTAGTAAATTTTGATGCAAAGATAAATGATTAACTATAAAGTTCACAACGCTTTTCACAAAGAACACTACCCTTTATCTACTTTGTTATTAGGAGTTATGATTTTAAAATTGCTTTGCTATATTTTTAACACATTAGAATTTAAAAATTACTACTTTTATAGGTTATAAACAATGATTATGATTTTGAATTCAAAAGACCTCATATTCCAAAAGCTAGAAGATTTCATTAAGAAATTCTATACGAACGAGTTGTTGCGTGGAACCATTTTCTTTATTGGTTTAGGATTATTATATCTTTTTGCAACTAGTTTTATCGAATATTTCCTTTGGTTAAAACCAACAGGAAGAACCTTTTTGTTTGTGCTATTTATTTTGGTACAGTTATTTTTGCTGGTGCGATTTATTGCTTTTCCAATTTTCCAATTATTTAAAATTAAAAAAGGAATTGACTACACGGAAGCTTCAAAAATTATTGGAAATCATTTTACAGATGTTAATGATAAGCTGACTAATTTTCTTCAATTGTTGGAAGATAAAAATCAGTCTGAATTACTTTTGGCATCGATAAATCAAAAGGCAAATTCATTACAACCGATACCTTTTTCTAATGCTATCGATTTTAAGAAGAACAAAAAATTTCTGCCACTAGCATTAATTCCTTTGTTTTTTGTTTTGTTTCTGATGCTTTCTGGACAACAAAAACTAATTACTGAAAGTATGAATCGTGTGGTAAATTACAAACAACAATTTTTACCACCAGCTCCGTTTGCTTTTACATTGGTAAACAAAAATCTGCAAACCGAACAAAACAAAGATTTTATTCTCAAAGTAAAAACCGTAGGAAATGTTGTTCCAGAAAAAGCTATGATTTTTATAGGTGGCGAAAGTTATTTTATGGAAAACACTAAACAAGGAGAGTTCCAGTTTGTGTTAACAAAACCCATGCAAAACATCGATTTTCATATCGAAGCTAACGAAGTTTCATCGGCTGATTATACTTTGGATGTGATTACGGTTCCGGCCATTGCCAATTTCGAGATGTTGCTTAATTTTCCTAATTATCTAAATAAGAAATCAGAAATTATCAAAGGAACTGGAAACGCTATTGTTCCCGAAGGCACACAAATTACGTGGAGAATTAATACAGTTGCGACGCAAAATATCAATCTAATAGAAGCCAACAAATCGTATTCGTTTGTAAATGCTGGAAATACATTCAATTTAAGTAAAAATATAGTTCAAAATACAGAATATCAGATATTTACTTCCAATAAATCGATAAAAAACTACGAAAAACTAAATTATGCCATCAATGTTGTCAAAGACCAGTTTCCAACCATTAAAGTGGAGATGGCTGCCGATAGTTTAAAGGGTTCTAAAGAATATGTTTTAGGCCAAATATCGGATGATTATGGGTTTTCGAAATTGAGTGTCGTTTATTTTCCTAAAGACAATCCGCAAGCAATTAAGCGTGGAACCATCGCAGTAAAGAAAAGTAATTTCGATCAGTTTGTGTTTTCTTTTCCAAGCACCTTGCCTATTGTAGATGGTGTGGCGTATGAATATTATTTTGAAGTTTTTGACAATGATGCTATTCATCATTTCAAAAGCACCAAATCCTCTGAGTTTTCATATCGTGAAGCTACTGCCGAAGAAAATGAAAATGAAAATCTGCAACAACAAAACGAGAATATTAATGCTTTAGAAAAATCATTAAGCAAACAAGACAAGCAACTTTCTGAGTTAGAAAAATTGCAAAAAACCAATAAAGAGAAAAAAGATTTAGATTATAAAGACAAGCAAAAATTAGATGATTTCATAAAACGTCAGAAACAACAAGACGAAATGATGAAGGAATTTTCTGAAAAGATTAAAGATAATTTAGAGAAATTCAAAGCCGAAGAAAACGATCCGAAGAAAGAATTATTAAAACAACGTTTAGAAAAATCGAAAGAAGAATTAGAAAAAAATCAAAAGCTTCTTGATGAATTGAAACGATTGAATGAAAAATTAGATCAGGAAGAGATCCAAGAAAAATTAGAAAAGTTTCAACAAAAAAGCAAAAACCAAACCAAGACCTTGGAACAATTGGTGGAGTTGACTAAACGCTATTATGTCGAGAAAAAAGCAGAACAACTCGCAGACAAGTTAGACAAACTTTCCGAAAAAGAAGATAAGCTTGCTGACGATAAAAAAGAAAATTCGGAAGAAAAACAAAACGAGATTAATAAGGAGTTTGATAAAATTCAAGAGGAATTAAAAGAATTAGATAAAGAAAATAAAGAACTAAAATCACCATTAGACATTCCTCAAGATAAAGAAAAAGAGGAAAGCATTGATAAAGATTTAAAAAAAGCTGCTGAGGAATTACAAAAGAAACAGCAAGACAAAGCATCTCCTAAACAAAAAAGTGCAGCTAAGAAGATGAAAGAGATGAGTCAGAAAATGGCTGAAGAAATGGAAGGCGGAGAGAAAGAACAGCTAGAAGAAGATGTAGCCATGCTTCGTCAAATTCTAGACAACTTGCTAGCGTTTTCGTTTTCGCAAGAAGCATTAATTAAGAATTTTAAAGCGATTACCAATACTTCTAATGCGTTTTCAAAACACTTAAAAACGCAACAAGATTTAAAGCAGCAATTCAAACATGTTGATGATAGTTTGTTTGCGATGTCATTGCGCAACCCAAAAATAAGCGAACAAATCACAACGGAAATCGGAAAAGTTCATTATAATATAGATAAAAGTATCGATTTACTTTCCGATAATCAAATTGCAAGAGGAACATCAAGTCAGCAATTTTCGTTAACTAGCGCTAATAATTTAGCCAATTTTTTAAGCGATGTTTTAAACGGTATGCAGATGTCACTTTCTGGAATGGGTAAAGGAAAACCAAAAAAAGGCAAGAGCCAAGGTAGTGGTATGCAGCTGCCAGATATCATCAAAAAACAACAAGGTCTTGGTGAGAAAATGAAAGACGGTAAAAGTAAAGGTGACAAACCTGGAGATAAACCCGGTGATAAGCCAGGTGAAAAACCAGGTGAAGGAAAAGACGGAAAATCAGGTAAAGATGGGAAGTCTGGTAAAGAAGGAAAAGACGGAAAATCAGGTCAAGGTAGCAACGGAAACGGCACTGGAGAAAACGGACAAGATGGCGAAGGCGATGCAAAAGCAGTTTTAGAAATCCTTAAAGAGCAACAACAATTGCGCGATGCTTTGCAAAAAGAACTCGAGAAAAACGGTTTGGGTGGTGCTGGACAAAACGCTTTAGATCAAATGAAGCAAATCGAAAAGCAATTAATCAACAAAGGGTTTTCTAATGAAGCGATTCAAAAGGCACTCAATTTGAAGTATGAATTACTCAAATTAGAGAAAGCTATTCAAGAGCAAAATCAAGATTCGAAAAGACAATCGAATACAAATAAAAAGGGATTTAATAATACAGCAAATCCCCTACCCCAAAAGCTTCAAGAATATTTAAATAGTATTGAAATTTTAAACAGACAAACACTACCTTTGCGCTCCAATTTTGACCGTAAGGTTCAAGAATATTTTAAGAAAAATGATTAGTTTTAATTACGAAATAGATTTCGAAATACCAGAAGAAACCATTTACACCGAGTGGATTTCTAGTGTTATACTTTCAGAAAACAAATCCGAAGGCGAGATAAATTACATCTTTTGCGACGACGATTATTTAGTTGAGATCAACCAACAGTATTTAAATCACGACACACTTACGGATATTATAAGTTTCGATTATTCATTAGGAAACGAAATACACGGGGATATTTACATCTCTGTCGAAAGGGTTCGTGAGAACGCAGAAGAGTTTAAAGTGTCTTTTGAAGAAGAACTAAAACGCGTAATGATCCATGGTGTTTTACACTACTGTGGTTACAAGGATAAATCGGAATCTGACGAGTCGTTAATGCGTTCTAAAGAAGATGAAAAAATAAAATTGTTTCACGTGAAACATTCTTAAATCACGAATTAAAAATTACGAATTACGAGTCTGTTCCACGTGAAACATCGATTCGTAATTCCTAATTTTTTAAATTAAGTTCCACGTGGAACAAAATATAATTTGAATTACAAGAACGATTGAAATTCGTGATTCGTGATTCGTAATTTAAAACGAATATGTTTTTAGAAGAATATGATGTTATAGTGGTGGGTGCTGGTCATGCAGGTTGCGAAGCTGCAGCGGCATCGGCAAATTTGGGTTGCTCTACCCTATTGGTTACAATGAGTTTACAAAACATTGCGCAAATGTCTTGTAATCCTGCTATGGGCGGAATTGCCAAAGGACAAATAGTTCGCGAGATTGATGCGCTTGGTGGTTATTCAGGAATTGTTTCTGATAAAACCGCGATTCAATTCAAGATGCTTAACAAGTCGAAAGGACCTGCAATGTGGTCGCCAAGAGTTCAAAGTGACCGTATGCGTTTCTCTGAAGAATGGCGATTGATGTTGGAAAGAACGCCAAATCTTGATTTTTATCAAGAAATGGTTTCTGGAATGGTTATTGAAAATAATAAAGTTTTGGGAATTAAAACTTCTTTGGGATTGACTATTCGTGGTAAATCTGTTGTGCTTACCAATGGAACTTTTCTAAATGGATTAATTCATATCGGTGACAAACAATTTGGCGGTGGTCGTGCTGGTGAAAGTGCTGCTTACGGAATTACCGAAGATTTAGTGAAAGCAGGTTTCGAATCGGGTAGAATGAAAACAGGAACGCCACCTCGAGTAGATGGTCGTTCATTGGATTATTCTAAAATGAATGTGGAGCCTGGCGATCTAAATCCATCGAAATTTTCGTATTCAGATATAACAAAACCATTGACACATCAAAGAGATTGTCACATGACATACACGTCTCCTTTGGTGCATGATTTGTTGCGTGAAGGTTTCGATCGTTCTCCTATGTTCAACGGTCGAATTAAAAGTTTAGGTCCAAGATATTGTCCTTCTATCGAAGATAAAATAAATCGTTTTGCCGATAAAGATCGTCACCAATTATTTGTAGAACCAGAAGGTTGGAATACTTGTGAGGTTTATGTAAACGGATTTTCGACTTCTTTACCAGAAGACATTCAATTTAAAGCCTTGCGTTCTGTCGTTGGTTTCGAGAAAGTAAAATTCTTTAGAGCAGGATATGCAATCGAATACGACTACTTCCCTCCTACGCAATTGAAACATACTTTAGAAACTAAACTAGTAGAAGGCTTGTATTTTGCAGGTCAAATAAACGGAACTACTGGTTACGAAGAAGCCGCTTCTCAGGGATTGATGGCTGGCATAAATGCCGCACTCAAGGTAAAAGAACAAGAACCTTTAATTTTAAAACGCGACGAAGCTTATATTGGGGTTTTGATTGATGATTTAATCACAAAAGGAACCGAAGAGCCCTACAGAATGTTTACCTCTCGTGCCGAATTTAGAACATTATTGCGTCAAGACAATGCCGATTTTAGATTGACGCCTATGTCGAATAAAATTGGTTTGGCATCTGACGATCGTTTGAAACGGATGGAATACAAACAGAATGAATCTGAAAAAATGGTGGCTTTCTTGAAAGAAACGAGTATTACACCTGCTGAAGCAAATCCAGTTTTAATTGCTAAAGAAACGGCAGAAGTAAATCAAACGGATAAAATTTTTAAAATACTATCACGTCCGCAAATAGAGTTGGCTGATATTTTACAATTTAATAATGTCGCAGAGTATGTTGCCAACAGTCACGTAGATCAAGAAATTCTTGAACAAGCCGAAATTCAAGTTAAGTATTCGGGTTATATTGATAAAGAAAGAGCGAATGCCGAAAAGCAAACCCGTTTAGAAGATTTAAAAATTCCGGAACACTTCGATTACCATCAAATCAAATCGATGTCGATAGAGGCCAAACAAAAATTGTCAAAAATAAGACCGGTTACCATTTCGCAAGCTTCCAGAATTTCTGGAGTTTCACCAAGTGATATTTCAGTGTTATTGGTTTTTATGGGACGATAATTAAAATTGTTCCACGTGAAACGTAATTTAAATTAATAATAAACATTCATAGCAAAATACAATATGAATTTTCAAAATCATTCTGTTTTTATAAAAGTAAAAGACCATTCCGTTTCTAAAGAAAATTTTGAGTTGCTTCTGGACGAAGAATTACAACTATTAAAAACCCATCCGCAACCGTCGTTAGAAAATCTTCCAAAATATTATGAAAGCGAAGATTATATTTCCCATACCGATGGAAAACGTTCTTTGTTCGAAAAAGTCTATCAAATTATTAAATCCTACTCTTTAAATAAAAAAGTACGTTTGATAAATGAGCTTCATTCGCAAAAAGGAAGCCTATTAGATATTGGCGTTGGAACAGGAGATTTTTTAGCTACCGCCAAAAAAGCAGGTTGGCACACAACAGGAATCGAACCAAATGAAAAAGCAAAAGCAATTGCGATTTCTAAAGGCGTTTCTTTTGCAGAAAATTTGGAAAGCATCCAATCTCATTCTTTCGATGTCATTACCATGTGGCATGTTTTAGAACACGTTCCAGATGTAGAAAATCAAATTAAAGAATTAAAAAGATTAGTGAAACCTAACGGGACACTAATTATTGCGGTTCCTAATTACAAATCATTTGATGCAAACTATTACGGAGCATTTTGGGCCGCTTATGATGTACCAAGACATTTGTGGCATTTCTCTAAAACAGCGATTGAAAAATTATTCGCGAAAGAGAATATAAAACTCATAAAAATCCTTCCTATGGTTTTTGATAGTTTTTATGTGTCACTTTTGTCCGAAAAATATAAAAACGGCAAAATGAATTTCATGAAAGCATTTTATATCGGTTTGAAGTCAAATGCTAAAGCAAAAAGAAATTTAGAATATTCTTCCCATATTTATGTGCTAAAAAACAGCTAAAAATCATTTTTAGCTGTTTTTAGCCCTTTTTTTGATTAAAAACATATAAAACCATTCAAAAAAATAGAATTTAGCTTAAAACAAATTTAAAAAAGCCTGCTTTAATAATAGAAAACTATGTTTTTAAATTAAAGTATAGGATTTTATTATAATTAAAAAATTACCGTTTTTCAAGTAATTGATTAATCAAATTAACAAATAACCAAATTAACAATTTTCCACATTCCAAAAAAAGAGTACTTTTACCAAAAATTAAAATCTAACAAAAAAATAAAAATGAAAAAAATCGTAGTAGTAGTAGCAATTGCATTTTCAATAATTTCGTGTAACAAAACGACAGAAGCAGCAGCCTATAAAACAGCTTATATTGACACCCAAAAAATGATGGAAGATTATACTGAAGCCAAAGAGTTGGACGAAAAGTACAAAACAAAAGGTGAAGTTATGGGTCGTGAGCTTGAAGTTGCCGCTAAACAATTAAAAGCTGAAATGAACAGTTTCCAACAAAATGCTATGGCAAAAGGTCAAGCTTGGGCACAACAAAAAGGAGCTCAATTGCAACAAAGAGAACAAGAATTGCAATATGCACAACAAGCCATGATGCAACAATTGCAAACAGAAAGCGGCAAAGAAATGGATACTTTAGTAAAATCGGTTAAGCAATTAATCAAAGATTACGGGAAAGAAAAAGGATACGATTATATCTACGGAACGGGTGATGCTGCTACTGTTTTATATGCAAAAGACAGTTACGATATTACAAAAGATGTTGTAAAAATGATCAACGAAAAATACGCTGCAAAACCAAAAACAGACAAAAAAGAAGAAAAAGCAGCAGCCAAAAAATAATTATTTTCAAATAATTTCAAACGAACCTCCCACTTTAATTAGTTGGAGGTTTTTTATTTCGCAGGTTTAAAAAGGACACAGAAATTCACAAAAATTTTAATTTTCTTCGTGTTTTTCTCTGTGAATCTCTGTGAATCTCTGTGAAACAACTTTCAATCAAAGAATAAACATTAAAATAAATTCAATATTTTTGCTCAATAGACACAATCCAAAATGGAAAATATATCAGCCGAAGCCAATTATACCCTACAATTCATCAATCAAACCCAGCGGAACATCTTCCTTACTGGAAAAGCAGGTACAGGAAAAACCACCCTTTTACGGGAAATAATTAATACTACCCACAAAAACTGTGTTGTAGTAGCTCCCACAGGAATTGCAGCGCTAAATGCAGGCGGTGTTACCATTCACTCCATGTTTCAGTTGCCGTTTGGCGGATTTATCCCAGACAATACGATTCCACAATTTTCAGAATATATAAAATTTGAATCGAAAGTGACTTTAAATCGTAATTTCAAAATGAGTGGTTTGAAAAAAGCAGTCATCAAAAACATGGAGTTGCTTATTATTGATGAAGTGAGCATGCTTCGTGCTGATTTACTCGACGGAATCGACTTTATGTTGCAAGCTATTCGAAAGAAAAAAATCGCTTTTGGTGGTGTTCAAGTACTTTTTATTGGCGATTTATTGCAATTGCCCCCCATAATTCGGGATGAAGAATGGAAAGTATTGAGATCCTATTACAAAGGAAAATTCTTTTTCCACTCGCATGTGATACAGCAAAATCCACCGTTGTATATAGAACTTTCTAAGATTTTCCGTCAAACGGACGATAAATTTATTGCCGTTCTTAACAATTTGAGAAACAATACCATTTCCAAAGACGATATAATCACGTTAAACGAATATGTAAAACCCAATTTCGATTTAAAAGCGAACAAAGGCTACATTACGCTAACCACGCACAACGTAAAGGCAGACCATATAAACGCTCAGGCTTTACAAGATTTAGCAGGAAAACAATACCAATACAAACCTGAAATAACAGGCGATTTTCCAGACAAAATTTATCCCATTGACCAGTATTTACAACTAAAAGTAGGCGCACAAATCATGTTTATCAAAAACGATTTGTCTTTTGAAAAACGCTATTTTAACGGAAAAATGGGCTTTATTAAATCATTATCGGAAGCCGAAATTCTAGTCTATTTTCCAGAGGAAGACACCACGATTGAAGTTGAAAAATACGAATGGCAAAACATTCGCTATTCCGTAAACGAGAACACAAAAGAAATTGAAGAAGATGTTTTAGGAACCTTTGTCCACTACCCTATCAAGCTGGCTTGGGCAATTACAGTGCATAAAAGCCAAGGATTAACTTTTGACAAAGCCGCGCTCGATGTCTCGCAAGTTTTTCAACCCGGACAAGCCTATGTAGCATTATCGCGTTTGCGTTCGTTAGAAGGCTTAGTTTTGCTTTCTCCGCTACAAATGAACGGCATTTCTAACGATCAAGAGGTAATGGATTATGCCGAAAACAAAGCATCGGAAGACAAACTCGCAAAAGCGTTGCAACAAGAAACTAAAAAATTCTTGCACAATTTCTTGAAATCGACTTTCGATTGGGCCGATTTAGCCCAAGAATGGCGCAACCATCAATACAGTTATACCGAAAAAAGCGAATCGGAAACCAAAGTAAAACATTGGCTTTGGGCCAAAAAACAAACCGATACTATTTCTGAAATTCAAGAACCGGCCCGAAAATTCTTGCATCAATTAGACAAGCTTTTTAATACAGAACCCTTTGACATTCATTTTGTTAAAGAAAGAATCGATGCGGCTTACAATTACTTTTTTGCACAAATGGACAGTATTCTTTATGATGTTTTATGGAAAATTGAAGAAGTAAAACGCATTAAAAAAGCCAAAACATTGTTCGACGAATTAACTGTTTTAGAAGAAGTTCAGATGAAAGCAGTTTTTAAGTTAATGAAAGCAAAATTGCTAGTCAAAACAATGGCTTCGGGTGATGTTATTTCTAAAGAAAATTTGACTTCAAAGGAAATTAAAACCTACAAAACCAATAAGATAGAGGCGATTCACGAAGAGTTTAAAAGATTAAATATCACCCTTATAGATGATGATCTCGACGTGGAACGTTACGCAAAAAAGACAAAAGAACCCAAAGAAGCTAAAAAATCGACGGTGCAAGAAACTTACGAATTGTGGCAACAAAAAAACACCATCAAAGAAATTGCAGCCATTAGAAAACTCACACCACAAACCATTGGTGGACATTTCGCAAAGCTTATAGAATCTGGCACTGTCGCCATTACTGATGTTTTGCCAGAAGACAAAATTGCAGCCTTGGCCGAAGCTTTTTTTGGTTACAAAGAAGAAACCTTAAATCCTCTGAAAGAAAAATACGGCGACGAATTTACTTGGGACGAACTGAAAATGTACAAATCGAGTTTGAATGCGGGTTTTCAACAATAAACATTCTAAAATTTAGAAATTATTATATTGTAGCTTCAAAATGTTATATTATTTCGAGATTAGGAGACCATTGAAGAGCTAGTTATTTTCATGAAACACTTTGTGTAATGGTCTCCCGAAATGTAGTTGATTAGAGAGCTTTTTTAGTAATTACTAATTTTTAAACTTTGAAAATTCCCGTTTTTGAAGGAAACTTTTAAAATGTAAACTTGATTTTTTAGCATATCAAGTGAAATTTGATTTTCAATAATCGAGGTTTTAAAAACAGTTTGACCTAACATATCAATAATCTCGACGGTTTTAAGTTCGTTTAAATCGTAATTATCTTTAAAATAAAGGTTTTTATTGGAAACATAAAAATTACTGACTGTTGGATTTTTAATTTCATTTAAACTTAAAGAGTTGAAATTATATAAATTTAAAATTTCTGAGGCTGTTAGTGCTATGTTATATATGCGAATATCGTCCATTTTTCCTTTAACAAACCCAGAATAACTATTTGACGGATGGCGTCTTCCAATATATAAATCATTAGCACTTGAGCTTAAATTGCCTGCTGCTTGAATTGTAGTTGTTTGCTCAATGCCATTTATATAAACTTTTTTAGTCGAAGTAGCATTATCATACACTCCTGTTAACATAACCCATTGGTTATTATAAGCGTTAAATGAATAAACATTATTACCACTACTTCCTGTTGTAAAATGCAATGTTCCATCATTCCAGTAATTAGAATACAGTAATTCATATCCAGCGCCAGTATTCCAACCGCCTTTAGAAATACCCTTGTAAGACGTATCGCTTAATAGCGGGTTGTCATTATAAAGCCACATTGTAATGGTAAGATCACTATTAAAAACATCTAAAGAACTGCTATTAGCTACTAGTATATAATTATCAATTCCGTTAAATTCATAGGCGCTATTTGCATTCCCAAAACGGTCGGTGGTAAGAATGGCACCATTTACAATGCCATGGTTTAAATTCCCGCTTTCATCATTGGAATTCGTGTTGAACGGATAGTACGCTACTAAATTTTGAGCATTTGCAAAAACTGTCCAAATCAATAAAAAAAACAAAATAGTTTTAGTTTTCATTTGTTTAATATTTAGAAGTTAAGTATTTGATTATTAATCATTTTTAAAGTTACTTCTAAAAAACAAGTTATTAAATGATATTTATCATAATCATTTAATTGTCAAAATGAATGGTTTTAAAATAGTGCAGAAAATTATTTTGGAAGACAAAAAGGCGGTTTTTTAAATTCAAAATGCACTTAATTGTCCTTTAAAACCAATTGAAACCAGTAGGTTGTAAATTACTTTGGGCGAGTTAATAATGTACAAATCGAGTTTGAATGTGGGGTTATGTTTTATAAAATTGCTAGCGCGAGCTGGGGTTTAATTTATCATATTCTTCAAGTCTTCATAATCAATTATTAACTTTTCAAGTTGGATCTCGTTAATTATTAACAAATTTGAACTTAAAATATATCTCCCAGTTCCATTGTTATAGTAATGATGCCCAGAAATCTTTGGTGTTTCCAAATCCATATTTTCTTTCGTTAATATTTCATGAAAAAAAATCTGTCTAATAAAACATTCTCCCTTAGAATAGCTCATTTTTTTTATTACATCATTATATTTTTTATGTAAAAAATCTAATTCTAAATCAATGTCAATATTTTTAATTTTAACACCCTTAAACATTACAAACTCCTCAATAGTATTACTGTTTTTTAGCGCAACATATATGTTTTCACTTGTATCAAAGATTCTTTTAAAAAGATTAAATTCTTCAGGATACTTATTTTTAAAATAAAAATCAAATAATTTAATAGGTTCAAAAACAAAAAAAAGCTCTTTCCATTTTGCATAAGAATATGGAAAGTATCTCATAAAAAGGTTGTTAAATTTTGGATAACCCACAATATACTTCTCAATTTTTTCTGAATCAAAAATTTGAAAAGGCATTTTGTTAAGATTAAATGTTAACTGTTCTGAAGGTAGTGTAGAATAAAATCCAATAAAACCTTCACAATTGTTTGAAATTACTCTGTCATAAATATTTTGTTCAATTGACGGTGTAACAGATTTTCCCGAGTGAGCATTGTGTTTACAACTAACCAACCATCTTATCTCACTTTTCTGTTCACTTACACCTTTTCTAATCTCTTTTATAATTAAATCTTTCCCATTGTCAGCTCCACGTGTGGGATTAGTGATGATTTCATACCCAATAGCTTCCAAAAAATCTCTTGCAAACAATTCAAAAGTATCTTGATTTCCTACACCTGTATTTGCTAATGGTATTTCTTTAAAATCAATTGTCATTTATTTTTCATTTTTTCTCAAAAAAAGCTAACTAATTTTTGTTGACTATTTATTGTTAGTTTACCAGGCTCAGGGTTGGTTTTTCAATTACTTTCTATACACACCCAGTATAAATCCCTAACTCAACCAATACACCCCCATAATCGCAGGAATAAAGTAAATGACAATAGTTCTAGCGCCATCATAATCTTTGGCAATCCGTTGTCCAAAAAGCAACATAAGTAAAGTAACACAAGACAAACAAGCACCGTATTTTCCAAATGAGGTTCCGCTGCTTACAATTAGTTCAATAGCGCCTACCAGGCATAAAATTCCGGCTACAATTTCAAAAAAAAGTAGTGTTTTAAGTGCAAGTGGCACTCTGTTTGCAAAAATAGTTCCTGCAAAATGGTCGGTAAGCCAAGA
>CAXYWC010000027.1:0-30596 GCA_964292845.1 uncultured Flavobacterium sp. | reverse complement strand
TTTTCTTTCCATAAAAATGCCCCCAAATAGTGTCTAACTTTTTGGGGGCAGTTCACGCAGTTCAGGCTTTTTTTGTGGGGAGAGTAGGATTCGAACCTACGAAGACGTAGTCAGCAGATTTACAGTCTGCCCTCGTTGGCCGCTTGAGTATCTCCCCGTAAGCGGTTGCAAATATAAAATTGTTTTTTGGGTTTACAAACAAAAAAATAAATAATATTTGCACTTTTTTGTAACTCTTTGGAAGTAAACAAAATAAAAATCTCCTATTGCTAGGAGATTTTTTATAAGAATATCATTTCGTAACTTATTTAGCTAATAATTCAGCCACTTTAGCTTTAAGCTCAGCACCACGAAGGTTTTTGGCTACAATAATGCCATTTGCATCTAGTACGAATGTAGCAGGAATACTTTCAATATTGTAAGCTCGAGCAATAGGATCTTCCCACCATTTTAAGTTTGAAACTTGCGTCCACGTTAATTTGTCTTTTGCAATAGCTTCTTTCCATTTTGAAGCCTCACCTTCTTTATCTAAAGAAACGCCAATAATGTTTAGTCCTTTTGCATGAAACTCATTGTATAATGCTACTACGTTAGGATTTTCCTGACGACATGGCGAGCACCATGAAGCCCAAAAATCGATAATAGTAACTTTTCCTAAAGATTCTTTTAGTGATACTAATTTTCCATCAACATTTTTTGCTGTAAAACTAGGGGCACTTTTGCCTATTGATAAGTCTATTTCTTTAGACTGTTTTTTTTTTTCTCCGCCAAGCTTGGTTTTAATGTTTTTTCCAGGCTTCGTATCTTTAACACTAGCATCTAAAGCGTCATAATATTTTTTTATTTTATCCAATTTTGCATCAGGCATATCAAACATACCTTCAATTAGCAATACCGAAAGAAATGATTTAGGATTGTTCTCAATATATTTGTAGTTCCCTACAGTATATTCGTCTTGAAATTTAGAATATTCTTTTCTAAGTCTGTTGATAACAACAGTATCATTACTTTGTGATGCCGCTTGCATAGCAGCCATGTTTTTATTCTGAAAAGCCATCATTCTTTTCTGAATTTTCATCATTTCAGCATTGTATTTTGCTAGTTCATCATTGTTGAAGGTACCTGACGTTTTCGATTTTCCTAAACTATCTTTATCTACAATAATGTCAATATTTCCTTTTTCTAGTACAAAAGGCACTTTTCCATTTACTTTATCAATTTGAATTAAATGAATTTCTGGTTCTTTTGTTTCACCTTCAAAGGTAAATTTTCCTTTTTCAATTTTTACAGTATCTACTGTTACTAAGCCCGTTTTTGGATCTTGTTTTTCTAAGAAAACATTGGTACCATCGGCTAACCCTTTTACTTCTCCTGAAACTTTAAATCCGTTTCCTATGATTCCGTTGCACGATAGTACAAAGGCAGCAAGAGCAATTAAAACTATTTTTTTCATTTTATTTAAATTATTTTGAGTGCAAAAATAGATTTTTTTCTCTTTATTAGTAACAAATTTTGTTATTTTGTTGTTAATATTTTAATAAATCAATGTGGTGTTGCAAAACAAGTTCAAACCCAATTCTAAATCATTCAAAAATACTTTTTGTGTTTTTACGGAAGTGGACGCTGCTGTAATAAAAGATTTAGTTCCAAATTACAAAAGTGAAGCTGGGAGTCAGTATTTTTACACAGAAGAAGGTATGTATCGTCTTTCTAATCATTGGGGACGCCTAGCCAATAGCAAGTGGCGATTGATTACTATGGAAAAAGAGTCTGTGGGCAAATTTAAACTTGGTTTTGCACCATGGAATACCTTTTATCCCGATAATAATTTTGAAAAATTATATTATTTAGAAGGCAATTTTACCAACCAAACGGTAACGTATCAACACAAAAACAATCCCGATTTTGACGGTAAGGCTGTTTTGAGAAATTCAATAGAAACGACTAAACGAATAAAACAAGCTAGAAATATCTTGACTTTGACTAATTGGGCAAACTATTTTACGAATAAAAATATAGAAGAATTACGAATTAAAATTGTTACCGAATTGATTTTCACGGATAAAACATTAGAAGTCATAAAGCGAACGATATCATGAGTAGAAATACCGAAAAAAACATCAAAAAACACAATGATAAGCTACATAAAGCCCAGGATAAAGTAAAAAAAGCTAAAATAGATCGTGCAGCACAATTGAAGGCAATTCTGAAAAAGTTTAACGAAGAAAAGGAATAATTTTTTCCAAGAAGAGTTTAACGTTGTTTGAGAAAATTTCATGAACTTTTTCTAGTGCTCATGATCTGGTTTTAGATTAAATAAAGCAAAATTTTTGCACTTTTTCTCATACGCTTTAAACGAAATGTCGCTTGGATTCGTTATACAACTTTTGAGCGTAATTTTATCTCCTTCTTTAAAATTCGCTACTACCATTTTGTAATCTAGCAGGTATTCTCCGCAAAAGTAGTTTCCGTTTTCGTCTTTTTCAATTAGACCCGTAAAAAGGCCTTTTTTTTCTAATGATTTCATTTTGTATTATAGTTTTTTTTCAATATATATTGAAATGAATAGTTTTTATGGCGGTTAACAGCGTTGAATTGCAAATTAGAAGTGCTATAAATTCGTTCGCAAAGATATTAAAATAAATGGAGTATTAAATTCTATATTTTCATCAAATGGTTTTTTTAAAAGCATAAAAAAAAGTACCTTTAGAGGTTGTCTTACGTATAGTTTTTCTAGAATATAAGAGCTGGATAATTTTTTGAAGAACATAAGTATCTTGATAAATTGCACTAAATTGTTAAAAATAATATCGCAGTAGAAGAATTAATCATCCAAAATTTGTTGCATCCACCGATAGAAAACCTTACTCGAGGGCAAAAAAAATCTGATAAAGTGGGGCTTTTTGGTGGCAGTTGGAAATTTCTTATTCCCTTTTTTATGATGTTCACAGCTTGGATAATTTTCAATGTTTTTGCTATATAGGATGTACAAGTTTGATCCCTATCCGTTTATTTTAATGAACTTAATTTTATCGTGCATAGCAGCTTTGCAAGCGCCTATAATTATGATGAGCCAAAACCGACAAGAAGAAAAAGACCGCAAGCGCAGTGAAAATGATTATATGATTAATTTAAAAGCCGAAATGCAAATTCGTAGTTTAAACCAAAAAATAGACTTGCTACTAGAGGAACAAATAAAGACACTATTTGAAACTCAAGAGAAACAATTTAATTTACTTGAAGAAATTTATTCTAAATTGGATGAAAACACGAAGACTAAAAAACAAACATAATTACAATTCAACTTCTTGTCCCAGTAAAGCTACAGAACAAGGAAAACCGTATTGCTCGTTTATTTTTATGCGAAGTTCGTCAGCAGCTTGATTTTCGCCATGAACTAAAAATATTTTTTCTGGTTTTTCTTCTAATTCAGAAAGCCAATTTAGCAAACCTTTTTGGTCTGCATGAGCAGATAAACTTTCTATTTCGAGAATATTTGCCATAACAGGATAATATTTGCCATGAATTTTAATTTCTGTGGCACCTTCTAATAATTTTCTACCACGAGTTCCTTCTGCTTGGTAGCCAATAATGATTACCGTTGTTTCGGGCAAGCCAATGTAGTGTTCTAAATAGCTTAAAACTCTTCCTCCCGTTATCATTCCACTAGCGGCAATAACAACTTTTGGATTTTTATCATAAATAGTTGCTATAGTTTCCTTGTAGTCTCTAACGAGCGAGAACATTTTGCACATAGCCACAAAATCTTCTTCAGGCAATTTGTGCCAACGTCTATTTTTAGAAAATATATCAAGAACGCTTATTCCCATTGGGGTATCAATTATATAATCAATGTTCGGAATTCGATTTTCTACTTTCAGTTGCCAAAGCAAATACATAATCATTTGTGCACGCTCAACGGCAAAACTTGGAATAATAATAGTGCCTCCTTTTTGGACAGTATTGTTTATATACATTTCAAGATCTGCTTTGGCATCCATTTCTGGATGCAATCGATTTCCGTAAGTACTTTCTAAAAAAAGAAAATTTCCTTTTTTAGGTTTTACCGGCGCATATAGCATGGCATCGTTATCACGACCTATATCACCAGAAAAAACTAAAATTTTGTTTTCAAGACTTAATGCAATGCTACAAGCACCAATGATATGCCCAGCATTTGTATAAACTGCTGAAATTTCGGCATCTAAGTTAACAACTTCATTGGGTTTTATAACTCTAAAAAGCGGCAATACGGCTTCAACCTGTTCGGTAGTATATAAAGCTTCTGCTTTTTCGTGTTTCGAAAAGTGTTCTTGGTTTGCTTTATTTGCATCTTCCTCCTGAATTTTGGCACTATCTAATAGGATTAACTTTGCAATATCTTTAGTAGGGCTAGTACAATAAATTTTTCCTTTGAAACCTTGATTTACCAATCTAGGCAACCAGCCACAATGGTCTAAATGTCCGTGAGTTAATAAAACATAATCGATGCTTGAAGGCAATATTGGCAAAGGCTCCCAGTTGAGTTCTCGAAGTGGTTTTAGTCCTTGAAACTGACCGCAATCAATTAAAATTCTAACACCATTGCTATCTACCAATGTTTTTGAACCAGTTACAGTCCCTGCTCCTCCAATAAATTTAATTTTCATTTTTTAGATGTATTGACACAATTCGGAAGCTTCTTTTAGTACATTTTTGATTCGATTGGAACTCAAACCAATTTTTTCTAAAGATTCAGAATTGTTAATTATTTCGTTTACCATTATGATATCTAAGATGAGTAATTTGTTTTTTTCTGCAATTGACAATGTTGTCAAACATGTGATGGGATATAAACTGTTATGATCTATTTTGGTTCTCAAATTAGTGTCTTTAGGATAATCCCAGCTTACTAAATTTAGTCCAGAACAAGTTGCAAAACGTATAGCATCATTAGTAAAACGGTTATTTGTAACTATCCAACATTTTGTAATTTCATCTTTGTTAGAAAAAATTTGATGCGATTTGTTTTTTAAATCATTAAACCGAGAGAGAATATATAGAGGTACTTTTACATCCGAATTGGCTTCTCTTCGTTCATGAAATTTGCATTCAATCATTCCAATTTCAGTTCCAATTTTTGTAGCAACATCTATTTCATGAGAAATGCATTTGCCTTGCAAGGTTAAATTAATTTTAGTTTTGTAACCTTCTGAGGCAAAAAGTCTTGAAATATATTTCTCGAAAAAAAATCCTGCGGGACCAAGTAGTTCTATAGCAGCTCTCAAATTGTAACGTGCGGCATGGGAATTAGACTCTTTTTTTAGTAAGCTAAAGGCTAATTTGTAAATTTTCTTTGTAGAAATTCCTTCATAAATTTCTCTTTCAATGATTTTTAAGACTTGTTGTACAATAAACTCACTCGCTCCCGATTTTAGTAGCGATAATTTGAGCTTGTTTCTATCAAAATCGACAATAGTACCAGAGTTCTTAATGATTTTCATCTCTTATCACATTAGATAATGTGAGATAAAGATACGCTATTTATATCAATTTCAATTGAATATAAAAGAAATTATATCAACTAATATAATTCCAAATAGTTTTTTTCTTAGACAATTCGATAAATACTTTTCGTAAAGTTTGATGTTCGGGTTTTTCCATCGAAGCATCCTCTTTGAGTAGTTTTAGGGCATAATTTCGTGCCAAAAGCAAAATGTCTTTATCACGAACTAAATCGGCAATTTGAAGATTTAAAACGCCACTTTGTTGCTTGCCCATAATATCGCCTGGACCACGGAGTTTAAGATCTACTTCGGCAATTTCGAAACCATCATTGGTAGCCACCATGGTTTCCATTCGGGTTTTAGAATCGGCACCAATTTTGTGTGAAGTCATCAAAATGCAATAACTCTGGTCGGCGCCACGACCCACACGACCACGCAATTGATGCAGTTGCGACAAGCCAAAACGTTCGGCGCTTTCTACAATCATAACACTGGCGTTAGGAATGTTTACGCCAACTTCTATAACCGTTGTAGCAACCATAATATTGGTTTTTCCTTCGGCAAATCGTTTCATTTCTGCCTCTTTATCGGCAGGTTTCATTTTTCCATGAAGAATCGAAATGGCATATTGAGGTAACGGAAAATCACGAGAAATACTTTCGTAACCGTCCATCAAATCTTTAAAATCCATTTTTTCTGATTCTTGAATTAAAGGATAAACGATATAAATCTGACGACCTTTTGCAATTTCCTCCCGAATAAAATGCCAAACTTTTAATCTATTACTATCATATCGATGCACCGTTTGTATTGGTTTTCTACCTGGTGGCAATTCATCAATGGCAGAAATATCTAAATCGCCATACAAACTCATGGCTAAAGTTCTAGGAATAGGCGTAGCAGTCATGACTAAAACGTGTGGCGGAATGGTGTTTTTCTTCCATAATTTAGAGCGTTGTTCTACGCCAAAACGATGTTGTTCGTCAATAATGGCTAAACCTAAATTTTTGAATTGAACTTTGTCTTCTAGCAAAGCATGTGTGCCAATTAGAATCTGTAAACTTCCGTTTTCCAGCTCTTCATGAATCATTTTTCGAGCTTTGGTATTGCTAGAACCCGTCAGTATTTTTATATTAATATTTAAATTTTTAGCCAATTCGGAAAGCCCTATAAAATGTTGGTTGGCTAAAATTTCTGTTGGTGCCATCAGGCAAGCTTGAAAACCATTGTCTAAGGCCAAAAGCATACTCATAAACGCTACAATTGTTTTTCCGGAACCAACGTCTCCTTGCAACAATCGGTTCATTTGGGCTGGATTTCCCATATCATTTCGAATTTCTTTGAGCACTCGTTTTTGTGCATTGGTCAAATCGAAAGGCAAATGATTGTTGAAAAAATCTGTAAAATAGGTACCCACTTTATCAAATGGAAAACCTTTTATTTTGTGTTTTCGGATTAAGTTTTTGGTAATTAATTGCAATTGGATAAAAAATAACTCTTCAAATTTTAACCGAAATTGTGCTTTCGCTAAAGCTTCCGAATTTTTAGGAAAGTGAATGTTGATTAACGCTTCCTTTTTAGAAATTAGCTTTAATTCTTCGATTAAATAAATAGGTAATGTTTCCGAAAATAGCGAATGGGTTTCTAGAAACAATTGTTGCATCATTTTATTGACAACCTTGTTCGAAATTCCTCTATTGGTTAGTTTTTCGGTACTTGGATACACAGGTTGCATGGCTGAACGAATACTTTGCTGGTGTTCACTTAGTAATTCCATTTCTGGATGTGCCATATTGAACGTGTTGTTAAACGAAGTCGTTTTTCCGAAAATCACATAAACCACATTGAGTTTTAAACTTTCTTTGACCCATTTTTGCCCTTGAAACCAAACCAATTCCATTTGACCTGTATCGTCAATAAAAGTAGCAACTAAGCGACTTTTTCCTTTAGCAAATTCGACTGTTTTTAGATTAATTACTTTACCGATTATTTGAACTTCGGCAGTAGAATTTTGCAGTTCATTAATCTTATAATATTTGGTTCGGTCTAAATACCGATTGGGGTAAAAATTAATTAAATCGCCGTATTTATAAATGCCCAACTCTTTGCGCAACAAATCCCCACGTTGCGGACCAACGCCTTTTAAGTATTCTATGGGAGTTTCGAACAGATTATTCATTTCAATGGCAATTGCAAAAGTCAATTTCAATAAGGCGAAGATAGTTTTAAAATGATAAAATTAAAAATCTCTATGTATCTTTGTGATTCTCCCTGAAACTTTACAATTATGCGTTATATTTTTTTACTTTTCATAACCACTTTTTCTTTTGCGCAACAAACGCAAAAAGTTGATTTTATTTCGATGCGAGCAACAATCAATTTATTGCCATCAAAAAAAATGTTGGAAGGTGCCGTTTATTATGAGTTTACGGTTTTGTCATCTATCGATACCATCAAAATTGATGCGAAAAATATGGTTTTTAGCGAAGTTAGAATTAATGATACTGTTGTGAACTATAAAAATTCCGGAAAATCATTGCAATTGTTTGAAGGTTTTCATAAAGGAAAAAATACAGTAAAGTTTAATTATACGGCGACTCCAAAACAAACACTTTATTTTACAGGCGAAGGCGAAAATCTGCAAATCTGGACGCAAGGTCAAGGGAAAGATACCAGCCATTGGTTGCCTAGTTTTGACGATGTGAATGAAAAAGTAATTTTTAACTTGCATATTATTCATGAAAATAATTATGCCGTTATTTCAAATGGGAAATATTATAAATTTGGTAAACAAGCAGATCAAATTTGTTTTAATAAAACGAATAAAGACGAAGAGTATTTTCAATTTGGGATGCAAAATCCGATGTCTTCCTATTTACTAATGATTGCCATCGGCAAATTTGAAAAACAAATTTTAAAATCAAAATCGGGCATTCCTTTAGAGCTGTATTTAAAACCCGAAGATCATGCTAAATTTGCATCGACGTATAAATATTCGAAGGAAATATTCGATTTTTTTGAAACCGAAATAGGAGTGAAGTATCCTTGGAAAATATACAAACAAGTGCCTGTAAACGATTTTTTGTATGCTGGAATGGAAAATACTTCGGCGACTATTTTCTCACAAGATTTTGTGGTTGATGACATTGGTTTTAACGATAGAAATTATATTAATGTTAATGCTCATGAGCTGGCTCATCAATGGTTTGGCGATATGATTACGGCAAAATCGAGCAAAGATCATTGGTTGCAAGAAGGATTTGCAACGTATTATGCACTTTTGGCAGAAAAAGTAATTTTTGGCGATAATTATTTCAATTATAGGTTGTTGCAAAATGCCGAAGAACTTCAAGAAGCCAGTAAAACCGACACTATTCCAATTTTAAATCCAAAAGCCAGTTCGCTTTCTTTTTACAAAAAAGGTGCTTGGGCTTTGCATGTTTTACGAGAAGGCGTTGGAGCGAAAAACTTTCAAAAAGCCGTGAAAAATTATCTAAAGAAGTACCAATTTAAAAATGTAGTTACCGATGATTTTTTGGCTGAAATTAAAAATGTTTCTGATTACGATGTGGCAAATTTTAAGAAAAACTGGCTCGAAAAATCAGGTTTTAATGCAAATGAAGCAATTGCGATTTTAAGTAAAAATGAATTTATAAGACAGTATTTAGATATACAAAAGAAACAAAATATTTCATTTACAGACAAAAAAAATCAGTTCGAAACCATTTTAAAATCAAATGCATTTTATCCAATAAAACAAGAATTTATATATCAACTAGCATCAATTTCTTTCGACGAAAAAAAGGAATTACTACGCTTGGCTATGCAAAGTAACGACGTTCAGGTTCGCAGGGCAGTGGCACAAACCGTGACCGAAATTCCATTGGAATTCAAACAAGAATATGAAACGCTACTAGACGATAAATCGTATGTAACAAGAGAAATTGCATTGCAAAATTTGTGGACACAATTTCCTGAAGAGCGAATCCAATTATTAGAAAAAACCAGAAATTGGGTGGGCGCTAACGATAAAAGCCTTCGAATAGCTTGGTTGGGATTAGCTTTGCAAACGGCTAATTTTCAGGTTGAAAATCAATTTAATTTAATAAAAGAATTGGTTGACTATACGACTCCAAAATACGATAGTAGTATTCGACAAAATGCTTTAGAACTGCTTTTGAGATTTAATTTTAAAGACGAGATATACTTGCAATCGTTAGTAAATGCCACAACGCATCACAAATGGCAGTTTGTGAAATTTGGCAAAGAAACCATCCGAAAATTGCTTAAAAACGACGAGTTTAGGAAGTTATTCAACAATTTAGCACCTAAACTTTCGGATACCGAAAAAGCTAGTTTAGAAAGATTGTTAAAGGAATAATCTATTTTTTAAATAATTCTTCCCACTTCGTCTTTCAAAAAGGCCAAAGCCAATGTGCTTGGAGACTGGTTGTCTAGTAAATCACTCAAAATAGTTTCTCTCAGTTTATTGGCAGAATCTACTTTTTCATTCATATTGGTTTTACGAATGTTTTGTATTGTCGTGTTTTTTGCCGTCATAATAATAGTCCAACATTCGTCGGTCACATAAATTTGTTGGGTGATATTGTGCTCGTATTCTTGGTTGATATGCTCAATAATTAAGCTTTCGTATTGGTTTTTATCGGATGAAAAAGGCGTAATTCTAATGAGTAAATTCGACGGATTGATGCGTTCTAAAAACAAAGCCATTCGTTCGTATGCTTGCAATCGCAAGGGCAACGAATCTTTCTGATTTTCTTTTTGCAACAACCAGCGACGCATATTTTGCTGATCTTTAAAATACGAATTAAATAAAAAGTAGGCCACACCACCAGTTATTAATGATGGTAAAGTATAGGCTAGTATTTCGATAATTTTTGAGTTGTCCATTTTAGTATTGTAATTGATTTTTGTATTTGATATGCACAAATAAACGAATAATCAGATACATTTAAAAATTTAAAGCGCTATTAATTATTTAAACCAACTGCCGATTTTATGAAATGTTCTGCCGAGGAAGGTTTTACGTTTTGCAGTTATACCTCCAACCATGACTGCCATTTCACTAAACTTGGGATCGTCTTTTAGTGTAACATTAATGATATTCGATTTTGCTACAATTTTAAGAACATCTTCCATTCCCATAAAAGAAAAAACTAAAGTTTCTCCTTCTTTTGCTTTAATAGAATATTTGCCGTCAAAACCGGTTAGAACACCTCTTTCGGTACCTTTTACAACAACATTTACGCTAGGCATTGCCCCAGAAACATTGGTAACAATTCCAGTAATTTCTTTTTCTTCAGGATTTACTACTACTTCAACTCGGGCTGGTTTTCCTAGCAAATGCGTCGTTTCGGTTTGTTCGGTTTTTGGGGTTTCTTGTGCTTTCACCTCGTTATTTCCAAAAGCGAGTAAACTAAATAGTGTCGAAGTGGTTGTTAACCAAATAGAGCCTTTCTCTTTTGGAATACTTAAATCACGATTTAGCTGCGTGTTTAGGAATCTTCCGCAGAGTTTGTTGTCTTTATTATAAGCTTCGATAATTTGTCTGTCGGTTGCTTTTGTAAAATCGAATACATTTTTTTGGCAAGAACCGCAAAATTTACCTTTTTCTACAGGAGTCATCGTTTGCCAGTTTTCATGACAAGGCTCTGGAATTGAAATATGAATTCTATTTTTCATTTTTTGTATTTAAAATTGTTTCTATATTTATATAGAGGCAATTTCTGTTGAAAAGGTTGGGACAGTTTTTTAAAATTATCAATTACGCATTATCAATTGTTACTTATTCACTTTTATTTCAAACATTTTGTCCCAGTTTTTCCCAGTTACAAAAAGGGTTTTGGTTTTTGGGTTGTAAGCTATACCATTCAAAGTATCATTATCTGTTACTTTTGCTAGTTTTCGTAATCCTGACAAATCTACTAAAGCTTCTACTTCGCCAGTTTTAGGATTTACAATAATGATGGCGTCTTTTTGCCAAATATTAGCGTATATTTTTCCGTCAATCCATTCTAGTTCGTTGACACTTTTTATTTTGCTGCTATTGGTGTAAACATTCACAAAATCGATCATTTTTTGGTTTTCTGGATTCATTTTCCAGATTTTTTCAGTTCCGTCAGATTGGTAAATGTATTGCTTGTCGTTTGTCATGCCCCAACCTTCAATTTTTTTATCAAATGAGAATGTTTTTTCTAGTTTCAATGTTTTGGCATCGTAAATAAATCCAGTAGAATCTTGCCAAGTTAATTGGAAAAGTTTTTCGTTTATAAACGTGATTCCTTCTCCAAAATATTTTGCATCGATACTTATTTGTTGCAACGATTTCCCCGTTTTAGGATCTGTTTTTCTAACATAGGACGTTCCATTTTTTCCTGTACTTTCATATAAAAAGTCACCATAAAACTCTAAACCTTCCGTAAAAGAGGCAGTGTCGTGCGGATAAGTATTTAAAACCGTATAAGTTAATATTTTTGGTTCAATACTAGATACCATTTCAATTCGAGTAGTTGTTTCTTCTTTTTCACCTTCAAAATAGGCGATAGCTTTTAGGTTTTGATAGCCTAATTTTTCGTTGGTTAGGGCGTAATCAAATTTTATATTGCCTTTTACAGCACCAATTTTTTTATCATTATTATAATACGTTACCGAATCGATTGTTTTGTTGGCTTCATTTTTTAACGTTAAATGAAGGGTATCGCTGGTATGAAACATCGCTTTAAATTGCGTTTCATCGATAGAAAATAAATTTTTAGAATTATTTTTATCGCCACAACTGCTGAATGTTGTTGTTAACAATATGAATAGTAGTACTTTATATTTTTTCATTTCTAATTTTTTTACGATTACAATATATAACATCATTTTATACAAAACAATGTGCTTGCAAATATACATTTTTTTTGTATTTTTGCATCGGCAAGTCCTACACGACCAGCTCCTGCAGACTCCTCCAGGGTGGGAACGCAGCAAAGGTATGTGGTTGAGCGGTGCGATGTAGGTCGCTTGCCATTTTTTTAAATCTGACATCGTTCAGATTTTTTTGTTTATAGACATTCCCTTTCTAATGACTGTATCTTGGCAAATTGTACGATTCGAACTCAAGGAAACTTTTTCAATTGCTTATGGGAATTATTCTCACAGAGATGCTTTAATTATTACATTAAACCATAAAGGCGTTTCAGGTTATGGCGAATGTACCGCTATCGATTATTACAATATCAAATTAGAAGATTTTGTTGTTGCATTAAATGCAGTACAATTTGCAATCGAAAGCCATAAAATAAGCTATCCAACAGTGTTTTACGATTTTTTACTAACCTTAAAACTGCCTAGTTTTTTGCGTTCGGCATTAGATTGTGCCTATTGGGATTTGTACGGAAAATTAGAAAATAAAAGTTTTTTGGAGCTAAATGCTATCGAAATAAATAAACTTCCAGACTCATCGATAACTATTTCTGTTGCTCCGATAGAAGATCAAATTAAAAAAATGGAAACTTTAAATTGGTCTAAATTTAAAGTGAAATGCCATCATTTTGACAAAAAAGCAATTCAAAAGTTAATAGCATTAGATAAAAATATAGCCCTAGATTCTAACGGAAGTTTTACGTCAGAAGATTGTATTTGGTTGCAAAATGAAGCCGTTTCTAGTCAATTTAGTTACATAGAACAGCCTATGAAACCTAATAATTATTCGGTTTTACAAGCAAATTTATTCGCAAATTGGATGGCCGACGAAGATTGTCAGGAGAATATAAAGTTACTTACATTACAACCGCATTATAGCAGTATCAATATCAAATTAGTAAAATGTGGCGGATTAACGCCTGCATTGCAATTGATAAAAGAAGCTAGAGCATTCAATTTTAAAATCATGATAGGTTGCATGACCGAATCTACCATTGGAATTTCGGCAGGAGCAGTTCTCGCACCCTTAGTAGATTATGCTGATTTAGATGGCGCCAATCTAATTGCAAACGATATTGCCAACGGTAGTAAAATTAGTAGCGGAAAAATACAAGTAGAAGATAAACCCGGATTGGGAATAAAATTGTTATAAATGTTCAGTTTTTGTCATTGAAATTGAATTTTGAAATTGAAATTAATTATGAGTAAAGTAGTTTTAATAACGGGTGGTTCATCAGGAATAGGGAAGTCAATTGGCGAATTTTTACATCAAAAAGGATTTGTCGTTTACGGCACCAGTAGAAACCCCGAAAAAGTAAATAATTCGATTTTTCCGTTAGTGGCGCTCGATGTTCGTGATGTGAATTCCATTCAAAAAGCAGTTGCAGTAATCATTGAAAAATCAGGAAGATTAGATGTGGTAATAAACAACGCAGGTGTAGGAATTACTGGTCCAATTGAGGAAATTCCGACACAAGAAATCAAAAATCATTTCGAAACTAATTTCTTTGGACCAATAGAAGTAATGAAAGCGGTTTTGCCACAAATGCGGAATCAAAAATCGGGATTAATTATTAATATTACGTCGATTGCAGGTTATATGGGTTTGCCATATCGAGGGATTTATTCGGCATCCAAAGGCGCTTTAGAACTTATTACTGAAGCTATTCGAATGGAAACCAAATCTTTTGGTATACATGTTACCAATATTGCCCCAGGCGATTTTGCAACTAATATTGCTGCGGGTCGTTATCACGCACCAGTTATTAAAGGTTCTGCTTACGAAATTCCTTACGGAAACACCTTAAAAGCGATGGATGAACATGTAGATTCAGGCAGTAATCCCAACGAAATGGCGGAAGCGGTTTATGCTATTATTCAAAATCCAAATCCTAAAATACATTATAAAGTAGGGGCTTTTATGCAAAAATTTTCAATTGTATTAAAAAGAATTTTACCGGATAAAGTGTACGAAAAAATGTTAATGAATCATTATAAATTGTAAAAAAAAATAGAAATAAAAATAAAGATTTGAGGTGCTTTTTTTATTGAAATTGATTTTTGTCATTAATATTGAAATTGAATTCGTAATTTTGCACACAAATTGTACACAACTATATTAAATAAACAAAACATGAAATTTTTTATTGACACAGCAAATCTTGCACAAATTAAAGAAGCACAAGCACTTGGCGTTTTGGATGGCGTAACTACAAATCCGTCGCTTATGGCGAAAGAAGGAATTACAGGAAAAAACAACATCTTAAAACATTATGTTGATATTTGTAATATTGTAGAAGGTGATGTAAGTGCCGAAGTTAATGCAATGGATTTTGACGGAATGGTTCGTGAAGGTGAAGAATTAGCCGAATTACACGATCAGATTGTTGTAAAATTGCCTATGACCAAAGAAGGAATCATGGCATGTAAATATTTTTCTGACAGAGGAATTAGAACTAACGTTACTTTAATTTTCTCAGCTGGACAAGCGCTTTTAGCTGCAAAAGCGGGTGCAACATATTGTTCTCCATTCTTAGGAAGATTAGACGATGTTTCTACCGATGGATTAAATTTGATTCAAGAAATTCGTGATATTTACGATAATTATGGTTTTGAAACACAAATTTTGGCAGCATCAGTTCGTCATACAATGCACGTAGTGAATTGTGCTAAAATTGGTGCCGATGTCATGACAGGACCTTTATCATCTATTTTAGGATTGCTAAAACATCCTTTGACCGATATCGGAATTGCTCAATTTATTGCCGATTTCGAGAAAGGAAACAAATAGTTTTCAATTTCAACATGCAATAGCAATTACAATAAAAAAAGGCAATTTCATTCCAACTGAAATTGCCTTTTTTACTTTTATCCCAAACCTAAATCCTATTTCAAATAATTCTCAAAATTAGCATCAAACAAACTCACAAAACCATTTTTTATTTTTCCGCCAGGTTGAATGAGCATTACACGGTGAATCTTAGTGATTACCCATTTGTCTTTGATGTCCTGAAAATTGGTAGCGTGTAATTCGGTGGTGTTTTTAAAACTGTATTTTGCTAATAAATCGTTCCATTGTTTGTCGGAATCATCAATGTTGATGGCTACAAAATTCCAATTTGGATATTTCGATTTTAATTCTGTAACTCTTTGATGCGCCATTTCTAAATGCGATCTTGCTTCGGAAGTCCAAAAGAAAACCACCGTATTTTTAGTAAATAAACGGTTTAAGTCAACTGTTTTGTTGTTAACATCAATTAAATTGACATTGGGCAATATTTTATTGGGCAATAAATACTGAATAGCAACTTCAATCTTCTTGATATCTTTTTGTTTTTCTTTGTCGGTCGAAAGTTGAAAATAGTTATCCAAAAAGGTTTTATTGTTTGTCATGTTTTGATCTTCAAGCAAATACATGAAAGCGATGTTGTTTAGAATAGCATTTTTTATCTTAACATTTGTAAACAATGAATCGGCAACGGCGAGTTTTTGGATGTTGTTTTCTAATGATTTTTCATTATTGTCCTTGCAAGTCACATTGTTAAGCATAGAAGATAAATAGCGTACAAAAGGAGAAAAAGTGGTTAATTTCTCATTATTGAAATCTATTTTTTTTCTAAAAGCATAATAATTTTCAGGTAATTTTTTGCAAACTGTTTCATTTGTACGACGTTCGTGCACAAACGGATACATTTCTTTTTTAGTAAAATAAGGCATCTCTAGCATTGCTTTTGCATACAAATCAAAATCATTGTTCCAGCCCACTTCGGTTTGTCTTCTGAGGTAAAAAGCTTTATTGGCATTGTAATTTTTATCAATTGCTTTCGAGAATATTTCAAAATCCTTGTCATACAAATTGAACGAAGTATTTTTGTCTTCCTCATTTTTTAAAAAAAGCTCCATTAAGAAATTATTTTTCTCATCGCCACGACCACAAAATGTAAGGGAATTGTCAAACTCATTCGTGTTTAAACGAATCATTAAACTATCGTTTTTGTCAAAATAAATTTGTTGGTATTCGGGTTCATGTTTAAAGGTGTACATACCTGGTGCAAGAGAATCGTATTTTTTGAGGAATCTATTCTTGTCGTCAAGTTCAATAGTGTCTATAACTTCGTTTTCTTTACAGAGAAAAACAAATTTTGAGTTCGGATTTATTATTTCTCCACCAAAATAGGCTTTATAACCTACTTCTTCAGTTTCTTCTTTGCAAGAACACAAAAGCGTTATAGAGGTAATGGGCAGTAGGAAAAGTATTTTTTTAAAATAGGCAATCATCGAATGGGATTTATGATAAACAAATGTATTTTTATAATTAATATCATGCTGTTAAAAATCAGTTAAAATAAACTTACAGATATTGTAAACATTAGATCCAAAAATCCACTATTTTTGTTACTTTTGCAACACTTTTATAAAAAATAAATCATGTTAACAATTTCAAATTTATCAGTACAATTTGGTAAGCGAATTTTATTCGACGAAGTCAATACAACCTTTACCCAAGGCAATTGCTACGGAATTATTGGAGCTAACGGTGCTGGAAAATCTACTTTTCTAAAAATAATTGCAGGAGATATTGATCCAACATCGGGTCGTGTTATTCTAGAACCTGGAAAACGGATGTCGGTTCTAAACCAGAACCATAATATGTTTGACGAATTTACGGTATTAGAAACCGTTTTGATGGGAAATAAAACCCTGTTTGCGGTTAAAAAAGAAATGGACGACTTGTATGCCGATTATTCGGACGATAAAGTAGATAGAATTGGCGAATTGCAGGTACGATTTGAAGAAATGAATGGTTGGAATGCCGATTCGGATGCCGCTACCATGCTATCCAATTTAGGAATAACCGAGGATTTTCATTACACTTTAATGGGAGATGTAGAAGGAAAACTCAAAGTACGTGTCCTTTTAGCACAAGCCTTATTTGGTAATCCAGATGTGCTAATCATGGATGAGCCTACTAACGATTTGGATTTTGAAACCATCGGTTGGTTAGAAAATTTCTTAGCCAATTACGAAAATACCGTTTTAGTCGTGTCGCACGACAGACACTTTTTAGATTCTGTTTGTACACACGTTTCGGATATCGATTTTGGAAAAATAACGCATTACTCAGGAAACTATACTTTCTGGTACGAATCATCTCAATTAGCCGCAAAACAAAGAGCACAACAAAATAAGAAAGCCGAAGAAAAGAAGCAAGAATTAGAAGAATTTATTCGTCGTTTTAGTGCCAATGTTGCTAAGTCTAAGCAAGCCACTTCTCGTAAAAAAATGATTGATAAATTAAATTTATCCGATATAAAACCTTCCTCTCGTCGTTATCCAGCCATTATTTTCGATACCGAACGCGAAGCTGGAGATCAGATTTTAAATGTAGAAAACTTAAGCGCTTCGATAGATGGCGAAGTTTTATTCAAAAATGTCGATTTGAATATGGCAAAAGGCGATAAAGTCGTTATTTTCTCTAAAGATTCTCGTGCAACTTCTGCTTTTTACGAAATATTAAACGGAAATATGACTGCCGATTCGGGTACTTTCGATTGGGGAATTACAACCAACCAATCTTATTTGCCTGCAGACAATCATAGTTTTTTCGAAAACGATTTGACACTTGTAGATTGGTTGCGCCAATGGGCAAAAACCGAAGAAGAGCGTGACGAAGTTTATGTGCGTGGTTTCCTTGGAAAAATGATTTTCTCTGGTGAAGAAGCACTGAAAACGGGTCGTGTTTTGTCAGGAGGAGAAAAAGTGCGTTGCATGTTATCTCGTATGATGATGCTTCGTGCTAATGTTTTGATGCTTGACGAACCTACAAATCACTTGGATTTAGAGTCGATTACAGCGTTTAATAACTCGTTAAAAAACTTTAAAGGTTCGATATTATTTACCACTCATGACCACGAATTTGCACAAACTGTTGCTAATCGTGTGCTAGAAATTACACCAAACGGAGTGATAGATCGTTATACGACTTTTGATGAGTATTTGGAAGACGAAAAAATTCAGGAATTAAGAAAGAAAATGTATTCTTAAATTTTAGGTATTAAAAATTAAGCAGCGTTAGTTTGAAAATAAAACGTTCCCCTCAGATTTACAGATTTTTACCAATCTGCTAATCTGAGGGGAACGTTTTTTACATTAGTTAACTAAATCGTAATCTAACAAAAACGTGTTTGATACCTTTCTTGTCCGATTCTCTTTCATCTATTTCTAAAATATCGGTTAATGTTTTTAGCATAGGCGTTAGCTTATTGAAGCCATAATTTCGAGGATCAAACTCTGGTTTTTTCTTAACGATAAGACTTCCCACATCGCCCAGAAACGCCCAACCATCATCGTCGCCAATAGCTTCTATTGTAGCTTCAATCAATTCGATTGTTTGCAAATCGATTTTGTTTACTATTTCTTTTTCTATCGGTTTTTTTAGTTCTTTTGATGCGGTAGTAGTGGCTGGTTTTGGCGTTTTTTTCTTCACAGCGCCATCAAGCACTTCGATGTAAATAAATCGGTCACAGGCCACAATGAATGAGTTTGGGGTTTTCTTTTCGCCAATGCCAATGACTTTCATGCCCGATTCACGTAGCCTGATGGCTAATCGTGTAAAATCGGAATCGCTAGAAACAATACAAAAACCATCTACTTTGTCGGAATACAACAAGTCCATGGCATCGATAATCATGGCAGAATCGGAGGAATTTTTTCCAACCGTATAACTGTATTGCTGGATAGGCGTTATAGCGTGTTCTAATAAAACCGATTTCCAACCGTTGGCGTTTGGTTTTGTCCAATCGGCATAAATACGCTTGGTGGTTGGGGTACCGAAATTAGCAATTTCCTCCATCATGCCTTTTACGTTGCTGTACGGAACGTTGTCGGCATCAATGAGGACGGCTAGTTTTAACTCTTTTGTATCTTGTGACATTGTTTTATTGAAATTGATTTTTACAATTGGTATTGACATTGAAAAATGTTCTTCAAAGATACGAAGTTTATGGTAGAAACGGATTTTTTAGCCCTGATAGAAACGGCATCCTTTTGCTTTTTTCTTTAGAAAGCAAAAGATAGAGTGAATAGCAGGAAATTGCTTCAAAAAATAGCCTTATTGGTTCTTAAAAAATAAAACTAAAATCGGAGATATATTTTGCCAAAATGATTATTTTTGCAACTTGAAAAAAACTATAGTATCATGGTAAAAGATTTATTCGAAAGAATTCAACAAAATAAAGGACCCTTAGGGCGATGGGCTTCGCAAGCAGAAGGCTATTTTGTATTTCCAAAATTGGAAGGCGAATTAGGACCAAGAATGCAGTTTCACGGAAAAAATATATTAAATTGGAGTTTGAATGATTATTTAGGTTTGGCTAATCATCCAGAAGTTCGTAAAGCAGATACCGAAGCTGCGGCGCAATATGGTGCGGCATACCCTATGGGTGCTCGTATGATGAGTGGGCATACAAAATACCACGAACAATTAGAAGAAGAATTGGCTGCTTTCGTTATGAAAGAATCGGCTTATTTATTGAATTTTGGTTACCAAGGAATGGTGTCTATTATTGATGCTTTGGTGACTAAAAATGATGTTATTGTGTACGATGTTGATGCGCATGCTTGTATTATTGATGGTGTTCGTTTGCACATGGGGAAACGTTTTACGTACCGTCATAACGACATTGAAAGTATGGAAAAAAACCTGCAACGTGCCACAAAATTAGCTACTGAAACTGGTGGCGGAATTTTGTTTATCACGGAAGGTGTTTTTGGAATGCGTGGGCAACAAGGAAAGTTGAAAGAAATTGTAGAAATGAAGAAAAAATACAATTTCCGTTTATTGGTAGATGATGCACATGGTTTTGGAACTCTTGGAGCAACAGGAGCAGGAGCAGGTGAGGAGCAAGGAGTTCAGGATGGTATTGATGTTTATTTTTCGACTTTTGCAAAATCGATGGCCAATATAGGTGCTTTTGTAGCTGCTGATAAAGATATTATTGATTATTTAAAATACAATTTACGTTCGCAAATGTTTGCCAAAGCGTTGCCTATGATTCAAACAATTGGATCTTTGAAACGTTTAGAATTGTTGCGTAATTCGTCTGAATTGAAAGACAAACTTTGGGTAAATGTGAATGCGTTGCAAAACGGATTGAAAGAAAAAGGATTTAATATTGGCGATACCAATACTTGTGTAACGCCGGTGTATCTTGAAGGTTCTATTCCTGAAGCGATGATTATGGTAAATGATTTGAGAGAAAATTATGGTATTTTCTTATCGATTGTAGTGTATCCAGTAATTCCAAAAGGCATGATTTTGTTAAGAATGATTCCTACGGCTTCCCATACTCTTTCCGATATTGATGAAACATTGACTGCTTTTGAAGCCATTCGTGAAAAATTAGTAAACGGAACGTATAAAGAAATTGCAGATAGAACTACGGTTGATGTTTCTTAATCGATTTTTTTAGATTTATATAAAAAAACCATTCATTTTGAATGGTTTTTTTTATGTTAATTAAGTTCTTTTCTAAACGTTTTTCTTTTGCAAATAATTTTGGGGTCGAAATTTTTCCAAAGTAGTTGAATGGCTAAATTGTCAGCCAATTCCGGTGTTCGGATGCAGTTTTGGATTCCTCTTTCTGTAAATGTTGTATACATCTCTTTGAATATAATAGCAGTTACTCCTTTGTTCTGATAATCAGGATGCACTCCAATAAGGTAAAAAAGGACATCTTTGCTGTTTCTTCTTGCGTTTAATAAATGAAGAAATCCAAAAGGGAATAATTTGCCGTTAGCTTTTTGCAAAGCTTTAGAAAAACTAGGCATTACAATAGCAAAAGCGACCAAAATTCCGTCTTTGTCTTCTACATATTTGATGTATTCTGGATTGATGAAACTGATGTATTTTTTCTTAAAATATTCTTTCTGAATGTCTGAAATTGCGACAAATGAGGACAAGCTAGCATAGGATTCATTAAACAAATCAAACATTTTGTCAACATATGGCATCACGTCTTTTGTCGATTTGAAATTGATCGGTTTTAGTTGGTATCGCTTTTTTATTAATTCCTGAGCCTTGTCGAAAGTTTCGAGTTTTACATTTGAAAAAGGAAATTTGTTTTCGTGGTATTCTTTTTCGGTTGTATATCCTAATTGTTCAAAATGAGCGGCATAATAAGGAAAATTGTACCAAGTAATCATGGTTCCCATTTCTTCAAAACCTTCTGTAAGTACTCCAACTTTGTCTAAATTTGAAAATCCCATTGGGCCTTCTGCGTATTCAAGGTTGTTTTTGCGACCTAATTCGTACACTTTTTCGAGTAATGCTTTAGTAACTTCAATATCGTCTATAACGTCAAACCAACCAAAACGGACTTTCTTTTTCTGTTGGTCGTTTACTTCCCCCCAATTGATGATGGCAGTAATTCTGCCCACAATTTCATTGTTTTTATAGGCTAAATAAAAGTAAGCTTCCGCATTTTCGAAAGCAGGGTTTTTGGTTTTGTCAAAAGTTTCTAGTTCATCGGCAATGATGGGCGGCACCCAGTATTTATTGTTTTTATATAGTGAAAAAGGGAATTTTATATAGTCGGTTAATTCACTTTTGGTTTTGGCTTCTTTTATAACAATCATATAAATAACTATTTATTCTTCAAGCTCATCTAGACGCTTTTTCTTTATTTCTTCGGGAGCAGGTTTTAGAGAAGGATCACCAGGGTTTTCTTTCTTTTTCTTTTTCTTTGCTTTCTCCATTTCTTTGTTTAGTTCTTCTTGGGTTTTTACGCCTCCTTCTTTTTTATCTTTTTTCTTATCTTCTTTCACTTCTTTACCATCTTTCATTTGGATGTCCTTGTGTTTCTTATCAAAACGCCATGAAAATCCTATTCCACCATACAATAAGGAAGGAGTACTTTTTATATTTTTACTTATAGAAGCGTCTAATTGAATGTTATTTTTTAGTAAATGTGTGGCACCAATTGTAAAAATACCATCAGAATAATAGTTTCCTTTTACTGCTTTATTTTCTACAAAAGCCGACCATTTTTCGTTTATTCCTCTGGTTAAAGTTAAAATGTAGCCAAAATTGGAAGCTTTTGAGGCAATTTTGTCGGCAACAACATTGGTCACTAAAACCCATTTTGTGCCGAAATGATTTTGCGCTATCACCATCACTTTTGGGCTAACAATAGCTTCTCCAGGAATGCTATAATCGTTTTGCATTGCAAAATTGGCACCAATATATCCAGACAAAGCAGGAATAAATTGCTTCCATTTGAAGCGATGGTTGGCTACCCAACTGTAGATGTTTGGTTTTTCTTCTTTCCCTTTAAAAGGATCGTAAAAAAGATATTTTGCCCCCAAAGTAGCTTGTTTTAAACCGCTTCTAGATTTACTATTGGTAATATGGGTGTATTTATCTAGTTGAAATTGAGCGTCTAAGGTGAATTCTAATTGTTCTTTGAGTAGCCCAGCACGTGCCGAAAGGTCGAGTCCAAAACCAGTGGCATCATAATTCAAATTTTCATGAGATTCTTGTATTCCGTAAAGACCCGATTCTATTTGAATCACTTTTTTTCCTACAGCAAAAGCGCCCATGGATTTTCCGGGTCTGTTAGAATTTATTTGATCGGTAAATTGACCGTAATTTAAAATGGAAGTTAATAAACCTGTTATTGTAAGTATAGATTTGAATAATTTCATAAAATGTATTTTTTGATAACCCAAATGTAGTATATTTTATCATTATTTTAAGAATCTATTTTGAATTTTAAACTATAGTTTTATTAATTTTGTAAAAAAAAATAACTATGCAAGAGGCATCTTTCTCTGGTTTTATGAAAATGATTATATATATGATTGGATTTTATTATCTAATCAAATTTTTAGCTCGTATATTCCTGCCTATAATTGTAAAAAATGTAGTAGAAAAAGCGCAGGATAATTTCAATAAACAGCAAGAAAATTACACTCAAAACAATACTAATCAAGGTTTTAATACGTCTAAAAAAGAAAATCCAAAACCAACAAAGCAAATAGGCGATTACATTGATTATGAAGAAGTAGAGTAGAAGTCAGATTTCGGATTTCAGATTTCAGATTTCAGATTTCAGATTTCAGATTTCAGATTTCAGATTTCAGATTAAGAATGTTAAACAGCTACTCTTTTTTATCTGCTATCTGTTTTTATCTGATATCTGCAAACTGATATCTAATTTACCTGCAAACTGCTTCTGAAATCTAAAAAATTCCTATCTTCACGCCTTATTTTGATTCAATTCACATTTTATGAATAAACTGCAACGTTTTTATCCGCATGCATTGGCTGTTTTTGCTTTTGTGTTAGTGTCGCTTATCTATTTTTATCCTGTTTTGCAAGGTAAAAAAATCCTTCAGTCCGATATTGTTCAATACACCGCTATGGCTAAGGAACAAAATGATTTTAGAGCAGAAAATCATACAGAACCCTACTGGACAAATAGTGCTTTTGGCGGAATGCCAACCTATCAGTTAGGAGCAAATTATCCTCATAATTACATTAAAAGTATCGATAGCATACTTCGTTTTTTGCCACGTCCTGCCGATTATATGTTTTTATACTTTTTAGGATTTTATATTTTGCTATTAGTACTGAAAATGAACCCGCTAAAAGCTTTTTTTGGCGCTTTGGCGTTTGGACTTTCGACCTATTTAATCATTATACTTGGCGTAGGTCATAATGCAAAAGCACATGCTATTGCCTATATGCCCATGGTTATTGCGGGAGTTTTGTTGGTTTTTCAACAAAAAAAATACATTTTAGGAGGCTTACTCACCTTGTTTGCAGCAGCATTAGAGATTAATGCCAACCACTTTCAAATGACATATTATTTATTACTGTTTTTAGTGATAGTAACCATTTATTATGCTTTTTTAGCTTTTCAAAATAAAGAACTAAAACCGTTCTCATATAGCTTAGGAACACTTGCTATTGCTGGACTATTTGCTGTTACTGCAAACGCAACAGCATTATTAGCAACATCGGAATACGCTAAAGAAAGTACCCGTGGGAAAAGTGGGTTAACCTATAATCCAGACGGTTCAAAAAACACGAATGCGGGGGCTATGACTTACGATTATATTACAGAATATAGTTACGGTATAGCCGAAAGTTTTAATTTGATTGCGCCTCGAATTTTTGGAGGTTCAAATAACGAAAATTTAGGAACCAATTCGGCAATGTACGAATATGTAATAGCTCAAAATGTACCTGAAGATCAAGCGAAAGAAATCGTAAAAGGCTTGCCTGCTTATTGGGGAGACCAGCCTATTGTAGCAGCTCCTGCCTATATTGGAGCGGTTGTTTTTTTCTTAGTAATTGTTGCCCTTTTTTCGGATAAACGAAAAATAAAATACCTTTTTCTGGCAGGAATTGTAGTTTCTTTATTGCTCTCATGGGGAAAAAATTTCGCTCTATTGACAGACTTTTTTATCAATTTTGTACCCATGTACGACAAGTTTAGAGCGGTTTCATCAATACAAATTGTGCTCGAAATCGGAATGCCAGTTCTTGCGATTATGGGCTTGCAATCCTTTTTTAAATTAGATGATAAAGAAAAATGGACTAATTTATGGAAATCAGCCTCTGTAAGTGTTGGTGTTTTAGCTTTATTATTTATTTTCAAAGGTAGTTTTAGTTTTGCCGGAGGAAGCGATAATTATTTAATGCAATCGTATGGACCAGAATTTGTTGAGGCCTTAAAAATAGATAGAAAATCGTTGTTTTCTGCCGATTTGTTACGTTCTGCATTTCTAATACTAATGGCTTTTGGTGTCTTGTGGTTGTCTATAAAAAACACAATTTCGCATAAAGTAGCGGTTATTGTGGTAGGATTAATCATGATTTCTGATTTGTTTTTTATTGATAAAAATTACCTAAACAATTCCAGTTTTGCTTCTAAGCAAGAGGTAGAAGTTCCGTTTCAAGAAACCGAAATCGATGCCACCATATTAAAAGACAAATCGTATTATCGTGTTTTTGAAGTTTCTCAAAATGTTATGAGCGATCCACGTGCTTCGTATTTTCATAAATCTATCGGAGGCTACAGTGCAGTAAAGCCTAGACGGATGCAAGATTTATTCGATTATCAAATTGCGAATAATAACATGGAAGTTGTTAATATGCTAAATGTAAAATATTTAATTCAAACTAACGAAAAAGGAGAGAAAATAGCTATTCATAACACACAAGCTAATGGAAATGCTTGGTTTGTAAATGAAATAAAGTTGGTTTCTGATGCTGATGCTGAAATGAAGGCTTTGGATAAATTAGAAACAAAAAAAGTGGCAGTCATTAATTCAAAAGATTTTAATGTTGGATTCAAACCGTTTGTTACAGATTCAACTTCAACAATAAAACTAACTTCATACGCACCAAACGAGCTAAAATACAGTTCAAATAACACCAACAATGGTTTTGCTGTTTTCTCTGAAATGTATTACAAAAACGGTTGGAATGCTTATATTGATGGAAAATTATCAAATTATGAAAGAGTAGATTATGCTTTACGAGGTTTGCCAATTCCTGCTGGAAAACACACTGTCGAGTTCAAGTTTGAGCCACAAGTGGTAAAAACAGGAAGCATGATTTCATTACTTAGTTTTATTGGAATTTTACTATTGTTAGGTGGAGGAATTTATTACGAAGCAAAAAAAACCAAGACAGTTTAATTGAAAACCATATTGTACATAGCACTTGGCGGTGGTTTGGGTAGCGTTTTACGTTACGTAACCGCTGTGGTTATGAATAAGTATGTACAATCTAATTTTCCGTATGCCACTTTTGTGACTAATATTATAGGTTGCTTACTCATTGGATTGTTTTTTGGTTATTTAGAAAAGCAACATGCGATTTCTCAGGATTTAAAATTCTTTTTAATCACAGGACTTTGTGGTGGTTACACCACATTTTCGACTTTTTCTCATGAAAATGTACAATTGCTGCAAACCAATCAAATACTAATCGCTTTTTTATACATTAGCTTGAGTGTTTTCTTAGGATTAATGGCTACTTGGTTCGGACTTACAATTGCCAAAGCATTATGAAAAAAGTACTCATCATAACCTATTATTGGCCACCCGCTGGAGGGCCAGGTGTACAGCGATGGTTAAAATTTGTGAAGTATTTACCAGAGTATAACATTCAACCGATAGTGTATGTTCCTGAAAATCCGACGTATCCAATTGTAGATGAAGGATTGATTCAGGAGGTTTCGGATAAAGCAATTGTACTAAAAAACACCATTTTTGAACCGTATCAACTAGCTTCTATTTTTTCTAAAAAAGAGACTAAAGGAATCAGTTCTGGGATTATTCCGAATCAGAAAAAACAAACTTTTTTGCAAAAAATATTGCTTTGGGTTCGTGGTAATGTATTTATTCCCGACGCCAGAGTTTTATGGGTAAAACCGTCGGTCAACTATTTAGAAAAATATATTTCAGAAAATAAAATTGACACCATAATTACTTCTGGACCACCACACAGTTTGCATCTCATTGGATTAAAATTAAAGCAAAATTTGAATGTAAAATGGTTTGCCGATTTCCGGGATCCTTGGACTACTATTGGGTACCATTCGGCTTTAAAATTATCGTCTTATGCCGAGAAAAAACATAAAAAGTTAGAACGAAAAGTTTTAAATACTGCCGATACTATTATTGTAACCAGTAAAACGACTAAAACTGAATTTCAGGCGATTACATCAAAACCAATTGAAGTAATTACCAATGGGTATGATGTCGAAAGTATTGCAAAACAAACGTTAGACGAAAAATTTACATTGGCACATATTGGTTCCTTTTTATCTGATAGAAATCCCATCATTTTATGGGAATCGTTGCAGGAATTATGTGTTGAAAACGAATTATTTGCTCAATTTTTCCAGTTGAAACTGATAGGAAAAGTGAGTCAAGAAATTTTAGATACTATTGATGCTTTTAATCTAAATTCGTATGTTAATAATTTGGGCTATGTTTCCCATATTGAAGCCATTGAACATCAAAGGAAATCACAGGTTTTAGTGGTAATTGAAATAGATTCTGCTGAGACTAAAAGCATCATTCCAGGGAAATTATTTGAATATATGGTTTCCGAAAGACCGATACTTGCTATTGGGCCTGAAGATTCTGATTTTGCCGAAATTATTACATCTACCAATACGGGAGTTTTCTTTACCTACACCGAAAAAGAGCGATTAAAAAGTCAAATTTTAGCTTATTTTGAATTGTTTTTAGAGCAAAACCTAAAAGTGTATCCCGTTGGTTTACAGCAATATTCCAGAAAAAGTTTGACGGAGAAATTGGCGCAAATCTTAAATCTTAAATCCTAAATATAAAATTCCGAATGGGAATAGTACAAAATCAATCTATAAAAAACACCATCATTACCTTTTTCGGTTTCGGGATTGGAGCGATTAATGCGCTGTTTTTGTACACCACTTTTCTCGGAAAATTGCATTACGGTATAGTAGCAACCGTACTTTCGTTTGCCAATATTATGATGCCCATCATGGCTTTTGGAGGACAAAATACGTTGGTACGTTTTTTTTCGCATTATAAAACAGAGAAAGCAAAAGAAGAATTTCTCACTTTTATGCTATTCCTACCTTTGGCTTTGGCGCTGCCATTTGGACTTGTTTTTTATGTTTTTTACGAACAAATTTCAGCTATTTGGGTAACTGAAAATCCAACGTTACGCCCCTTTTTTTGGATAATTCCGCTCGTGGGTTTTTTTATGGCCTATTTCGAAATTTTTTATGCATGGGTAAAAGTCCACATGCAATCGGTAATTGGTAACCTTATAAGTGAAGTGTTTGTAAGGTTGATAGTTATGGGATTATTGTTCGCTGTTCATTTCGATTGGATAACAAAAGATACTTTCGTTTATGCTCTTCTATTGGCTTATTTTTTTCAGCTTCTGGCGATGAAATTGTATGCTTTTTCTATTAAAATGCCTGTTTTTAGATTAGTAATTCCAGAGAATTTGAAAGATATTGTTCAGTATTCTTTTTTTATCATTCTTTCTGGCGGTATTGCTGTAATGTTAGTCGATTTTGATAAAGTCATGATTCCTCATTATATGCACGTTAGCAATAATAGTTTGTATGCCGTTGCCATATTTATAGCAACAGTAATTGTGGTGCCAAGTCGTGCTATGACACAAATTGTAGCGCCAATTACAGCAAGATTAATGACTGAAAATAAGTATGACGAATTGAATGATTTGTACAAAAAAAGTGCCATTAATCTGCAAATTATAGGCGGCTATATGATGATGCTTATCTTTTTGAATATTAAAGAATTATATCAAATAATCCCTAAAGATTACAGTGGTGGAATTTGGGTAGTTTTTATGATTGGATTGTCAAAATTTTATGATGTACTTTTAGGAAATAATAATTCGATTATTGTGAATACAAAGTATTATAGAACGGTTTTATTGTTTGGCATTTTTACTGTTTTTTTGATGATTGTTTTGAATATGATTTTTATTCCGATGTATGGAATTGAAGGTTCTGCATTTGCAACTTTGCTAACCGTAATGATTTACAATACAATCAAACTTATTTATGTGGTTAGGAAAATGAATTTGTATCCGTTTACGATACGAACGTTATATTCGTTAGGGGTTTTGATGGTTTGTTTTTTGTTATTTTATTTTTGGGATTTCCCTTTTCATCCTATCGTCAATATTGGATTTAAGTCGGTTTTGATTACTGTTTTTTATGTTTTTGTGAACTACAAATTAGCTATTTCGGAAGAGTTTAATGCCGTAGTTACTGCAATTTTGAAAAGGACTCGAATGCTTTAGCCCAGATAGCAGTGAAAATCCTTTTTGTGCTTTTGTCCTTCGACAAGCTCAGGATGACAAAAGCACAAAAAGATTGTAACGAATAGCTGGATTAGCTCCTGAAAAAAAATAAAACTCCACTGTTATTGCTAACGAGTGGAGCTTTACAAACAAACAAATCTAACCCAATTGATAGGTGACCAATCTAAAAATTATTCTTTATCTTCTCTTTTTTCTTCGCTACGATTTTCCATTTTTTCTTTTTTGTCGTTGGTTTTGTAGTAGTAATCGCCAGAAGTATTGTCATTGTAGTCATTATAATCATGAGGGTCATTATACCCGTGATTAGTGTAGTGTCCGTAATTGCGCCCCTTTACAGAGCCAAACATATCTACAATTTGACCTCTACGGTTGTAAATAATTTGCAATCCGCCTACTTGTGAAAGGGCAAAACGATTGTATCGCATAAATACGCTTCCAATTCGGCTCACTCTGTCGTTATAATCATAGTTAATGAAAGTGTTTCCAATTCTGCGCACTCTACCGAAAGCATCGTGCTCGATACGAACACCGTAGTTTACAGGATTTCTGTTTATTTCGATGGTAACTCTTCGTCCTGCTGATTTGAAGTGGTAACCGCCATCAGAATCGTTAGGTCGAGTATTAAAATCGAATTCACCATTTGGAAATACAAAAAACTCGATGCCACGTTCTGTAAACGCAATAGGCTCTTCGAAGCTAAATCTCGCTATTGTTGTGTTATCAGAAAAGAAAGGGTTTTCTGACGCATTTGCCATATTTCCTACCAGGAAGATGCTGGCTACTAAAAGAGTAATTTTTTTCATGATACAATAATTGAATAGTTTTTGCTTACTCTTACGATTTTTAGCTTCCTCGAACAAGAAAAGTATCTTGTTGTATTGGTATAACCAATTTGTGTGCCAAAGTAAAAGGATATAATATATTGATTTTAATATTATTTTTAATCAATTGTAAATCAATTATTTATGTTTTTATTTTATTTTTTTAGAAATGCTATTTATTTTTATATATTTACTAAACCTATTAAAATCTAAAAATTTAACCTAAATCTATGAAGACTCTTTATAAAAAGTTTTTAATTATTTCATTATTATCAATAAATGGTGCTTTTACTCAAAACTTTATTCAGGCTTATGCCGATGTTGTCAATCAGGTATCTCAAACGAATGTTACTACTAATTTAACGGAATATGAGGCATTAGGCGTAAAACGAAGAGGAACTGCAGCATTACAGAATTCTTTAGATTGGTTAAAAAATAAATTGAGGTGTTCATTTATTTACTTATTATAATGTCTTGATATAGAGCTTTTTG